>NZ_CP071632.1:968750-1269166 GCF_017357385.1 Rhizobium sp. NZLR1 | reverse complement strand
GACGTTGGACGGAGTGCGATCGACAGAAGCAGCCGTCGAGGGCCAAGGCGCGCCGCAGTCCTGTAACATCACCGCCTGCTCGCGCAGCTACCGCTCCTTTCGACCGTCCGATTGTACCTATCAGCCATATTCCGGCGGCCGAAGGCTTTGCGAAAAGTGATGTGGATGGCAGAGATCGAGCCGCCCGTCCTTCCCTGACTGCCGGTGTTTCCGATCCGTGATGCGCTACCGACTGGTATCGGCGCCCGGCCGGGCGCCACTTATCCATAAAACGGCATTATCTTATGCTTTTCAGCAATCTACAGCGATAGAGCCTGTTTCGATAGGGTAGCCACAGTCGAGGTGGCTATCGGCACGGACCGACTGCGCTGCCTTGTAAAGACGCCTGCCACTCTGGTCGGCGGCAAATGACAGGGAAAGGATGAAGCTATGTCTACAGACAACAAGCTATTGATCGCGGTTACCGGTGCAACGAGCAAACAGGGGCGCAGCGTCGTTGCAACGCTTCTTGAGAGCCAGCGCTTCCGCGTCCGTGCCTTCACTCGGAAAAAGGATTCGCCCGAAGCTCTACGTCTTGAGAAGCTCGGCGCTGAAATCGCCACCGTGCCTCTCGAACTCGGCCGCCAGAATGAGTTCGTTGCTGCGTTCAAGGGCGCGGATGGCGCCTTTCTGATGACGCCGCCGATCGCCCCGCCGGAGACAAGCGAGGCTCCGCTCGGCCGGCAGCTGGCGGATGCGGCCGTCGAGGCCGGCGTCGGGCACATTGTGTTCAGCACGCTCGAGAATGTCGACAAGATCACCGGTGGGACGAAATATGCGCCGCATTTTACCGATAAAGCGCGCGTTGCAGATTACATTCGCGGCCTGCCGATCTCTCATTCCTTCATTATGCTGGCATTCTTCTATACGAATCTAAGTGAATATTATGCGCCGCGCATGGAAGGCGACACCCTGCTCTTGCCGATCTATCTGCCGGAAGATTTCGCAGCACCTTTTGTCGATCCGCTGACGGCGACCGGGCCTGTTGTCCTCGAGATCTTCTCGAACCCCGAGCGCTACAACGGCAAAACGCTGCCGATCGTCGGCGATATCATTTCTCCACGGGAGATGGTCGAAACCTTTCAACGCGTGACCGGCCTCAAGGCCGAGTATCGAAATGCGTTCACCAGGGACGGCCTGCTCGCCTATTTTCCGGAGTTTGCCGCCAACAAACTTCTCGTTCGAGAGATTCTCGGGATGGTCGAATATGCTGTCGAGTATGGCTATTTCGGCAAGGAGCACGATCTCGAATGGAGCCGTCGCCTGAATCCCGGAACGCTCGGCTGGGAGCAGTTTCTGCGGACGTCGGGGTGGCGCGGCGACAAGCGCTCTTTCGGAGGTTGAAGCGTCTCGCAAAGGTGCGGCAGCGGTTTTGCGAGAACGGGATGCCTGAAAACAAGAGGCTTACGATGGCCGGATTCCCGGCAGCTTAGCGACCTCGGCGGCCAGAAAGTCGACGAGGAGTCGAACGCGGGCAATGTCTGCACGCTCCGGAACTATCAGCAAGCTTACAGGAACCGGCGAAGGCCGATAGTCGCCAAGCACGACCTCTAGCCGGCCGTCTTCCAGAAGATCGTGAACCAGCCAGAGATGTGTGGGACCAATGCCGCGGCCGGCGGCAAGGGCTTCGCGCGCCGCAAGCCCGTGATCGACGCGCAAACGGCCGCTGACCGGGACCATCAGGCTGGCGCCATCGGGAGAGGAAAGAAGGAGCTGATTGCTGCCTGCCACGTTGGACATCACAACGGTTTCGTGGCGCGACAGATCGGCCGGGCGCTGCGGCCGTCCGCGGACAGAAAAATAAGCCGGAGCGCCGACCAGCAGCCGCTGGCTCTCTCCGAGCGCATGAAGCTTCATCGAGCTGTCGGCGAGAGGTCCAAGACGGAGCGCCACGTCGACGCCTTCGCGAACCAGGTCGATACGCTCGTCCGTCAGGTTGAGGTCGACGCGGATATCCGGGTGCCTGTCCTGAAAGTCAAAGATCATTCGCGTGACATGCATTACGCCAAGTGCTGCGGTACAGGAAAGGCGAACTGCGCCAGCAGGGGCTTGACGGGCATCTCTGGCTTCTTCAGCAGCCTGTTCGACCAGGCGCAATATCTGAAGGCAGTTGGTATAGTAGCGACTACCTTCTTCCGTAAGGGTGACGCGACGCGTGGTTCGGCTGAGAAGAGGCACACCGACAGCCTCCTCAAGTTCATTGAGGTGCCGCGTCACGGTGGATTGGCCGACGCCCAGTTCCTTTGCGACCATCGACAGGTTGCTGCGCTCGGCGACGCGAATAAAGGTGCGCATTCTGTCAAAAGACAGTCCCGCCTTATCCATTTTTCAGCACAGTGATTGTCATTTCACCATATTACGGAATAATCTTGGCTATGCCCAGTCCAAGCTTCCGCAAGGCTAGGCTCCACGTCTATTGTCGGTGTGTCTGACCAGATTACCGCGTGGAACCCCGCGGAATAATGGTAAAGCCCAAGTCAGCCTTGTCTTCATCAGCTGGCTCGCCGCGGACGGCGCGCAGCAGCATGTCGGCGACGCGGTAGCCGATATCGTAGCGCGGTATGTGCACCGTCGTCAGCGACGGCTCGGTGAAGGCCGAAAATTCCAGATCGTTGAAGCCGCAGATGCCGACATCCTCCGGCACGCGGATGCCGCGCACGGCGCATTCGATGAGAACGCCAAGCGCCAGTTCGTCGCTCTGGGCAAAGACCGCATCGATATCCGGCACGCGCTGCAACAGGCTGGAAAACAGCTGCCTGCCGAGGCCGGTGCGACTTGGCGCATCGCCGCCGATAATGAGATCGGGGTCGAAACGCCCGGCTTCCCGCATCGCAGCCTCATAGCCTTCGATGCGGCGGCGCGAGCGGACATCCGCGCCGCGGCCCATGAAAGCGATCCTGTTATAGCCCTTCGACAGCAGGAAACGGGTGGGTTCGGCGCCGGCCGCATAGTGATCGAGGCCGACGACCAGGGTTTGCGGCTCCTGGCTGAGATCGGCGATATGGGCGATGGGACAGGCAGCACGCTCGATCAGCGGCAGAAGATCACGATAGGATTCGGCGCCGGCGATGATGACGCCGGCCGGCTTCTGCGTCAGGAAAGATTTCAGCAGGCCGGCCTCCCCCTCGCCATGGTTCAGCGTATTGGAATATTGCACGGTGAACTCGGTGCCGCGGAAGCGATCCTCCATACCGGTCATCAGGCCGGTGAAGCCGTATTGATGCAAGGCGGGCGTGATGACGCCGACGCTGCCGTTGTGGCGGCCGGCCAGCGCCCGGGCGGCAAGATTGGGGATATAACCCATCTCGTCGACCGTGCGCAGGATCACCTCGCGCAGATCCTCCGAGACGATCTCAGGATTACGAAGCGCGCGCGAGATGGTGATCGGGCTGACGCCCACCTTCTTCGCCACATCGCTCAACGTCACATGCGCGCCGCGCTTGCCGTTGCGCCCCCGCTCCACTGCCTTGCCCATCGCCCCTCATATGCTGCCGCGAAACCCGCCGATTCGCAGTCTATACTTTCTGCAGAAGAAATAATTTAGAGTCTACTAACATTTTATATTCGCAACAAGTTTCGGGCAGACAATTTCCAGAAACAGCAGCATGATCATCTGTCGGCAAAATTACGGGCGCATGCGGCGATCGGATCAACGGATTCGGGAATAAGTCCATTTATTTTCGAATGAAAATCGCTGGGGAGAACGCGCTGCGAAGCCAAACCTCGGCCGGAAGACCCAGCGTGTGGCACCCGGTTCAAAAACCGTCGGCACAAAGATTAAATTCCAGTAATGTCTTACAAATCGGCAATATAAACATGATCAATATTTAATTTGTAAATCCGCCGGCCGCGATCATATGAATCCCGAGCGCGAATTCTTCGATTGTCCCGGTCGCCACCCCAACGACTGCGCTGCGATCGGAGGCATTGGCGCCAAACGCCATCCGACGCCAGGTCCCAAGACGTGGAACCACGACGCCATCCAAAGCCAACACTCTCGCAAGGGACCATCACCATGTCACACATCTTAAGCAAACACCGCGCTGCAGCGCTGGTCGGGGCGGCCATCATCGCCGGCGCGGCCTGTCTGCCCTTCACCATCAACGGCTCGAACGCCATTGCCGCGCCAGCCGATAGCGGCGGCGTCTTGGCCGCGAGCGGCTCCTTCGCGTCCATCGTCGATGCCGACAAACCTGCCGTCGTCACCATCACCACGACAATGAAGGCGACCGACGTCAGCGCCGACCAACAGGACTCGCCGATGGACGAGCAGTTCCGCCAGTTCTTCGAGGATCAAGGCATCCCGCTGCCGCACCAGGCACCGAAAAACCGGCCTTCCCAGCAGGCGATGGCGCTCGGCTCCGGCTTCATCATCAGCCCGGACGGCGTGATCGTCACCAACAACCATGTCATCGACAATGCCATCGACATCAAGGTGACGCTGGACGACGGCACGGAACTGCCGGCCAAGCTGATCGGCACCGACCCGAAATCCGATGTCGCCGTCTTGAAGATCGAGGCGCCCAGGCCCCTGCAGACGATTGCCTGGGGCGATTCCGACCAGTTGAAGCTCGGCGACCAGATCCTGGCGATCGGCAACCCCTTCGGCATCGGCACGACGGTGACGGCAGGCATCGTCTCGGCGCGCGGCCGCGACCTGCACAGCGGGCCCTATGACGATTTCATCCAGATCGATGCGCCGATCAACCATGGCAATTCCGGCGGACCGCTCGTCGACCGCAGCGGCAATGTCGTCGGCATCAACACTGCGATCTATTCGCCGAACGGCGGCAGCGTCGGCGTCGGCTTCGCCATCCCCTCGGATGAAGCCAAGGCGATCGTCGCCAAGCTGCAGAAAAACGGCTCGATCGATCACGGCTATCTCGGCGTGCAGATCCAGCCGGTGACGAAAGACGTCGCCGATGCCGTCGGCCTCGACAAGACAGGCGGGGCGCTGGTTGCCGCCGTTACCGCCGATACGCCGGCGGCGCAGGCCGGCGTTAAGCCGGGCGATATCGTCACCTCGGTCGGCGGCGAGACCGTCAAGACGCCGAAGGATCTGTCGCGGCTGGTGGCCGACCTTTCGCCGGGCGCCAAAAAATCCCTTGGCATCTGGCGCGACGGCAAGACGATCGATCTCAACGTCACTGTCGGCGGCAATGAGGACGGCCAGAAGCAGGCTGCGGCCGAAAGCTCGGACAACAAGGGCGAGAGCAGCGGCCAGCCGAGCCTCGGGATCGGACTTGCCGACCTGACAGTCGACATGCGCCAGCAGCTCAACCTGCCGCGCGCCGTCAGCGGCGCGGTGGTCGCCAGCGTCGATCCCGACAAGTCGGCCGCTGCCGCCGGCATCCAGTCGGGCGATGTCATCGTCTCGGTCAACGATAAGCTGGTTCACAACAGCCGCGACGTCAAGGCCGCGATTGCCGACGCCGGCAAGGCCGGCCGCAAATCGGTGCTGCTGCTCGTCGAACGCGACGGTATCAAGACTTTTGTCGCCGTGCCATTTGCCGCGGTCTGAAGGCCGCGTCTGGTAGCAAGACCTTCGTCGCCGTGCCGTTCAGCGCGGCCTGAGGGCTCAAGTTGAAGGTTGAAAGGAGAAGCCCGTGAGAGCGGGCTTTCGACCGACCGGCGTGGTGGCGTTCGAACCGTGTTCGGCTTGGTCGGCGAAGACATGGATGCGTACCTGCAGAATGCGGTCGCTCTCGCCCTACGTCTGCTCAGGGAGATTTCCGCTTCGCCCTCTTTGTCTGACTGCCGTGGTTGCCTCTTTGACGGTTTGCCTCCTGCTGATTTATCGCATCGGATTGGCTGCGTTGGGCGGCCTCCAATTGCTGCCTCGTCGGGAGATCATGCTCGTAGGTGGGCGCGCTGAATGCCGTGGCGTTGTCGAACGGACCTTTGTGTGTCCGCGCCACACCATAGGCTTGGTTAGCACCCCTATCGATCCCGTGCTCGGCCGACGGTGAGCGGGCGTGACGAGCCTGTGTGATCAGATCGTCGGCAGTCGGGCTTGACGTTGCGCTCTTCTGCGCCGAAGCGATGATCGCGCGTTTCCCGGCGTCGTCCTTTTGATCGGCGCGGTTCCGGGACATGTTTTCATCCTTTTTCGTCGTGTCACATCAGATCGCGATGCATGCCGTTCAGACGCGTGTAGCCGTTCAGGAAAAACGACACGCCTAACTACGAACATGAATCAGGTTCGATGCGGCGATTTAGAAGCGATAATTCTGCCCTGTCGCGTTCGGCGGCCTTCACCGATCATCGTTCGGGCAGCCTGGTTTTTGGAAAGCGATAACCGACCGGCCGTCGCGATGCGTTGGCACGCCGGGGCGCCGTATACCGGCCAATCCGATAGGCCTTCTCCGGAGCGCCGCCGTCATCCTGCCATCTTGCAAAAGACGCGTCTTCGATCGCCTGAGGACGCGGGTTCGAACTCAACTGGGTTGCAAGATACATTCTCAAAGCCGATCTCAGCGCGGCCTCATCGACGATGCCTATTTGGAAACAATGAATGAGGAAACTCGTCGCGCTGATCTCGCTGATATCGATCGCGTAAGTTTCGCCGCCACGGAAACCGGCCTTTCGAAGAATGCGCTCCAGCATTCTCAAATTGGTGACATCGAAAAACGGATCAGATGGGGAAGACATTGTGTCCTCCTTCATTGGGGCTAGGGTTCACGTGCGCGCCCCAAGCGACGGTGCCCTTATCGTGCCCGCCGATCGCTCAGCTTGCGCTCTTTGCCACCTGGCCGCAACCTCATTCGCCGGCAGCCATTGATAATGCCGTCGCAAAACCCATTTTAGAGGGGGGAGGATACGCATCATGCAGTTCAACGGTGAAGCGACCCTCACAAGGCCGTCGGCATTGGCGGTTTCCGAAAGGCGAGCGCTTTTAGATCACCTCAGTGAGGCGATCGGTCGCCTGGCTTACGGGCTGGCGGCTGATGGATTGCTCGACCTTGTGCCGTCTCTGCTTGAGATAAACAGCGTTCTCCGCGACATGACGGATGAAATTTCCCGTGCGGACCCTGTTTATTCCGACGAGGTCATCGCGAACACGGTACGCTTGATCAAGACGTCCGAGGCCTTGCTTGAGAACAGGGTCATCGTGCAGACCATCCATTAAGATCGGTCGGCCATTGAGATCGGTCGGCGTCGGACATGCCGACAGGCTTTGGCATCAAGCTCCTCGTTCTCTACGTGCATCCAGTTCATCGCCGGCTCCGAGTCAACGGCCCGCGCCCACCTCCAAGGATCGACCGCCATGGCACTTATCTTTCCAAATAGAAGCCGGAGCTTCGACGAAGTGCGAAAAGGCGTGCGTTTCACCGGCTATGACGGCATGTTCGAGGTCCGGTTTCTGGTCGAAGAAGGCGCACTCGGCAGTACTATCACGCAGAGTTCGTCCGAGGCCGCATACCTTAATGCCTTCGATGCCGCCCGTTCTTCCATTCAGGAGGCCGCATCGAGAGCCTATCAGCATCGACGCGGAAACAACTTCACGCTCAAGGCCGAAGATTTTCGCTAGAGTATTTCCGTTTTTCTCAGGAATCACGGAAATGCGGGGGAGCTAAGAATATGGTTTCGACACGATACCGGCCGAAAGACCTCAAGCTTGCACGTTGTCATATCGTGAAGGCCGCGCGCCGCATTGCCCATCAGGAAATGGTGATCGGGAGACTACTGGTCAAAGGCAGCCCCTCGGGATTAGCCTACGAGCTGTTGGGCAGGCTCTACGACGATCAGCGGCAAAAACTCGATCGCCTGAAACTGATCGAAGCGATGGTTGAGGTAAAAGCACAATCCTCTATGGGCGCGCCCCGTCCTCGCGGCGCGCTCGCGCCGCGCTTGGCGATTGTGCGCAGCGGCGTGATCTCTCTGCCTGACCGGGAATCGGCCACGCCTTGTCGCGCAGACGTTTGGCACCCATATTTGGTGTAGTGGCAGTTTGTGAACGAGCACTGCTTCAGTGGTCGTTAGAGTTCCCCGGCCCCAAAGGAGGGCATCATGTCAGCCACGGTAAACATCCATTCGTGGAAAAGCCTGGTCCAGCATGTCGGCAAGTTCCGCTATATCGACTTTCTGGTGAAATTGACGCCGGCGATCAGCGTGGCTTTTATCGTCTATGTCGTCTTCAAGGATGTGTTCTGGTAGGCGCTGGAACACCGTGGACCACGGCCAAGACGCGCCTCGCTGTGCTTGTCAAACGAGGGTCTGTAACGCTGACGACGGAACTGGACAACGCAAATGCAATTGCGAGAAATGGGTGAACAAGATTGCCTCGCCTTTCTGGCAAGCCACACCCGTGGGCACCTGGCATGTCTGGGCGACAAATATCCCTATATCGTTCCCATTCATTATGCGTATGAAAAGGACCGGCTTTTTATATTTTCCATGCCGGGCCTGAAGGTTGATCTATTGCGGGCCAATTCACCCGCCTGTGTTCAGGTTGAAGAATTCAGCGAAAACCGAACGTGGAAGAGCGTGCTTGTTCAGGGTACCTCTGATGAGCTGACCGATACGCCGGCCCGGCATGACGAGCGCATCCACGCCTGGTCCCTTCTGCAAAAGCAACCGTTTTGGTGGGAACCCGGATCGCTTGCCTTAAACTCGGAAAGCGAAGACCGTCCTGCTCCCTCCATATTCTTCGGCATTTCGATTGATATGGTATCTGGGAGGCAAGTGGTTTAAGGTGCGGCCTTCAGACCTGCCGTGCCCCCTCGATTCGCAGGGCGGCGTTGCTGCACCATATATGGAACTCCAGACAGACACGGCTAAGCGCTGTCCGATACCAGCCTTCCCATAGGGGCGCGGATTGCTTGATGCTTTTTACCAACGCGGTTGCTGAGCCAGCATCGCGTTTAATGGCACGCGACCACCGATAGGGAAAACCATGAACCAGGCACCCGAGAACGAAACTCTTTTCAACATCACCGGACACTTCGTACAGGAACTGAAGGCCGTTCTTCAAAGCGAGAGCATCGTCGAAGGCTCCGACTACGAAAACAGCGCCTTCGACGAAAAACGACGGGCGGAAGGGCTTCACCTGCTGCGCTTCCACAAGACCGGCACCGCAGCTCAGGCAACCCAGATCTGGGAAAAACATACGACAGCCCGGTCTCATCGATAATCCGGAACGAAGCCCATCCGGCTGACGTTGACGTGATGCCGGCTCTCAAATCCTGATGAGACGATGCAGCTGGCGCGTCCTGACGTGACGCGCCACTCGGCTCTACATTTCCATGAAAGGAAAAATCATGACCAATGACAAAACGAAAAACGCGGCCGCGACCGACGGACCCTACGACGTCATCTACTTCGCGAAGAAACACCGTATTTCCAACGAGGATGCCAAAGACATCATCGAAAAATACGGCGCCAATCGCAAAGAGGCTGATAAGGCCGGCCGCCGCATCAGCGCCTGAAGCAGGATAGGACTTGCCGGCGTGGAACTCTAACAGCTCCCCGCATCTGCTTGCGAGGCCACGATGCAACATCAGCGGACGAATTAACCCTACTGGCTTACCTTAATATCAGCATACGCTTGAATACGTCAGGCCCTGTGCCATCGTATCCTCAGGGTAACGTTTCTTATTCCTGAAGCAGTTCGCCGGAACCGTGGCCTGCCTCTTAGCGAAGAGGCAGCTTCCACGCATAGGGGCCGGGCAACATCAAATGGAGGGTATGCAATGAATAACGTCTTAGAATTTCGTGCAAAATCCCCGCATGTCGAAAGTCTGTCCGACTGCCGGGAGGCGCTTGAATCGGCGGTGATGAAAATCGTCAGTGACGCGGTCTGCAAGGGATATCAGCCGGCAGAAGCCGCCATGGTGGTCGCCGATATCGCCGACGACTACATCCTCATGCTGTCGCGCCAGCTGCAGCATTGATCCGCTTGCAAGGCTCGCGCCTTGTCTGCACGAGCGGTTGACGGGCCGAGATCGTTGCCGTTCATCGCCAGGAAGCAGAGCGCTTCCGCCATATAAGATGGGTGAGTGGACCGCGCAGCGACTGCAGGGGTAGCAGTTGGTACAGGAGACGAGACCTGCTACGCGGTCCGTCGGCCACAACGCCAGTCTTTGTCGGAAGTTCCGCAGGGAACGGCACCGCAAATAGGCCCGCGTGCGGGAACATCCGCTGGAGGAACAAGTCACAATTGTTCCCGTCATGTTCCAATCGTTAGACTTGTATGCTTCGACCCCGGGGAAGACAGAGAACTTTCATCACAAGCCAGCAAAAACCCCGCCTGAGCGGGGTTTTGAGCGAGTCGGAGTGGGTCGGCAGCGTTATCGGCGACCTGGGAAGCCCGCTAGCGGGATTTTTCTCCCTCGCCTCTGGGGCTCGTTGCTCCGTTCTCTCACTCTTTGAATCATCGTCGTAATGCGGCGTGAAAGGGTGACAGGTCGTTGAAGCGTCGCTAGCGCCACCGCGGCTGCCGCGGCGGAGCGTTGGCCTGAATCTCGTGCAGCGGCGCGCGGGATCCGAGAAGCTTCTTCAGCTTCTTCTCCTCCGCCGGACCGATACCGAACTTGCGGCAATGCTCGGCGACATCATGCTCCCGCGGACCGGGAATGCGAACTTGGCGATGGTTCATGCTCTTCATGACTATTTCCTCCTGAGAGGAAAACCACCACGGAACAGATTTGTTCGTTAGCAAAGTCTAAAATTTGTTTTACTTGCTCCGTTGTCGGCAACAAAATGGCAGCAGCACGGAATACGTGAGCAATTGCTCAACTGATCTTCAACCAATGCCTTAACGCTGCCACCGCGCCGTCGCTGGCATAGGCAATCATCCCCCGATCGTCAGCCCGGCAAAGGCGATCAGCCCCGATATCCCGTACCCGATCGATTTCATCCGTTTCCATTCTTCCAGCGCCGGCGCCACCGCCTCCTGGTTCTTCTCGACGGTCCCCTTGAGGATCTTGATCTCCTCGCGGATCTGCGCGTCGACACCGCCGCTGATCGCCACCCTTGTATCGAGATTTGCGATCTGCCTTGCCTGTTCGTCGAGGCGGGTGTGGATCACGGCGCGGCTATCGTGGGCATTGGCCTTTTCATCGCTGACCTCATTGCGCAGAAGTGCGACGTTTTCCTCGATGCCGGTCAGCCTTCCCTCGACGCGCCCGAGAGCGCGGAGAATATCGTCATTGGAGGTCATCTCTGTAGCCGCTCGCTATGCCTTAGGGATAAAATTTCAGCTTTTCGGATTGGGGAATGCTGCCGGAGATACGGTCGATCACGGCGCCATAGGGATGAACGCCATCCGGCGTGACGCTCGGGCGGACAATGGAGCCGACCGGCAGCACCGTGGCGCGCGGGATCGAGATCGTGATCGTGTTGCCGGAGATGCTGCCGATCGAGGTCGTCGACAGGCGGGCAATGCCATCCGGTCCGGCATAGGTGTTGATCTCTTGTTCCGGCCCGAAAATGCTTGCATCCGCAACCTCGATCGTCGTGTAGTTCGCGACACCGTCCGTTCCCGCCTGCACCGTCACCGTGGTGCTCGGCAGCTCCAGCATACCAGGCCAGACGCCATCCCGGACGCCGGAAACCCACGCCGCATAGGTGTCGATCGCATCGTCGCAGCAGCCGCTCGTCTTGGCGAGAATGTCGTTGCGAAGGCGCCATTTGCCGGAGGCATCCGTGCCGTCCGCCGGCCAGCTGTTGTTGGCCGAGACGTTTTGATACTCCGCTCTCGCATAGAGGTCGTTGGCGCTGATCGAGCCCGTTGCCGGCGACGTCGCCGATCCGGCGAAATTAAAGGTGAAGGTGGTCGGCCCGGTGACCGTGATCACCACATTGCCGTTGTACTCCGTCTGCGCAGCGCCGGAGATCGAAACCGTCTGGCCGGTCGCCAGGCCACTGATGCCGGATGCGATCGTTGCGGTTACGACTGTGCCGACCGACGTCAAGGTCACCGTACGGGTGGAAACGGTGCGGCCGAGCGGCGGGAAGGCGACGATCCTGACGCCGGGATAGCGCGCCCGAAGCCTTGTGATCAGGCTTCTGTAGTTGGTGGTGAAGAAGACGGCGTAGGTGGCGGCCGTGTCGTTCTGGCCCATCTGGTTGGCGATGACGGTGAACGGCTTCTTGCCGCTGTTGAAGGTGGCGATCTCATCGAGAATGGCCCAGCGCCGGGTCGCGATCGCCGCACCGCTGCCGGTTAGCTCACGCACGGAGCCGGATCCCGGCATGCCGACCATCAGAAAGGGAATGCGGCCGATGCCGCCGTCCTGGTCGAGCCAGCGGCGAAACCAGCCGAGATTGCCGCGCGCGTCGGCAGCCGCGGAAAACTGCTGGCGCGCCTCACCCAGGCTGTCGACGATAGCAAGCGCGACCGGCCTTCCGTCCCAATCGCCCTTGGCGACCATGAAGTCGGGGCCGTAATATTGCGGCTGCGTCTGCGTGGCGTAATTGGTATCGAGTGCCGCCGTGCTGTCGGCAAGCGGGGTGTCCTTGAAGGCCAAGAGGGTGGCGAGATCGCCGGCGCCCCAGACGCGCTCGCCGCGATGCTTCTGGATGCGGTAGACGGGCCAGATCTTGTCGCCGACGCCGGTATGATAGAACAGCCAGATTTCGATTTCGCTTTCCGGGTCGACATCGGGAATGGTCAGCTCATCGGTCCAGGCGCCGTTCGTCTGATCGGCAACCGTCAGCGTGTTCAGACCGGCGAAGGTGCATTGGTAAAAGACACCGGCGACCCGGATGAACATCGCATCGGCGACCACAGAATTGCCTGGCGTGCCGATCGTGCCGGTGACGACCGTCTCCTGCGGCGCGTTGCCGCCTTCCGTCGAGGCGAAGCCGGACAAGTGGAAGCGGAAGGTTCTGGTCTTATATTGCGGCGTGTTGACGACGATCTTGCTGCACAGGTAATTCGTGCCGGATGCGGCGGTGACGATCGTGCCCGACGGCATGCGATTGCGGGTTGCGAAGAACATGTAGCGATCGGGGTCTGCGCTGCCCCCGCCCCCGCCACTCAGCATCGGATTAACAAGGGCAAGCGAAATGGCATTCATCATCGGCGTGTTCCAAATCTGCTGGTGAGGTCGTCATAGAAGCGAGTGGTGCGGCCCTGGCGGGCATTGGCGCGGTCGAGCGCCTGGCGCTCGCGGGCGAGGATGGCGATGACCGGCTCGCCTTCCACAACAGGCGCATGCGCCTCCTGTCTGCGGAGATCATCGGGCAAGGGCGGCAGCGCGATGCCGGCCGCCGCCTGCCCCTTGATCACCGCCACCTTGTTCAGCCGCACCGTGGCGGAGCAGCCACTGACGATCAACAGCAGTGACAGCGCAAGCGCGGTTCTTTTCCGAAAGCTGAAGCTCATAGGATTGGATCTCGATTTCGAGTGTGTCTCTGGCCGCCTGCTCTGACGCTTCGGCGGCTGCCAGGCGCTTGCGGTGCTCTTCGGTGGCCTCGGCAGCGGCGTCACGCTGCCGCTCCATCTCGGCGGCTCTCGCATCGGCTGCCCCCTTTTCGGCCAGCATGATATAGCCGGCCCGCGCCTGCCTTGCCGCCGAGGGATAGCCGATCGAAACGGCATAGAGGTGATAGAGCATCAGGCCGGCGGCGATGCCGGCGCCCATCTTGAGCGTGTCGAGCAGGGAGAACATCAGATGCCCTCCAGGCAGAATTGGCGTTCCTTCTGCCGGCGCCGCGTCAGGCCGGGAAAGGTGATGCCGGAGGCGCGGTTCCACTTCAAAAGCGCCTCGCAGCCCTCGGCCGCCCTGCCCTGGTTGATCAGCTTGACCGCGCTCGAGCCGCAAGCCGCCTTGACGCCGACATTATAGGCAAACGAGGTCAGCGCCACGAAACGGGCATCCGGCAGCGGCACGCGCACGCAGCTTTCGACGCCGCGCGCATAGGTCTTGAGCTCCAGCGCCAAGAGCGCCTTGCATTGCTCCACCGTCTTGTGATCGCCAGGCTTCACGCCATTGGTGCTGCCATAGCAGATCGTCCACGGCTGTCCCTGTGTGGCCGGATCGGGATAGGCATTCTGGCGCAATCCCTCGAACGAGCCGACAAGCGCCACAGCCATGGCCGCGGCGGCACTACCCTTCTGCAGGCGGTTTGCCATTCAATTCTCCTGAGATTTTCTGCTGGACGAAGATGCGGGCAACGATCGCCGCCACGGCGAAAAGCCCCGTTGCCGCCGACATGGCGAGCTGGATGTAGAGGTTGCGCGAGAGCAGCGTTGTGGTGACGCCGCCGATGGTTGCCGAGGTCGAGAGAACAATGTCGAAAGACAGGTCTGCGTCCTTGCGCAGGGCATAGGCAAAGTAGGTCGCGTTCGCTGCAATGGCGCCCGCGTCAAGGCCGCCAGCACCGGTGCCGGCCGCAAATGTTCCCGTCACTCGCTTCGTCAATGACGTTGCGCTGGAAACGAAGCTCGATCCCGTCCTGGCAGATCCTGCAGCAAAATCGATATGCGTATTCGGGCTGCCGACGTTGTTGGAAAGGGTGAGCCCGACAATGAAATCGCCGACCGCCGAACTGTCGGCTTTACTCTGGATCCTGGCGAAGAGCTTGTTGGTGAAGAAAGCGGCCCCGGAACAAATGATTTCGACGCTGTAACCGTCCTTGAGGATAAGCTTGGCCGCGCCGTCGATCGTCTCCGAACCGTTCGGATCGATCGTCACATCCCCGCCATCGGCCATGACGCAATAGTGCCAGTTTGCGCCGAGCGTTGCCGCTGCGGTCAGGGTGAGCGTGGCTGCCGCGGTAAAGCGATGGACGGCGTTGTCGTCGGATGCGAGCGCGGTGTAATCGCCTGACTTCACCGCATAGACCAGATCCTGATCGAACGCGACCTCAACGCCGTTCTGGGCAAAACCGAGCAGGCCACCGCCTTTCAGATAGAGGCCGGTCTGCGGGGTCGAGGCGAAGCCGACGCCCGGTGCGGAGAGGGTTCCGCCTGCGGCTTTGAGGGGTGCGATCATCGGCGCCGAACCGTCGCGCGGCAGCGAATTGGTGATTTCGTTGCCGAGGTCGGTGGTCAGCGCGTTCCACGGCGCCGGGTCGATGACCTGGCCAACGGAGGGTGTCGTGCCGGCGGGTTTGGAATAGACGCCGGTTGATGGGTTTCTGGGCATTCATCATCTCCAAAGAAAAAGGCCCCGCGGATGCGAGGCCATATGATGGGTTAGCAATGGCGGGTGCACGCGCCCCCGGATTTTGCGGGTCGATCAACCCAGCGACCGACAGCCTCGATCTGCCGTCTCAAGATCGCGGATTAACTCAGCGGTCTCCGCGAAGACGGGCACCTGAGTTCGCCCGTGGCAGTCGCGACGGCGCCCGTGGACTGCTGCCTTTGGTTCAGGGCCAATTGAGCCAGCCACGGCTTTGGTGATGCCATAAGCCTCAAAGCGCCCGCAGCGTTACATTTACCAGTTCAGCCAGATAATTTTTCAAGCCACTAGGCTCGATGAAGCGGTAATAGAGGTATCCAGATGCGACGGAAGCATCGTTCCATGATCTTTGCGTGGCTGTAATTTCCAGTTCCGCTTGTGGGCCGCTCAAATCAATATCTTTTGCGCTGGCCCAAGAATTGCAGAAAAAAGCGATTCGAGCGGGAAGATTGGAGTGGACGGGCCTAACGCCCGGCTTTGTATCAACGCCAAAAAACAAGATGTGGGCGGGCGTAAATGCCATCCTGGTTTGTCCGCCCCAAAGAATGCGGAATTTAGAGGTATAGTCAGCGAACCCATACTCCGAAACCTCGCCAGACAGCGGAAGCTTGTCGACTATCCAGTAAACCGAATAGGCAGACCACTCAGGATGATCAGCGAGATATTGAGAGACAGCCAGATCCTTCGCTGCCCGTGCTTGCCATGCCGCGTAACTCTCCCACCACCGGCCGATGAAGACGGTGAGAAGTGATACAAACACCACGATTGCAACCCTATGGCTTTGAAGGTTGGTCGATCTGAATTTGATAACTCGCCATATCCCGATACCCACCACGCTTATCGGCAGCGGCATAAGCATCGCGTTTCTCATCAACACGCCGGGTGCGGGGCTCTTGCCAACAAGTATATAAGGGACCGTCCCACACAGCAGTAAAAATATCCCAAAGCCGATAATTTTGAAACCGTCGCTAGAGCGTTCATTTAGCTGAGCGTTTCGAGCATCTCCCCTGTTCGCGAACACAAAGCACGCGACAAAAAGGATCGAACAGACCGCAGCTCCCAAGTAGAGATAAACATTCCAATCATAAACGCTCCTTGCCAAAGGAAAGATCGTGCCATTAAATATAAATCGATAGGAATTCTCCGCAATGCTTTCAACATTTAGGGTAAAGCCATTGTAGTTATCGTATAATCCGTACCTAGGGTAGAAAATTGCCTTACAAACCCAGTACACGAAGGGCAGAATGGTGAAATCCGCTCGTGCAAGGCAGAATGATGAAAATGTCGAGACCAATTCCCGCGCATTGCGAACTCGGCGCCCTGTCCTTCTCAGCCACACCGCATAAACGAGGACGAAACCAGCCGCATAGAGCACCAGCAAGGAATTCAGCGTGAATGCAATGAAGTAAATGCAAATTGCCAGTCCGCGGAGGAGATAGTGGCTCCTTCCGCGCATCCATTCGATTGACAGGAATAAATATGTAGCCAATAGAAAAATGGCATAGGCATTAAAGTATATCGAATATGTAAAAATAACCGTGATCGTGGGGAGCGGCAACAAGTGCGTGAATATTGCGAGCACCAAAGACTCGCGCTCCGAAAAATATCCAGACTTTGAAGCTAGGAGGTAGGAGAAGATCGCAATGAAGTAGACCCCAATTATGACAAAGGATTTTAAAAGCAAAACGTTCCCAACGAAGGCCATCGGCCAAACATAGTACGTAAATACCGGCACCCCTGCTGAAGAAAACATGTCCGCGATGGCGATCCAATCATTGTAGATCAATGTTGGAAATAAACCGGCATCCTCAGCAAATATTCCTTCATTGAAGAAGGCCATCCAGTGGGTCAAGAGAACAGCAATCGTCAGTAAAAGCAAACTATTCAGTTTCGGCCTGGCTTGAAGCTGATCACTCATTCTCATTTCCCGCGCTCTAGAAATTTCCGGATATCGAGCCTTTGCGGAGCGCCGTTCTAAATCAACCGCGGTCGTAAGCAAGCGCTAAATCACGCTGATTCCAGGCTGCGTGCGACTAGGAAATAGAAGACTTGTGGGTACCATAAATTGAGGTGGCGCCGCGACGAAACTATTGGTAGCGGGCCGCCCGTTAGTGCTGTATGCGGTCGACTTCACCCTCGACTTCCACTTGCGATCGATTCAAACGCAGGCCTTTTATGCTCAAACGTCCCGTCAAAAACGCTCTACCCAGTTCGGCTGTTGAAGCCGCAAGTCACTGGCGGATGCGTGAGAGGTTGTATAACTCATGGAGCAAAGCTGCGGCGGCGGCTCCTGCATATCAACGCCTGCAGATGCTTATAGCCTCGGCAATAAGCATTTTCCTCCTGATATTCTTGCTAAAGGCGGTGGATTGGGAGGAAGCCATCCGGATTTTTCGTAGCGGAATATCCGTCACATCGCTCCTTTGGTTTATGCTTGTTACCTTTGGTATCGCGGTAGGTTATGCGGTGCGGTGGCGCCTGTTGTTGGATGGCAAGATCGGTTACGGAACGTCCCTCATGGCCTCCCTACTCGGCTTGGGCGCCAACATGTTCCTTCCTGCGAGAGGTGGAGACCTCTTGCGTGTACATTACAGCCGAGTTGTCGCGACCGTCCCCTACGCAGACGCTCTTGGTAGGCTTCTGGTCGAAAAGATGGTTGACTTGGTGACGATCATTTCCGTCGGCATATTTTCTTTGGTTTTACTGAGCCATACATTGAATTCCGAGTACCGAAATGCTCTGTTGGTCATCATGGTTGGTGCAATAGTTGGGATATTTCTATCGGCAGTTCTGGTAAGGAATTTCGGCAATCGGCTTGTCCCGATATTGCGGCCCGTCTTCGGTCTCCTGCGACTGCAAGATTTCTTTGACCGTCACGTTATTCATTTTATCGGAAATTCCGCACGAAGCTTATCTCTGTCCGTGACCATCGTTCCGGCCTTTCTGACGCTGGTTTTGTGGCTTTCGGCATACGCCCTTGCGTATATCTTCGTCGCCCGGTTTGTCGGCGTCGAGCTGAGTTATCAAGAATCGTTATTCGTGTTGTTTGCCGGGGGATTGGGTCTGATGATCCCAGCTGCACCATCCGGAGTCGGCACCTTCCATGCATCCGTCGTTTCGGCATTCGTATTGCTAGGGCGTTCACCCTCAGAGGGGTTACTCCTGGCGACGGCCGTTCATTTTCTCTTTTTTGTGGTGTACGTCGTGCCTGCAGCCCTCATCCTGGGACATTGGCGCTTGAACCGCTTGGCGCCGAGGTAACTTATGCGGGACTATTTCTATTCTCAATTGAGAAAGTACATTGGCCTCTTTGTCTTGGGCCAGAATTCCGTGGTCGAGATCGATCCGACGACGCCTCTGCTGATTGGTAAATTTCCTCAGGGCAAGATAACGTTTCGCTCGATAACGCAACCGACTGAACCTGTGAAAGAGTTTGACGAGCACAAGGTCGTCAAGATCGAAGAAGTCGCTGACACCAAACCTGATTATCTGGTCATCAGCGGCCTCATCCATTACGAACGAGACATACAGAGCATGTTCGCTCAGGCACGTGCATTGTGTTCACCTGAGACACGCCTTGTTCTTACCTATTACAGCAGCATGTGGCGGCCGCTTGCAACTCTCGCATCTAAGCTCGGCCTGCGCCGGCGGGTTCCTGAATCGAATTGGCTTGCCCATGAAGACGTCGAGAATCTTCTGACGCTCGAAGACTTCGAATTAATACGACTGGACCAGAAGATTCTAATCCCGGTTTACATCCCACTTATCAGTGGCTTTGTTAACCGTTGCCTTGCTCCTCTTCCGCTTTTTCGAACTCTCTGCCTTCTCAACATCGCGATTGCGAGGCCGGTCGGCGATGCCGCATCGAAAACCGAGCCGTCGGTGTCAATTGTAGTTCCAGCGAGAAACGAGGCAGGAAATATCGAGGATATTGTCAAACGGTTGCCGGTTATGGGGCCGGATGATGAACTCATTTTTGTCGAAGGCAATTCAACCGACGCAACGTGGAAGGCGATCCAAGAAGCGCAACAGCGCTATGGCGGCGAACGCACCATCCTGATTGCCCAACAGGATGGTAAGGGTAAAGGCGACGCCGTCAGGAAGGGTTTTTCGCTGGCCACAAAGGAAGTCTTGATGATTCTTGACGCGGACATGACGGTCCCGCCCGAGGATTTGCCGAAATTCTACAACGCCATCAAGGATGGGAAAGGCGAGTTCATCAACGGAACTCGCTTGGTCTATCCCATGGAAAAGGAGGCGATGCGTTTCTTCAATCTCCTGGGCAACAAGTTTTTCGCATTGGCTTTCTCCTTCGTTCTTGGCCAGAGATACAAAGACACCCTATGCGGAACCAAGGTGATCAGCCGCTCCAATTATCTCAAACTTCAGGCAAACAGATCCTACTTCGGTGATTTCGATCCCTTTGGTGATTTCGACCTGATCTTCGGCGCCGCGCGGATGGGCCTTAAGATCGTCGAGGTTCCGATCGGTTATCGAGAAAGACTCTACGGTGAAACGAACATCTCGCGTTGGCGCCATGGTTCCATTCTGTTGGCTATGCTGGCTTTTGCGGCAAGACGAATAAAGTTTCTCTGACGATGGAAATCGAAAGCACTCTCTATGACGCCGATCTTGCTCAAACGCTGGCAAATCGCGAGCGGCTAAGCGCAAATCCCAACCTGATGCATTGGTATGGCGAGCTCTACCAGGAGATGTTTCGACAGGAACCGGATATTGCCACGAATACCGTTCTGGAAATCGGAAGCGGAACGTCGCCTCTCAAGCGCTTCCTACCGAATGTCATCACCTCCGATGTGCTGAAGTTAGACTATTTGGACTTTGTCTTCGATTGCCACGAGATCGCTGGGTTGCCTGACATCGCGGACCATAGCGTCGATGTGATTACGATGACCAATGTTCTGCATCACCTGAAGGATCCCCTTGCGTTCCTTCGCGGGGCGACACGCAAGCTCACAAAGGGCGGCAGGGTGTATGCGACGGAACCTTATTTGTCTTGGCTATCCTACCCGATGTATAAACTTCTCCATCATGAGCCGGTGGATTTCAGTATCCGCCGCCCGGTTCTGGATACCGTTCAGGGTCCTCTTTCGACCTCAAATCAGGCTATGCCACATATGATCTTCTTTCAGCGGCCGGACTGGCTCGCTGAGCTTGCAGATTGCTATAGCCTTGAGAAGACAAGGATCAGCTATTTCACCTCCCTCTCCTATATGGTGACAGGCGGGATATCGAAGAAGTTTCCTGTGCCTGGCTGGGCTTATAAGCCTTACTTCAAGCTCGACAGAGCAATAGGCGTCGCGCTGCCCAAGGTGTTCGCCTCATTCTTCACGGTCCGCCTCACGTCAAAAGAAGAGGTGTAGGGATGGTTTTGCTACGTCTCGCCGATTGGCTCTATCGGCATTGTTATGCCCTGTATTATCCTCTCTATTCCGTATGGAAGGCAGTTTCGGAACGACGTGAGCGCGCTTTGATGCGTGAGCTCATTTCGCCGGGCATGATCGTCGCAGATATCGGTGCAAATATCGGAATATATACCCGCATGTTCTCCGCGCTGACGGGAACGACCGGCCATGTCCATGCCTTCGAGCCGGCGCCGGCGAACTTCGAAAAGCTTGAAGCAACGGTAACCGGCTTGTCGAATGTATCCCTGCAACACGCCGCGGTAGGAGCGGCCAGCGGCACCACAAGGCTGTATGTTTCGGCCGAGCTGAATGTCGATCACCGAACATTTGATAGTGGCGATGGGCGAGTGAGCATCGACGTCCCATTGGTGAAGCTGGATGATTACTTTTCGCCAGGGCAGCGGGTCGATTTTATCAAAATCGATGTTCAGGGATATGAGTTGAGCGTTCTACAGGGTGCCGAGCGGGTCCTGCGGGAGAATCGCGACATTCGGGTATTCATGGAGTTCTGGCCTTATGGTTTGTCGAAAGCGTCCGTGAACCCGGCCGAACTCACCAAATTCCTACAGATGCTGAATTTCGAGTTCCACAACATAGCGGATCCACCTGGCACTGCTTTCAATTACGAGAGCCTTGATCCAAAAAACGCGGGCCAATATTGCAATCTGGTCGTTGCAAGAAGAGCGCCCGCCAATCACAAAACCACTTAGAGGCGGCCTGAGGACAATGTTATCCACCAGCAACAAAATCCTGATCGCTCGCTCTCTATCCAAAGCTGTCTTGTTGGTCCGGGGTTGCGTTGGCTTACCCGCAACCGTCATAACGAAGCGCCGCGGAATAAATTGGTCGCTGGACCTTAGAGACGGCGTTGATTTCGCGATCTACCTATTGGGCGGGTTCGAGGTCAGAACGCTCGATAGGTATAGAGAGCTGATAGGGGACGGAGACATAGTCCTCGACATCGGCGCCAATGTGGGTTCTCATACGTTGCCCCTGGCGCAATTGGTGGGCGGAGCCGGCAGGGTGATCTCCTTCGAGCCGACGGCTCATGCATTCGCGAAACAGAAGGCCAATATTTCGCTCAACCCGACGCTCGCCCAGCGAATCGACGCTTACCAGATGATGCTTATGGCAAGTGCATCCGAAGCGATGCCCGAAGCGGTCTATTCAAGCTGGCCGCTCGAAGTTGCTGAAGATTTGCATAGCGAACACCACGGTCGACTCATGTCGACACAGGGCGCGCGGCTCGGCACGCTGGACGAAACATTGCGGGATCTTGGGGTCGGCAAGGTCGATTTCATAAAACTTGACGTGGACGGAAACGAGCTTGCGGTTCTACTTGGGGCGACGGTGACTCTCAAAAAGTTCCAGCCGCGTATAATGCTTGAATTGGCCCCCTATGTTTACGCTGAGAATCCCGGAGACTTCGACAGATTGTTGGAGCTTCTCTGGCAGGGCGGCTACGAGATTGATGAAATGGCATCTGGCAGGAAGCTGCCTGAAGACGCCGACAAAGTACGGGCGATGATACCGGAAGGTGGCGGTATGAATGTGCTGGTTAGGAGCAAGAGCTCAAAGGAAGGTAGATAACTTTCTTCGAGGGTTATCGGATGGATAGGATTGGTCACTGCATGGATGCGCAGTTCAATGAATGCATGAAGGTAGCGAGAAGGCTTGTCGACCAGAGCTTCCTTGAATCGTTGAAACAGCCTCAACCGCGCGCAATTATCGTGGCGACGACGATGGTCTGGGTTCAGATCGTTATCTCTTGGGCGATCGCGCTCTTCGGCCCTTGGTGGGTGCTATGGCTGCCATTCCTGATTAACTCCGCGGTAACGCAAGGCATGTTGCTTTGGGTTCACGAAGCGTCGCATTTCCACCTCTTCTCCAGCCGCCGCAAAAACGATATCTGGTGCGATATATTCTTTGCCGCGCCTGTCGGGATGTCAGTCGGCGCGTATCGACTACGCCACATGAGCCACCATGCACATCTGGGTACAGAAAAGGATGAGGATGGTTACCCCTATCGCGAGCCGATCAAGGGCTTCCGGGCGCTCGCGTGGGTAATGGTAAAGGCGCTGAGCGGTGGCATGGGAGTGTGGCTGGCGGCTGACAAATATGGTGGTCTGGCTCGAAAGAAAGCATCGGGTAACTCGCTGTCGCCTTCCTGGTTAGCGCCGATGGTGACCATCATCTTCAACGGCTTGCTGTTTGCACTCTGCATTGTCACGGGACGATGGTATCTCTACATTCTGTTATGGGGTTATCCCATTGCTGCCGTGGCAATCGCCCTGAATATTATACGCACCATCGCGGAGCATCAGCCCGAGGATTATCCACTTTACGAGGACGGACGGGAGCGGGCCATGATGCCGCTCGCCCGGACGACAGTCCCTAATTGGTTTGAGAAATGGCTTATGTACCAGGCGAATTTCAACTATCATATCGAACACCATCTTTTTCCCGCCATTCCGCAGCACAATCTCGCAAAACTTCATAGGCACCTGCTCAAAGGTGGTTTCTACGAGCATTTTCCGAGGTGCCTGCAGCGCAGTGGTTTTGCAAAATTCATCCGACTCTCGAGAAATCGTAAGAACGATGATTTCTCAGATTCGGTTCAAGATGCGTTGGCTCTCTAGGGTCTAAAGGTATTGAACGCGGCAAACATGAACTCTCAAGCGACAAATCATATAAGATCAACCCCTACAACGTGCAGCGGTTGCGGCAGTGACAGCTGCACAGTTGTCGCTACCGGGCGCGACTATATATATCACGGCAGTGAAGACTTCTTCAGATACGTCCGATGCGATGGATGCGGTCATTTCTATCTCAATCCGAGACCCGACATCAGCCAACTGTCTTTGATGTATCCGGCGAACTACGGAACCTTCTCGAATAGATTTCAGAGCCGGGCAAATCTCCTTGGACGAGTAAAGACCATCGTCAATCGAAAGCGCCTTAAGGATGTTGTCGCGCATCTCCCTTTGCGGGGAAGAGTGCTCGATGTAGGATGCGGCAACGGCGAACTTTTGATTGCACTGCGTCAAGCGCGTCCTGATCTTGAGCTCTTCGGTCTCGATTGGCATTTCCCGGCTGAAACGCGTACCGCCCTGGAAAAACAAGGAATAAAGGTAGTCGAAGCGCCGCTCGAAGCGGCGGAATTGCCGGCCCAGCCATTTGATCTCATCGTCATGCTCCAGCTTATAGAACACCTTTGGGAGCCAGAAGAGAGCTTGCGGCGCCTTGTCCTCGCCTTGGCGAAGGATGGCCGGTTATTGATCGAAACGCCTAATACTGACGGCTGGGACAGACAGCTGTTTGCGGGCTGTGCATGGGGCGGATATTATTTCCCGCGGCATTTGAACCTTTACAATTTTGAGCGTTTGGCCGAACTCCTGCGCAGAGTGGGGTTGGCTGTCGAATCTCAACGCAATCTTCCGGCTCCTTTGATCTGGATTTACTCCCTGCAAGGCGCTGTGCAGGCGCGTTTCGGCTGGAAAAGCACCTTGACGAAGATTTTCGGCGTCAAAAATATACCCTTGATTGCTGCCTTTGCTTTTCTTGATATCGCCGCCATCGCGATGAGATTTACAACGTCAAACCAACAGGCAATATCGAGGAAGGCATAGCCGCCATGTGGGCTATGCCGGCGCCGAACGAGCTTTCACGCGTTGCGGCCCCGGAAGCCTGAATTGGCCTACCACAGACCACTTTGCTGCCGAGCGAGGAGCGCACGCACGAGGGCGGCCGCCGCCGGTTCGCGACCTTGGTTCATCGTCTGCCGCGGATTGCGGGAGGCCGGCCTCGGTGTCGAGTTGGGTGGGTTGTCAGGCAGGGCGAAGGGATCGGTGGCGCCGTCGGTCTGGTACTCCGGCAGAAAGCTCTTTGCTCTCGCGAGCCGGTTTGTGGCCTCCTGGTTCCCCGGAACATCGTAATCTCGAAAAGCCCAAGCCCTGTTCATCAGGCGTTGCGCCTCCTCGAGCGATTGAGCGGCGTTCAGCCTGGCGATCAGGCGAGGGTCCTCCTGCAGGAAGAACTCGGCCTGTGTCTGCGGGCTGATCGCACCCGGCTTTTCGCCCTTGGCGGCGGCGAAGTCGTAAAGTGCCTGCAGTCGGGTGTTACGCCACGACATAATGGCGCCTGATCTGCCGGGCTTTCCGCTCTTGCTTGGGTCGGACCAAGAACTATTGGCTCTCTTGGCCGAGAACTGGCTTTCGGACTGGCCCGTCGAGGCGATAGCCGCAAGACCATAAGGGTTGGTCACCTTGATGATCGACCCATCCCGCTGCTTATAGCCGTTCTTGATCGTGCCCATGAAGCCGTCGAAGACATCGGCGTCGACGGGTTGCTGGCTGGGAGTGCCCCTTACCGCCTGCCGATCGTGGCGGCCGGGTTTCGGTGTGGGAACGGGCACTTTGCCCGTTGGAACGAAGGGATCGTCGCCGGGCAGTTGGGGCGCCGTCGCGGGCTGCTGGCGGCGCTCGTCCGTCGTCAACTGCGGATCGGGATATTCCGGCCTCGGCGCGGGGACAGGCCCCTTGGCCGGCTGAGAAGGCACGGCATGCGCAACGCCCTTGGACTGTGCCGCGATCGCCGCTTCAATCATGCTGTCCGGATAAAGAGCGCCCGATGTTCCCTGCTCCTGCGTGATGAGGGCGCGAACAAACTTCTTTGCCATTGCCGGGTCGTTCAGGCGGAGATCATCGGCAGGGCCAATGCCCATCATTTGCGCGATGTTGGCAGCCGCCGTGAAAGAGTTAGGCGTCCAGCCCTTTGTTCCAGCGATGATTTGATTCGGCGTCAGCATGCCCTCTCGATACTTCTTCATGATCTGCCAGACATTGTGCTCCATGCCAGCTTCCGGCGTGGCATAGACAACTTGCGGATCGCCCTGGTCGGTGTTCTCGGAAGGGCCGATGATCCCCGGCCTATGTTGGCCGGCGTATTTGAGATTGGTGGGATTGTTGTTGCGCATGCCGGGCGGCAACTCGCCGCGACGAACGGGATCGGATAGAACCGTTTGAAGCTCTGCCCCGTCGTTTGCGGATCCGGCGGCGGCGGCGCCAGGAGCTGGCGCCGCGGGCTGTTGGCTGTGTTCGTCCGTCGTCATCTGCGGGTCGCGATATCCGGGTCTCGGCGAGGGAACGGGTCCGTTGTCAGGCAACGGAGCGAAGGCATCGTCGCCTGGTTGATCGGCCGCCATCGGCTGCTCGCGGCGATATTCGGTCGTAACCATCGGGTCGCGATAAGGCCGCGGCGTCGGAATGGGAGGGTTGGCAGGCGGTGCGAATGGATCGTCGCCAGGCTGGTCGGCCGCCCGGCGATAGTCCGTCGTGACCATCGGGTCGCGATAGGGCTTCGGCGTCGGAATAGGCCCGTTGTCGGGCAGCGGCGCGAAGAGACCGGCGCCGGGCTGGGCGGCCGGGGCCATGGGCTGTTCGCCGCGATCATCAGTCGTCATCAGCGGGTCGAGACTGGGTCTTTCCGGCGGAACGGGCCCGTTGTCGGGCAGCGGCGCGAAGGGATAGTCGCCCGGATCGCCGGCCGGCGCCGCGCTGCCCTCACCGCTTGCCTGCTGCTCCTGCTGGCGGATCGCCAGCCCGCCCAGGAGAGCCTGGACAAGACGCGCGGCCCCTTGCCAGGGGGATTGTACGGGGCCCGAATCCATGCCCTGCTGCAGCATGGCATCAGCCAGCTGCTTGCGCCGGTCGCTGATGTCGCCCTGTGTCTTGCCGGTATCGCCGCCGAAAATGAATGACGCTAGTGACATTGGTCCACTGCCCTTTCGTAGAAGACGCGGTCGAAACCGTCTGTCTGGATGGATTTTTCACACATTATTGAACACGAGGCCGATCCGGATCGGACCGCCGTCCCTGTATCGGTAGGGACCGATCAGCACGCCGTTATCCCGCTGATGTCCTAGTTCAGCCGTCAGTCCGGCGCGTCGGCCCGCCACCGAAGAACAGCGACAGGAAGCCGGGAGAGGCCGGCGCTGGTGTGGAAGGCTGGCCTGTCGGAGCGACGGCACCTTGACCGGCGCCTGACTGCTGCGCCTGCCGTTGCTGGCGAACCGCCCAGCCGCCGAGCCCGCCTTCGGCAAGCCGCGCGACCCCTTCCCACGGCGATTGCACCGGGCTCATATCCATGCCCTGCTGCAGCATTGCGTAGGGCAGTTGCTTGCGCTGGTCGTCGATATCGCTCTGTTTCCTGCCGGTATTGCCGCCTGAGATGGTTGGGATCATGCGACTGCCCTCTCGTAATCGACGCGATCGAACCCATCGGCAGCTTCGAACACGGCGTCCGGGTGAACCTCGCGCACATCATCCGACATCAGGCCGATCTGCATCGGGCCGCCGTCCTTGTATTTGAAGGCGTAGACCGGCAGGCCGTTATCCAGCGTGCCGACGCGTTTGATGTTTTCCTTGAGCCGACGGTCGGATTTCGCCCAGCCGCCGAGCAGTGAGCCACCAAGGCCGAAGAGGCCGCCCATCGCGGCGTTGGACTGGGAGACCTGGCGGTCGTAGAGGCCCATCTGCTGATTGAAGCCTTCATTGATCAGGCCGGCCTGGTCGACGTTCGGCAGCTGCGTCGTCGGCGTGTTGACATAGCTCGGCTGGTGGACCTGCGATCCCGACATCAGCGCCGAAATCTCGTTCAGCGGCTGGTTGCGCTCGGTCAGGATCGAGTTCTGGGCATTCGAATACATATCGCCGAGATACTGGTCGGAGGCGGCCTGCTTGCGCGTGGAAAAATCGCGCAGCGCGTTGTCATAGGCCGCCGAGCCCATCGAGATGCCCTTGTCGGCAAGGCTCTGGTCGAGGCTTGCCTGATCGCGATCCCACTGGTTGTTGAAGCCGGACTGCCAGTGATCGTTGACATATTTGTCGACATTGCCGGCGCTCAGATCGACATTGGTGCCGAGCACACCGGAGATCTTGCCGGTCTGGTCGTTGGCGAGCCTGGCGAGGCCGAGCTGGGTCTGCTGCGTCTGGTCGTAGATCGCCTGGTTTTCAGGCGAATAGGTCTGATAGGCCGAATAGGTCGGCAGTTGGTAGCTCTTGCCGGTCTGGTCTTTCATCGTCTGGTAGCCGCTGACCTTGTATTCCAGCGAACCATCCGGCGTGTACTGGTTGGTGTGGCTCAGGCCGGCATTGGCAATGGCGGTGTCGACGTTGGTTGCCGTCTGTGCCGCTGCGGTCTGTGTCGGATCAGGCGCCTTCGGGGCCTTCGGCGTGGAGACCATAGGGAAAATCCTCCTTGATGATTGCGTAGAGCAGCGCGTCGCAGTCGCCGAAATAGGCTTGCTGGCGGCCTTCCAGCCGTGCGCCGAGTCTTTCGAGCATCGTCTGGGCGTCGAAATTGTCGGCCCGTGTCCTGGCGGTTGCGCGGCGGCAGCCGAGCTGATGCACGACATAGCCAAACACCGATCGCATCAGCGTCCGCGTCAGCCGATCGGCGGCCAGCGAGACCTCGACGTCATGCGCGGTCCAGACGTTGAAGACGAAACCGGCGATGATCCGGCCGCGGTCGATATGGGCAAGCGTGGTGTAAGGCGGGTGGAAGCTGACGCCGATCCGGCCGCCGACCCAGGCGGCGATATCCTGGCGCGGTTCGGAGACGATCAAATCGGCGCGCCTTTTTCATAAAGCACCGAGCCGCCGACGACGGCCGCCTCGGAGACGGAGCCGGAGGAGCCCGAAATCAGCGCACGGATCGTCGGCGCCAAGGCCGAACCGGCGCCGCCGGCGGAGGCGAATTTGCGCACCAGCGAAACGCCGGGGAATTTCGACACACCCCAGACCGCCGTTCCCCATTTCGCCGCCGCATTGTTCTCGACCGAGGACAGCAGCGCCGTCGGTATCTTGGTCTGGTAGTCGACCGAGATCCCACCATACATCAGCGAGGAAACACCGATCTGCGCCGTCACCCCGATTAGCTTCGAGAGCTTGGTCGAGAGCCCGTCGCCATATCGGCTCCAGGCGCCGACCATCAGCGCATCGATCGCCACGCCATTGTCGTTGGCGCCGACCTCGGCCTCATAGACCGCGCCGTCGCCGGCGCCGAAGAACAGCCGGTCCTGCCAGGTCGCCCAGCAGGAGGCCGGCATGCCGACGAAGCGGCACCAGGCGCCGGTTTCGGTGTTCATCACATATTGATAGGGGCCGAAGGAGGACGGCAGGTTGACGATCGCCATCTGCCTGGCCGGGAAGCTCGAAAGCTGCCACTCCTGCGAAGTCGTGCCGATCGCCGCAACGGTCTCGCGCCATGTCGGGCCGATCCTGGCAGTGATCGCTCCGAGGCTGGTGGCGCCGCGGTCGAGCTGCACCGCCTTGGTGATCGGCACGATGCCATCGGTGGTCATGATCGCCAGATCGGCGCCGACCGAAAGCAGGCATCGATCGCTGCCGAGCGGCCGGCCGAGCTTGAAGGTGCCGATCAGGCCCCAGTTCGAAACACTCGAAGGATCGGAGCCCTGGAAGACGATCACCTCGCCTTCCGAGGAGATCAGCACCAGGCACTGCTGCAGGCCTGTCGAAACCGGAATCGTCCAGACGTTGATCGCAACCAGCGTGCCGCCATATTTCATGTTGCCGCCGACCGGCAGCACCGTGGCTGCGCCGCTGACGGCGTCGGTGGCGAGATACCAGACATTGGTCGAATTCTTCTCGATGAACCACAGGCGCGAGCGATAGGCGGTGACCGCGATCAGCAGCGAAGCGTCCGGTATGCCGGTGATCATCGTCGAGGCAACGTAAGGTGTGGCGACCGCGCCTTTTTCCAGCTGCGCATTGGTCACCGTTCCCGTCACGGTGACGACAAGCGTGCCGGCCGCCGGCGTGAAGGTGAGCGACACCCGATTGTTGACGCCGGTGCCGTTCAACGTGCCGGAGAAGGCGCCGGAGAGCGTGACCGAGCCGTTGCCGAAGAAGCTCAGCGTATAGGCCGTGTTGCGGACGGCAACGTTCTGGGTGGCGAGCGTTGCCGTGCCGGTGAGAAAATTGTTGGTCCAGGAGCTGCCGTTGAAGAGCAGCGGTGTATCGAGGCCATTGACCAGGCGTAGGAATTCCTGGCCGGCCGGGTTGGTATATTGCTGCACCGACCAATGGGCGCTCGCCATGCCGGAGACGACGGGCGCACCGGCAGCGCCCCCCACCGTCACGTCGAAGATCTTGTCGCCGGCGGCGGCAAACAGCCTGTTGCTGACGCCCGAATAGGGGATGACCGTCTGCACGTCGGCGCCAAGGCCGGTGGAAAAGGCGAGGAAACCGTAGCGGGCGCGGACGCGGTTGGCCTCGGGAAAGAAGTTGTCGAGCTGAAACGCCGCATCCTCAGGCATATCCGCCATCTCGACATCGGTTCGCCAGCCGCCGATCGGGGCGATCCAGTCTTTGCTCGGCGAAACGCGGCGGCTGCGGCCGTTCGGAGGGACAGGTCTGCGAGTCATGGATTTGCCACCGTGATCGTGCCGGGCCAATAATTCTCGGGGCCCTCACCCCTCGCCGGCAGCGAGAGGTCGACGGGGCTTGCGGCCCGATCGGCGCCGATGGCGGCTTCCTTGGATCGCTCGAAACTGGCGATCTCCTCGCCGTAATCGAGGCCCTTGGCCCGCTTCCAGCGCCAGATCAGCGAGAGTTCGAGAAGGTCTTCGGGAAAACGGGCCGTATCGGTATCGTTTGCCCAATTCGCCCCAGTGGTCGAACCGCCATTCACCGCCACCCAGAAGCCGGAGATATAGGCATATTCCACCGTCTCGCCTGGAGCGTTCGGATAGATGTCGAGCTTGCCGCCGGCCATGCGCCAAATCTGCGGCACCGGGTTGGAATTGAGGATCGTCTGGCGCTGCCAGGTCTGCGGCTCGACGGGGCCGTTGAGCTGCCAGAGGCGCGAGGCATTCCAGATCTTGGCATTGGCGGCAAAGCGGTTCCAGTCATCGGGCGGCTCGGCCGGCTCAGGATTTGCACCGGTCGCCACGAACTGCCGCCGCACCATCAGCGCCGACCAGTCATGCTCGCGCACCAGGTCGCGGCCGGCGCGGGTGGAGAGGATGCGCAGCTGCATGATCTGCGGATCCGCCGAGGACATGACGGCCGTCGGCGGATCGAGGTCGATTTCCGCGCAGACGTTCTGAATGATGGTCAAGAGCGACATGCGCGGGATCTCCTGTTCAGGCCAGTTGTTCAGGCGGCAGAGCGACGGGCTTTGTTGCCCTGGCCGTCGCTTTCGAGCGCCTCGAAGCGCGAGGCCATCTCCCTCATCTGCTCCTGCAGGCGGGTCACCTCATCCTTCAGCCGCTCGTTCTCGGCGGCGAAGGCCGAGGCGGCGCTGGAGTTTTCGGCAGTGGCGAGATAGGCCCGGGCGGCGGCGACGAGCTCGTTGGCGCCCATGCCGATCTTCTGCTTGGCGGTGTCGGAAAGGGCTGCGAGCTGCTCGACGGTGTAGATATTGACCGCCTCCATCTCCTTGATCTGGCTGGGTTTCAGATAAGGCCACTGCGCCAGCGGCGTGCCGGTCAGCTGTTCGCGGGCCTCGGCCCCCTGCTTGAACCGCTTATAGGCGTCGGCAAAGCGCTGTTTGTCGTTGTCGGTCACCTCGCGATAGACCTCGGTGTGTTTGTCGCCGGCGATAAAAATCCGGACGAATTCCTTGTCGGCAAAGATCGGCCGTCCTTCCTTCTCGGTCAGAAAGGTCTGCTCGACCGGTTCGAGGCTGAAGGAGGCATAAATTCCGGTGTTGTCGGGCATTTGCTGGTCTCGCTGTTGATGGCGGGGAAATAGGGATGGGCGGGGGAAGTATTCCCTCCTCGTCATCCTCGGCCTTGTGCCAAGGATCTGCTGCGCATCGACCGGCGGCAGAGGCTCGGGACAGGCCCGGGCATGACGAAAGGAGAAGTTGGAAGGCATTGGCAGCAGCCTCAGCGGGCGCCGAAGCGCCCGTTGATGGCTTAGGTTTAGTTCACCTTCGACAGGAACGGCCGCATCAGCGTCGCTTCGAGCACACCGGTCGCGGTGATGGTGATGCCCGTGCCGTTGGCGGTGGCGTTGGCCGAGAGCGTGATGCTCTGGACGACGCCGTTCGGGCTGTAGGTGATGCCCGAAATCGTCGTGCCGCCAGGGACACCCGTGCCGGCGACCGCCGCGCCGATGAACGGGCCGGAACCGGCACTCAGACCGGAAATACCCGCCAGCAGATTGGAGCCGTTGACGGTGGTTGCCGTGAACGTCTGGTTGGCGGCCGCAAAGTTGACGTTGGCGATGGCCTTGGTGGTGGCCGTGGCCGAGGCCGGGGCGCTCGCCTGGCCTGCGGTGGCGGTGGTTTCGGCAACGACGAGAGCCGCCGTTGCGGTTGCCACCTGCGACGGCGCCTGGCCGTTGCGCTGCAGCCAGAGATAATAGGTGCCGGCTGCGAGTGTCACGGCCCCGACCGGGCCGCCGGTCAGCGTCGGCGGCTGGGCGGCCCCCGAAAAGACGCCGCAGCGCTGGCCGACGACGGCCGCCGCCGTGGTCAGCAGCGAAGCGACATAATCCCGGGTCCACTGGAACCACTGGCCGGGCTGAAGGGTCGTCTGCGACGCCAGCACCAGCTGGCAATAGACCCATTCGGATTCACGGTCCCCGCCGGCGATAGCGCCGAGGGAGAAGTTCGGGCCGGGAATACCGGAGCCGGAAACGATCGGGCCTTCGACGACGAACGGGTTCGCGCCAAGACGATCGGACTGGATTGTTGCGACCGACATTTGCTTGTTCCTTTCGTTGACGATCAGGCGAACAACACGCCCTGCAGGAAGGCGTTGTTCATGGTGAGGTTGCCGGCAAAGCCCATCAGCTGGACGAAGGCATCCTGGTTGGTGTTCATGCGCTCGTCGCCGATCGGGGCCATGTCGCGGTCGCGGTGCGGGCGGTAGAACAGGTATTTGGTGTTCAGGAAGAACATCTGGTTGAGCGGCGCACCGCCGCCGAAGCCGCCGTCGAAGATCACGTCGGCGCCCATATATTGCAGCGACTGGAAGCCGGCCATGCCCTTGTCGGCCGAGGTGATGCGCTGGATTGCCTGCAGCGATTCCCAGTAGAGGCGGAAGAAGTTGTTGTCGGCGACGACGAGATCGGGCGCGTCGGAGCCGCGAACGCAGGACATATAGAGCCGGTTCATGTAGCTCTGGATATTGGCATTGGTGGCGGCCGCACCACCATCGGCCGAGGCCGAGAATTTCTGGTTGCGCCAGAAACCCCAGGTGGCGCGCGAGATGCCGCCGACGGTGCCCGAGGTCGGAGAGGTCGAGATCAGCAGCTGCAGGCCGCCGATCTGCCGCCCGCCATCGGCCGTGCCATCGGAATAGCAGTCAAGCGCGATGTTGTTCTTCAAAGTGGTTTCGGCGTTCTCGATGCGCTGCTCGAGCAGATCGAGGATCGCATCCTCGCCGGAGTTCTGCAGCTGTTCGAGGCCGGACATGGAAACTGCGACCGCGGCCTGCTTCAGATCGTATTCGGCCGCAGTGATGACGTCGGACGGCTGCACATTCAGGATATCGTAGCCGGAATAGCGCTTGAAGGTGCTGTTTTCCTGGTACTGCAGTTCCTGGACGATTGTGCGACCGCCGGAGATCGGCTTCTTGCGGCCGCGGCTGTTCAGACGGGTGAGAAGACCGTTGTTCTTCGTCACGTCGTCGGCCACCGTGCCGCTGCGATTGCGCAGCGTCGTGGTGACGATTTCAGAGAGGTTGGGCGAAATGGGCATTGATCATTCCTTTGCTCAGACCTGACCGCGCGAAAAGCGCATGGCGTCGCGCAGCGAGTCTCGGATGGAGGTGGGCTGGCCCCTTGCCGCATCGCGGGTCGGGCCCGGCGCGGAAGAACCAGAGATGGATCGCGAGGCGCGGCGGGCTTGATCTGCCGCTGCTGCCCTCTGGGCTTGCTGTTGTGGGACAGGCGCCGGTGCAGTCTGGCTGATCAACTGCTGGCGAATGTCCGGGCGCATCCAGCATGCGGCGTCGTAGGCGTCCTGGAGCGACGTTGCCCGCCCTGCGTTGACGAGGGCGATCATGTCGTCGAGCACATCTTCGGCGTGCGCGTTTGCCGGGTCGGAAAGGAAGGCATCGACTTGAGTTTCGGTGTCCCTTTTCCGCAAAACATGTTCGACCGTCGCCTCGACATTGAAAGATCGAGGCTGCGGCCCTCCTTGCTGGGGTCCGGCCTGCTGCGAATTGCGCTGCAGGATCTCTCCCGTCTGGCCATTGACCAGGGCGTGAAGATTGACCCCGGCCATCCTGGCAACGTGAACGACGGTGTTGACGGGATCGTGGATCAGCGCCTTCTCCCAGTCGATCGCCCGACGCATGACATCGGCATGGGTCATGCCGGCCTGGCGGACGATCGGGGTGAATTCCTCCAGCCCCTTGTAATCCTGCAGGACGCGGAAGCCGTTATCGACTTCCTGTTCGCGCTTGGCGATCGCCGCCTGCACTTCCCCGGGAAGGCCCCCGAATTGCGCCTTGGCTTCCGCCGACCAGCCGGGCGGAACCCGGTTGCCGATGGCTGCCGGCTGTTCTCCGCCCTGCCCGCGGCTTGGCACGCCCTGCTGCTGGGCGAGCGCGGCGTTTGCCGCAGGCGCCTGTCCTGCCCGCGCCGTGGCGGCTTGCTCCTGCCCCTTGGCCATGAAGCGGCCGTTTTCGCCGTCGCGCGGCTGGCCTGATATATCGCCCGGTCCATTGGTCTCGACGGTGTCGATCGCCGCTTTCAGGCTGTCGCGGATGCTGACCGGCCTATCGTTCAATGGCTTATCGTCGAACGCACCAAAATCTTCGCTGCCGTTGCCGGCCTCGTTCAGGTCTTCCATATCCATTGGGAAATTTCCTATGTCGGGGATTGATGCCCGGTTCAGGCGTTGTACTCGGTGTAAATTCGCCTCAAGTCGTTGCGGATCTCGCTGCGATCCGTCTTCGGCTTCTCGATCGGCTGCGGCTTTTCATTGCCGATCTCGATCACCCCGGCTGCCCGGTAAGCCGAACGCAGCCTGGCCTTCGAGGTGTAATGCTGTCCGTCATGCATTGACTGGATGTCGATGCTGTCGCTGACGAAATGCGGTGCCGGCAGATCCGACTGCGCCGGGTTTTGCGCTGGCAGGCAATTGTGCGGCCACTGATCGAGTTGGTGCCAGCCGCCGCAGACGCGGCAATAGCGTTCTCTCATGCTGTTGCTCCCGACCAATTCATTGGTACGCTGGCTGCTGGAACTGCTGCACGGCCTGCGCCGCCATTTCGCCGCGCGCCTGCTCCACCGTGGCGCGATGTTCGATCTCGGCCTCGGCGACGCTGAGCTCGGCTCTGCGCTGTTCGGCGCCGGCCTTCACCTCGGCCGTCTTCAGCTTGAGCATCTCGCCGGGCGCAGGCTGCGGCTCCGGTTTTGGCGTGGCTGCTGCCTGGGAGAGCTGCGCTCCCACCTGCTCCAGCGTGCTTTCGAGCTGACGGCCGGCCCGGAAGCCGCGGGCGGCAAAGAGCAGCGTTTCGACCATTACCGGCACCAGCATCGGGCTCTGCTGCGCCATCGCTCCCGCCTGCTGCATAAAGCCGCCGACCATCTGGACGAATTCCATGCGGCGCTGCTTTTCGGCATCCTCGTCAGGCTCGATGGTCGAATCCGTCTCGATCTCGATCTGGAAGCCGCGAATGCTGTCATTGCGTAAGAGCTGCACCACCTCGTCGATCGTCGGCTGCTGCATCATCTGCTGCAGCTGCGGCGGCATTTCGGGCGGCGGTGGCGCCGGTTGGCCGGTCTGCTTTGCCCGCATGGCCGCCTGCTGTGCCGCCATCTGCATCTGCTGCATCTGCATCTCGACCTGCTGCTTCTCGGCCATCGTGGGCAGCCGGATGCCGCTGACCACCATCAGCGTTTCCGGCTGGAACTGGTCGCAGATGATCTCGCCGGCAAGGCGGATGATGTCGCGGGCAAAGCGGGCCAGCTCGGCCTGGCGGTCGCGGATGCGGATCGAGCCCCACTGGCTCTTGATGCGCTGCGCCGTCGCGGTTTCGGAGGCCTGGGTGTCACCGCGGACGATGTCGGAAATGCCGGTAATCTGGTAGACATCCTCGATCAGCTGCTTGCGCGCCGTCATGCAGGCAATAAGGACCTTCTGCACCTCGTCGATCGGCAGCGTCACGATGGCCTTCGAGCCGCCCTTGTCGGTAAACGCCGCCCATTCCGGGATCGGCACCATGACCATGTCGTTTTCCGGCCGCATCGCCTTCTCGATCGCCGGCGAGATCGCGCCGTCGCCGGAGGGATAAAACACTTTCAGCCGCAGCTGATCGGTCAGCTTGTTGATGCGTTTGGTCAGGAGATCGATCTCGTCGCATTGCTGCTGGTAATAGACATAGTCGGGAACCGGGATCAGCGAGCTCGTCGACATCGTGCCATAGGCCGGGCGCGGGCACGGCCAGAAATGCGTCAGATCGAGCGGCGGCTCGGAGACTTCCAACGCCACCGGCGAACCGTCGGCGATCCAGACGGTATAGTTCTCGCTCTTGCACCAGATCTCCCAGACATGGGTCTTGCCCTCATTCTCCAGGCGCTCGGCCTGGCTGATGCCCGTGCGGCTGCCGGCACCTTCCGCCGCCCGCGAAGCCATGGCATCAGTGCCGAAGCGCTTCTCCATTTCCGCGTCGGTCATCGGAACGCGCCGCGCCACCCAGGTCACGTCCTTCCAGCGCCGCGCCGGCGAATGCAGGAAGTCCGACCAGTGGACGTAATCGATGCACACACGCTCGTCGCTGATCGCTTCCGGCTGAGCACCGCCCATCCGACCGGGCAAACTCTCGGGTAGATTTTGGGCTGCCGCCGGGTTCGAGGGCAGGACGCCCATATCGAGCGGCTCGAAATCGGCCTCCTAGCGCAGCCACACCGTGCCGCGGGCGCAGAGCAGAAAATCGTCGCGCACCGCCCGCATGATCGAATCGATATCGGCCTCATCGCCGGTATAGGCGAGATTGCGCTCGACCAGCTCCGAGGCGATGCGCGCCACCGGCTGGGCATCCTTGAAGCGGCGTTCGACGACCGGCTGCGGCACGCGGGCATAGACGGCCGGCTGCAGCACCGAAGTATTGGCCCAGAGCATCGGAAAGCGGCGCTTGGCGGCGCTCGTCTGGTCCGACTGCTGGTCGAGATAGATCTTCTCGATCTTGACGCAGCGGTCGTGCCAGAACTTGAAATAGCGCTGGGCGCGTTCGAGCTCTTGCTGCCAATGGGCGCCGACCTTGGCCGGATCCCAGCGCTGCTCGCCGTCTGAAGCCGTCATCTCGTCTTCCATCAAACACGCTCGCTTTGGCCAGGGGTGGAATCGGCAAATTCGTTGAATGTCATCGTCTGGAATGTCGGCAGCGCCTTACGCTCGGGCTTCAGCGGTTCGGGCGCCAATCCGGTGAAGATGATCGCCAGGCCGCCGAAAGCATCGGCGCCGTGTGAAGCCCAATTGTGCAGCGGCTCGTCGCGGAAGACGCTCAGATCCTCGTCCCAATCCTTGCGGTAGTTGCGCAGGCACTTGATGCCCTCGATGCAGCCGGCCTGGTCGAACTCGATCCTCGCCAGCATGCGCCGCGTGGCGTTGATGCGGTCATGGACATAGGCGCGCTCGACCTTGCGAACGGTGCCGAGACCACGCGCCCTCACCTCTTTCAGCATGACTTCGATGCGGGTCATGCCGCCGCGCGTCCACTCCCGGACCTTGATGTCATGCGGCATGTTGTGGACGCCGTAGACATAGCCGTTGTCGCGGGCGCGCCGCTCCAGCTCGTCGAGCATGCCGTCCATGCCGGTGCCGGTATGCTCGAAATAGCCGATCATCCGCACCCGGCCGGGCAGCACCTGAAACAGCCAGACGCTGTTGGCATCGTCCATGCCGATGTCGGAAATGGTGTGAACCGGATAGCCTTCGGCATGCGGGAAGACCCCGATGCGCTCTTCGGCGTCGGCGACCGCCATCTGCTCGGCGTAATAGGCGCCTTCGACGCTCGCCTCGAAGGCTTCGGCCGGCGTCGAGGGATATTCGCGCTTCATATCGCCGAGCTGGGTTTCGGCCTTCTTGACGTACCAGGCCTTCTGCCCCTCGGTCAGGGTGATGCCCTGGTCGCCCAGAGTGCGGAAATATTTGGCGAAAGCATCGCTGACGATGACGCCCTGAGGCGCGAGCGCATATTGCGGTTCCTTCCACCAGGGAAAGAAATGGAACTTGAAGTCCAGCTCGGTGAGCTTGGCGACTTGCCGCTGCTTGACCTTGGCATCCTCGCAGAGCGTATAGAAATGCCCTTCCTGGCCTTCCGCCGTGCTTTCGATGAACACCAGCTGGCCGGCCTGCACCGTATTCAAAGCGCCGGTCCGGACCTCCCGCGCCTTGTCGGGATATTTGGCGCAAAGCTTTCCATATTCGGAGATATGCAGGTATTGCAGCGTGCCCGAGCGCAGCGAGGTGCCGACGCGGATGCTCGAATTGTTGGCGAGCAGCAGTTCGGCCTGGTTGCCCCTGAAGACCGGCACGGCGTTGCGGATGGCTTCCGGCAGATTGTCGTAGGGGTATTTGACCTTGTCCCGGAAGATCGTCTGCACGTCACCCAGCGTATGGGCGATGGTGCCGGCCCTGATATCCCGGTTGAAGACGCAGGCATCGAGCATGAAGATCTGGATGAAGGTGGTCAGACCGAGCTGCCGGGCCTTCAGCAGCACGTTGAGATAATGCATCTCTTCGAAAAACGTCATCTGCGTCCAGTTCATTTCGAACCTGACGCGGCGGCCCGCTTTGTCGGTGATCCAGTAGAGATTGTTCAGCCGCCAGCGCCAGTCGGAAAACTGGTCAACCGCCGTTTGGAAGTCCGCGGGTTTTGCCATTGATATCTTCCAGCAATTGCGAGACTTCGCCGGTCACGCCCTGTTCGGGCTCGATCTTCGAACCGTATTTCTTCGGCTTCAGCTTCTCGGCGACCCATTGGCGGGTGGCGATGCGCAGTTGCGAGCGCCTTATCGCCTCGCCGTTCTCCTGCCAGCCGGTGGTCTCGCCGGCGGCATTCTTCTTCTCGATCCAGTCGTCGCTGCGGTCATCGGCAATTTCGACCAGTTCGTCGACGAAGCTGTCGGCGAGGATCTCGCGGGCCAGCGCATAGCGCGCCCGAAACGCCGCCTTGTCGTCATCGGCGAGCCAGGAGAGCACCGTCGATTTCGCCGGCATATCCTCATCCCGGCAGATCGACCGCAGGCTTTCCCTGTCGGCAATGCGCTCGCAGATCTTCTCGGCCAGCGCCTGGGTGAACTCGGTCGGTCTGCCCATGGGTCTGTTTCTGAGTGCTCAGAACAGCGCGATGATGTTCGACGCCGTCGTCCCGGTCAGCGCCACGATTGCCGCATGCACCGGCAGGATCGTCCCGGCCGGCACGCTCTTGAAGATCACCGGATCCATATCCCGCCGCGGCGCAATCGCCACATCTCCCGCCGTGCCGATATAGAGCGCGCGCGCCCCGACAATGGCACTATCATTCGGCGTCACCACCGAGGCCCGCGAGGCCGGAGCAATCGAAGGGTCCATTGCAGTTCTCCTTGAAAGGACACAGCCCGACCCGGCTCGATCCCGATGTGATCGAACATGAAGGCTCGGGCGGAAGGGGTGGGGATCGACGACGATCAGAGGACGCTGTCAGGGCCTCGGAAACGGCCGGTGCGCAAATCGTGCAAGTGACGCACGCGACCGCAGGCCGGCGCCGACTTGGTCGATCACCTCTGAATTCAAATCTCGCAGTTTGGATTTACGGTAGTCTTAACTGATCTGCCGGGGGGTGATCAAGGGTTGATCGTGGGTTAGTTTTGAAATCAAGCCTGCCCGACCAATTGGCGGCAGAATGCCATCCGCTATCCAGCAAGTTTGGCAAAACACGCTCCCCAACCTCCGTCCTCCTCGGCCTTGAGCCGAGGATCCATGCCCGCTGCTGATGGAGGCCACCGTGGATCCCCGGGTCAAGCCCGAGGATGACGGAGCAAGGGGTGAGCTCCTTGGGAAACCCGCGGCTGTGCTCAATGACCGTGGCGGCTCGCAAGTCTGGGCGAGTGACGCATGCGGCGGGAAGGACGACGCCGATTTGATCGTCATTCGTTAAGGACTCAAATTTCGCAGCTTGAATTTACGGTAGTCTTAACTGAGCTGCCGGGGGGTGATCAAGGGCTGATCGCGGATCGGTCTAAACTCTGCCCTGCCCATGCCCCAATCGGCAGCAGAACGCCCCATCCGCTTTGCCAACCTTCAGCTCCGGCGTACAATTGGCAGCCTGTCGGTCAAACGGTGGAGGCGTCAGTGAAAACCGCGGGACTTTTTCTTTGCCTTGTCGCTTGTCTCGGCATCACGCTTGCCGAAAACCGGGCCGATGCCGACGAATTGGTGCGGTTCGAAAGCGTGCCCGTCAAGCTGAGCCCCTTCCGGATACGCAAGGCTGGCGAACAAGGAGAAATTATCTCCCAACCGCAAGGCACGCCATTGCTGGGTTATCTGTCCCGCCCCCAGGGTCAAGGCCCCTTCCCGGCCATCGTCGTCATGCATGGATGCGATGGCCTGCGGTTGAGCGTCAAAGACCTTTGGCCGAAACGGCTGGTCTCATGGGGGTACGTCGTGCTGGTCGTCGATAGTTTCACCACCCGCAATATCAAGGACACCTGTCAAAGCACTCTCCCCGACCGGGTCTTCGACGCCTATGGGGCTTTGGATTTCTTATCGAAATCGAGTTTTGTCGACGTGCAGCGCGTCGCGCTGATGGGCTTTTCGGCGGGCGGCACCGCGACGCTGGAGGGAACGAAAATCGAAGGTAACGAACAGCTGATGGATCACAAATTCAGGGCGGCGGTTGCCTACTATCCGGTCTGCGCAGCCAGTCAGGGCGATGCGACGGTGCCGATCCTGATTTTGAGTGGCGAACGAGACAATTGGAGCCCAACGGAACCATGCCGGAAGAGGCTTGCCAATCTGACTGACGATAGTCCGCCGATCGAGCTGAATATATACAAGGGTACCTATCACGATTTCGATGCCCCGGAGTTTGCAGTGGGAAGGCGGGTGTTCGGTCATATCGAAAAATACGATCCGGACGCCGCAGCAAAATCCATCCGCAGCGTTCACACATTCCTTCGAAAGTATCTCTCGAACTAACGGGAAACTCCGCGATCTGGTGCGACATCGTAATGCGCCAGCGGCGAGTGTGGCACCAGCGCACCCCCAATCTCCGTCATTCCAGGCCTTGAGCCTGGAATCCATGCCCGCTGCTGATGGGGCCGGCATGGATCCTCGGGTCAAGCCCGAGGAGGACGGAGGGTGGGGTGAGCTACGCGGCAAATCACGACGTATGGCGGAATATAAGGGCAATTGCGCTTCCCGATCGCCCTCGCAACACGCGCCGGCTGCCTGCCGGCCGCGCGCCCATTTACCCAGGATTTAGATGCTGCTCGGCCGTGCCGACGTGGTCGAACTGCTCGCCGAAGACAAAAAGTCTTCTTCGGCGCTCGGCAGCTTGCCCTGCGGCGTCAGGTCGTCGACGGCCTTGGGGAGATCGCGGCTCAATCGGCCAAGAATCTCCTCGTGCGAAAGGCCGGTATTTTGAGCAATTTCGTTCAGAACATCCGGACCGAGGGCTTCGGCGAGCTGGCCGTCATTGATCTCGGCATTCTCGCCGGGCTTGACCCACGAGTCGATCTTGTCGCCGTGGCCGTTCTGCTGAAAGGTCTTGAGGAGATCGCCGAGACCGCCGCTGACGATGCCGCCGGAGGTGAGACCGCCGAGAAGGCCGCCCAAACCACCCGAGCCGCCCAGCCCGCCGAGGATGCCGCCGAGCCCGCCCGGCTGCTGGCCTCCGGCACCGGCCTGCTGCTGGCCTCCGGGGCCGGCCTGCTGCGGGTTCTGCATGCCGCGCAGGAGTTCCCCGATCTTGTCTCTGTTCTGATAGCCGGCAAGGGCAAGAACGGCGAGAAGCGCCTTCAATTGACCGCTCATCATGATGAATCCTCCCATGGTTTTCCAAAGCGCAGCCGACCCAAGCAGAGTGCTGCATGGGCAGCAATGTCCAGAGCGCCCAAAGGTTCCGCGCCAGGCGCTTAAAGCCCGGCCGTTCACCCTGCCGCAGACGCCGCAGATCAGATTTCCGGGCAGCCGCGCCGGTTGGCAAAGGTCATTCCTCAACGCAAAGAAGACGCGTGGCGGGCGCGGGCTAATCGATGCGGCCACTTCACCGTCCCTCTATCAAACTAATTAGTATTGACTCATCAATTAGTCCACGCTATTGCTTTCCTCATGATCGAAACCGCCTCCATTACCGCCGTCATGCGCGCCCTTGCCGATCCCACCCGGCGGGCAGTGTTCGAACTGATCGTCCGCTCCGACGAGATCACCGTCGTCGAACTGACGCGTGCAGGCCACGTCACCCAAGGCGCCGTTTCCCAACACCTCAAGGCGCTGAAGCAGGCGGGGCTTGTCACTGAGCGTCCCGAAGGCCGAAAGGTCTATTACCGTGCCGCCCCTGATGGCCTCGAGCCGCTTGTCGACTGGATGAGCCATTACGGCCTCTTCTGGCGCGAACGCTTTGCCGATCTCAGAACATTGCTGAAGGAAATCGATCCATGAACGAGACCGCATTGAAGCCCGACACGCAGGAGATCGTGATCGACGAGATCTTCCCGCATCAGCCGGAGACGCTCTGGAAAACATTGACCACGGCCAGTCTGATGGGCCGCTGGCTGATGGTGCCGGCCGGTTTCGAGCCGGTGGAAGGCAAATGCTTCACCTACGAGACGACGCCGGCCGGCGCCTGGGACGGCACCATTCACTGCCAGGTGCTGGAGGTGACGGAAAACGAACGTCTGGCCTATGCCTGGAAAGGCGGGCATGCGGAGAACGCCGGATATGGCTCGCCGCTCGATACCGTGGTCACCTTCATCCTGACCAGGGTCGAAAAGGGCACGCGGCTGCGCCTCATCCATTCCGGCTTCGTGCTGCCTCGCAACGAAACCGCCTTCCAGAAAATGGGCGAAGGCTGGAAGAAGGTCGTCCAGAACATCGGCGCCATCGCCGAAGGCAAGAACTGAGGCGACCAACCCGTCGTCCAACAACCCTTATCAGGAGAGAGACATGAGCAAGCCCTACACCGGCGGCTGCGCCTGCGGTGCGATCCATTATGAGATCGCAGCCGAACCGATCGCGATGAATGACTGCCAGTGCCGCGACTGCCAGAAGACCAGCGGCACTGGGCACGGCTCCTATCTGACCTTCCCGAGCCGGCAGGCGGTGAAGCTTGAAGGCCAGGCGACGCATTGGGACATGGTCGCCGACAATGGCAACGTCAAGACCCGCGGCTTCTGCCCCGCCTGCGGCGCACCGGTCTACCTGACCTTCTCCTACATGCCCGACTTCTTCACCATCCATGCCGCCAGCCTCAACGATCCCGATAGATACCAGCCCGAGATGGTGACCTACACCCAGAGCGGCCTTGGCTGGGACCAGGTCGATCCGACCGCGGCGAAATTCGAAACGATGCCGCCGATGTGAAGCTAGGCCAGCGGAAGTCGCGCGCTTCTTGTTCACGCGATCTGAACAGCAGATGCCGTATTCGCAGGAAAGCTGGGCACCACATTTGGCCCAGTTTTTCCCGTTGCGGGAATCTGCAGACGCGGGACTTCCCGCTTCGTTGCCAACGGGTGAGTTTCTTTCCCGTCACTGCCAATCTACCGCAAAATTGCCTTTGACATTTCGCTCCATAGAATATATCCATATGGCTATATAGCTGCATGGTGATATATGGACGACAGGCTCGATGCGATTTTCTCCGCACTCTCCGATCCCACAAGGAGAGCAATTCTTGGGCGGCTTGCTCACGGCAAGGCGACCGTGGCCGAACTCGCTGATCCCTTCGAGTTGTCTCAGCCTGCCATATCAAAGCATCTCAAGGTCCTGGAACAGGCCGGATTGATCCGCTCCGGCCGTGAAGCGAATTCGCGTCCCCGCGTCCTTGAGCCGGACGCGTTGAAGACAATCGCTGATTGGATCGCCGATTACCGACGCTTCTGGGATCAAAGCTTTGATCGTCTCGATGACTATCTGTCCAAGGTACAAGGATACGAAAATGACAAATCCGGAGATCGACACTGACAACACCCGCGACCTGGTTCTTGTGCGAAGGTTCGATGCCCCATGCGATCTCGTTTTCAGGGCATGGACCGACCCGAAAGCGTTGGCGCAATGGAGTGGTCCTCACGGTTTCAAGGCGGTGGGCGACCAGCTTGAAGTCCGGCCGGGCGGTAGACACCGCGCCTGTCTGATCGCGCCAGGTGGAGAAGAGCACTGGGTCGGCGGAAAATACCTGGAGGTCGAGCCGCCACACAGGCTTGTCTTCACACATGCCTGGGAGAGCGGGACCGGCGAAAATAGCCCGGAAACGGTCGTCACGATCACGTTCAGGGAAAGCGACGGAGGCACTGAAATGACTTTTCGGCAGAGTGGATTTGAAAGCGCATCATCGCTTGAGGGTCATGAAGCCGGTTGGTCGCAAAGCCTCGAGCGATTGGGCGTTTTTCTAGAATCCGAAGGACTGGATCATGCGTAAGGCGGCGATGAAACTATACTATTGCGAGACGCTCAATCCTCGGAAGGCCTGCGCCGCCGCTCGTTTTCTTAAAGCCGACGTCGAGTTCGTCAGGATTGACCTGGCAAGCGGAGAACAGCGCACCGCAGAATTCCTGGCGCTTAACCCGAACGGGAAAGTCCCGGTGTTGCAGGATGACGCCGGAACCTTGTGGGAAGCGAATGCCATCATGTGCAGGCTGTCTGACAGCGTTGCATCGGATTTCTGGCCGCATGACCACCGGCAGATCGACGTGCTCCGCTGGTTGAGTTGGGATGCCAGTCATTTTACCCGGCACGGGGCAACACTGTGGTTTGAAACCTTGATCAAGCCGTTGTTCGGTGGAGAGCCTGACGTCGGCCTGATCGAAGATGCGAAGACGAATTTTCGGCACCATGGCCGCGTGCTGGACGATCATTTGGCGAGGAACAGCGTCGCCGTCGGGAAGACCCTGACCGTTGCGGATTTCGCGCTGGCCGCTGCACTTCCTTATGCAGCCGCCGCCGAGATTCCCCTCGCCGAGTTTCGGCATATCCAAACCTGGTACGAACGGCTTGAAGAACTGGATGCGTGGCGAAACCCTTTCCCGGCGTAGGAGCGCACCGGCGAAGGACCCCTTTGCGTGTGAAAGGCGTTGTCAACGTGGTCATGGGCTTACGCGGACCGAGTTACTCCGTTGCCGAACTCTCGGCCGGCGGCGTGCGGCGAGTTAGTGTCGGCGGATCGTTTGCGCGGGCAGCACTCGGGGCTTTGATGCGGGCCGCCGAGGAAGTGAGATCAGCCGGCACGTTTGGCTATGCCGTCGACGCGCTCCCGGCTGCTGTCATCGGCCAGCTGATGTCACAGGGAAAACGCCGTGACAGGCAATGAGCCAAAGCGCGGGCCACGCGTCCGGCAATGCGATCAAGGCGTCAGTTGCAAGCGGATGAAGTTTTGCCTAAGGCGCTTTAACGACCGAAGTCTCGACCCACGCATTCGAAACGTCTTGCGGCGTGCCACTGTTTGTGACCACCACAGTCATCCACGTGTTTTGGCCCTCTATCAAATAGGCCGTGCCGCTTTGCCTGCGCTCTTTCGTTATCTGACCCAGCGAGGCTGCAGAGAGCCCAGCTTCGAAGGCTTCAAGCTCAACGTTGGAACAATGCATCCCTTCCTGACCACCCTTGCCCAAGGCTAAGACAAAATTGAACGAGCAAGTGGCAGAAAAGAGGTTTCGGTATTCCCGAAAAAGCATGGCGAACCGCTGCCCGCTCGGCATCGTGTAAACCTCGCTGCCGGTTCTTGGCTCCGAGCTTGCATTGGGCGGAGAAGAAATCGCGTCGACTTTCCAATCGCCTCGATCAACGCCGCTGTGCAGGGCAGCCAGGCTTCGGCCATTCAATACGCAGAGCTTCAAGGTATCGTCGAGAGGACACGCAACCGCTCCCACCTGGCTCGATATGATTATAATCGCCAAAGCTGCAATCAAACGCACGCGCTCAATCCCCAAATCACCCTGTCGGCACCGTAGTTTGGATGCTGGAGAAAGCAAGACAGCAGCCAGGCAAACACCCGCGGTGAAGCTTGAAGGCCAGGCGACGCATTGGGAAGTCGCCGGCGACAGCGACAATATCAGGAAAGCGCGGCTTCCACCTGGGACGCGGCGCGTCTTGGACGCGGTTCTGGCGATATTGCGCAATCGATCACGCGATATCTTTCCCTGGTCCGTGCCGCAGGCACCCGGGTAAAACCGTCAAGCGAAAGCTCAGGAGAGCCGCATCCTAAGGCGCGGGGGCCGAAGGCCGGAGCCTCGAAGGAGGGGGCGGGTGCCGCAAGGCCGCGGCAACCTCCCGTTTCTCTGGCTGGGAGCGCGCGCCCGGCAAGGCGCGCGCAACCTTCAACCAGCCTTAGCGAAAGCCGCCGCTGGCATTCAGCCGTTCGCCGGTCAGCCAGCGGGCGTCGTCGGAAGCGAGGAAGACCGCGACGCCGGCAATATCGTCCGGCTGGCCGACGCGGCCGAGTGGCGTCTGGCCGACGATGACCTGCTGGAAATCCGAGCCGATGACGCCGGCGGTGTGCGTGCCCTCGGTCTCGACCATTCCCGGCAGGATGGCGTTGACGCGGATTTTGCGTGGGCCGAGTTCCTTGGCAAGCACGCTGTTGATGCCTTCCACGGCTCCCTTGGTGCCGGTGTAGACCGCAGAGGCCGGCGGCGCCATGCTGGTGACCACCGATGAGATGTTGATGACGCTGCCACCCTCGCCGAGATGCTTGACCGCCGCCTGGGTGGTCAAAAGAAGGCCGAGCACGTTGACGTCGAACATGCGGTGATAATGTTCCTCGGTCACCTCATCGATCGGCGCGAATTCGTAGACACCGGAGTTGTTGACCAGCACGTCGAGCTTGCCGAACTCCCTGACGGCGGCATCGACCAAGCCCTGTGCCTGCTCGGCCTTGGAAACATCGCCCTGTACCGCGATCGCCTTGCCGCCGGCGGCGCTGATCGCCTCAACCACCGCGTCTGCCCCGGCCTTGCTCGAAGCGTAGTTCACCACCACTTGCGCACCTTCCGCCGCAAGGGCCTTGGCAATCGCGGCACCGATGCCCTTGGAGGCCCCGGTTACCACAGCGACCTTTCCCGTGAGCTTTGCCATATCCAATTCCTTCTGACCCGGACTGCCATCGACACTGACGGCCTTGTTCCGTAGTTCAGAAATTCGGAACTGTTGATCTTAATGTCAAGGGTCGCTATATAAAATTCATGAGACCGCTCTTTCACCCAGCATTAGAGGACATCCGCCCCGAAGCGGTCCTTTATGCGCTTTCCGATCCGGAGCGCGCCGCAATTTTCGCGTGGCTTTCCGGCGCCGGCTGCGGCGGGACCTGTTCTGCGCTCGGCCAGCTCGGCGAGCGGGTCATCCCGAAGTCGTCGCTGTCGAACCACTTCAAAGTGCTGCGCGAGTCTGGGCTGATCCTGAGCGAGCGCCAGGGCGTGGAGATGCGCAATCAAACCCGCTGCGCCGAGCTGGACGAGCGCTTCCCGGGCTTGATCAAGGCCATTCTGACGGCTTACAAACAGCTTCCCGGGCAGCCGGAGGCAGATTGACGGGCGGACTGCCGGAGCTTGCGCCGCCCGCTATTCCAGCCATCCTTATTCCAAGATGACGACGGCTTCGACCTCGAAGAGCATGGGGTCGATCGCCAGCTTGGGAACGGGAATCAACGTCTGCGCCGGCAGTGCAGCGCCGAACATCTCCCTGACGTTCTCCGTCAACACTTGAAGCTTGGACATATCGTGATCGACCACGAAGACCGTCAGCTTGGCGACCTGATCGGGCCTGGCGCCAAGCGCATCGAGGGCAGTGCGCAGATTGGCGTAGGCCTGCTTCACCTGGACGGCGAAGTCTGGCGACAAGGCGCCGGTGCTGTCCTGGCCGCCCTGTCCGGAGATGTAGGCCAGCCGGCCTTCCCTCGGCACGATCACCGCCGTGCTGTAGCCGTTCGGCGAGGGATCGTAGAGGTTTTTCGGATTGACGATGGTCAGCTTGAGATCGTTCTCGTTGGCTTTCGTCGCAGCGGAAATTCCGATGGTCATGATGATGAGCCCTCCGATGAGCAGATGCGTGATTGCGCGTGACATGAATTCTCTTGGGCGTTGAGGACTGAGGGGAACCTCCCCCACGGCCTGCAGGTTTGAACGTCGAATTGTTGCCTATACGATTGGCTCGTACATTGTACGATTAACTCGCATCGTACAATGTACGAGTCAATCCGTCAGCATCGACATTCGTCGCTTTGTCGGCTTAAATTGACGTTTTGTTCACTAAGGAAATCGGATGGCAGCCAAACGCAGCGGCGCTCGGAGCAAGCAGTCTCAACGGAAAACTCCGTTGCCCCAGTCCGGGCCTGAACCGCGCCATGAACCGCCTCTTTCTCTCGAACGGATCGTCGCGACGGCGGTCGAACTGCTGGATACCGAAGGGCTGGACGGATTGAAGATGCGTCGGCTGGCCGATCGCCTCGGGGCCGGCGCGATGAGCCTCTATTGGCACGTCGGCAACAAGGAGCAGGTCTTTGATCTGGCGCTCGATTCGGTGCTCGAATATCGCGGCCCGGCGCCAATCGATGCGTCGGAAGACTGGCGCGGCGACGTGGTTCACATGCTTGAAGACTGGCGTGCCGGCATGCTGCGCCATCCCTGGTCGGCATCGCTCTTGCCGCGCCGGGCGCTCGGCCCGAACATCCTTTCTCGCCTGGAACTGCTGGGCAGAACCTTGTCCAGAGCCGGCGTGGCGGACGCGGATTTGAACGTCGCAATATGGTCGCTGTGGAACTATGTGATCGGCGCCACCACCACAAGGGCAAGCTTCGAGCTCTCGGACGAGGACAGAGCCGCCGCGCAGCAGCGCCTCGCAAGCCTCAGCCAACACTACCCGACAATCGAACGCTCTGGTCTGCTGTTGGACAATGACTGGGACGGTGCTTTCAGCAAAGGCCTCGACTTCCTGCTCGATGGCCTCGTTCCCAAACAAGGAAAGTCGTCGCGCCTGGAAAATGTGGGAGGGAAGTGATTTGTTTCGTTATGTCTGCGGCGTAATATTTGCCTGCGTGCCGCTTGTTGCCGCCAATGCCGAATCTCCCAAATTTTGCTGAAACAGTATCAAGCTGAACGAACCGATCGAGACGCGATTCATGGGAATCGACTACGCACTGATGGTGCATGTCCTGGCGGAGAAATATTGCGGGGCAGAGCCGAAGCCGATGCGTCCACGATTTTTGGGATATATCCAAAAGCAGGGCTGTCCTCCAGGAACGCAGATATATTCGGACGTTGAGGAGGCGATCGCAAAATTGGAGGGAGCGAGCTTGCAGTTTCTCGCTGAAACTGAAGTCCCTGACCTACCGATTTCCGAACGGCAGGCGCAGGAGTGGGCATCAAGCGTTACGAAAGAGCTTGGGGGATGCGACGCACTGAAAAACGCTCATGATGCCGAGCTTCAGCGGTAAGGCACAGACGCCATTTCTTTCCGACCAGCCACACAGATATATCCTTTGGCAAAACGCCCCCCACCCTCCGTCATCCCGGGCATTGAGCCTGGGATCCATGCCCGTCGCGGATTGAGGCGGCGTGGATCCTCGGGTCAAGCCCGAGGAGGACGGAGGGTGGGATGAGCCTCGTGAATCCAGCGACGTGTGGTGCAAGAAAAGTGTCATTACCCCCACGGCCCAGCCTCGATTATCGCCGGTACTGTCGAGTGCGCCGGCGGCGGGTCTGGCGAAACCGCTCCCACCCTCTGCCGCGTTACGGACATTGACAAACCGCGACATTATGAGGTACGTACATCATTATGGCGCAAGGCTGATCAAGCCAATAACGCAACTCGAAAGGCAAATGGAATGAAGGAGTTCAAGGTCAATCCAGATTTCGCCATAAGAGATGAGCGAGCTCTTCGAGGTCTGTTCGAGGCGACACATGCTCTGGCCATTCAGAAGTGTCAGGACACTATCGGCAAACATGCGCAAGAATTTATCAGGCGTTCGCCATTCCTGTGCATCGGCACGCAGAGCCCGGATGGAAAAGCCGATGTCAGCCCCCGCGGTGATCCTGTGGGCTTCGTCAAAATACTTGACGAGCGGACGCTGGCGATACCGGACCGGCCCGGCAATAACCGCCTCGACACCTTAGTCAATATTCTCGCCAATCCGAGCGTCGGGCTGTTGTTCATCATTCCGGGCTTTGACGACACATTGCGCGTGAATGGCTACGCCACTTTGATGACTGACCCTGAACTTCTGCAAAGCATGAGTGTCAACGACCGCGCTCCCAAACTCGCGATCGTCGTCAAGGTGAATGAGGTTTTTCTTCACTGCGCCAAGGCCTTCCGGCGCTCGCACTTGTGGAACCCGGATCATCTTCAGGATCGCACCGAGATGCCGTCCCTTGTAAAGATCATTCTGGATGAGACGACTGGCGCGCCAAGCGATGAGGATGAGATGCGGAAAATCGATGCCGATCTCGAAGATGCATACAAGCGGACGCTTTATTAACCGGCACGCTTGCGTTTCATTCCAGCCGGCTTGATGCCAGGGTCATGCGGGCGTAATTCAAATAACCGCCCTCTCCGCGACACCCATCTGAAACGATCCCATGGCCCACTCGCTCAACACGACCCCCTCGCCTGCCGCCGGCCCCAACCAGCCGAAACTCGATACGGAGGAAATCTGGCAGGCGCGCGTGGATCTGGCGGCCTGCTTCCGGATGGCGGCGCGGCTCGGCATGGAGGAAGGGATCTGCAACCACTTCTCGGCGGTGGTTCCCGGCTATGACGACCTGTTCATCGTCAATCCCTACGGCTACGCTTTCGCCGAACTGACGGCTTCGATGTTGTTGATCTGCGATTTTCACGGCAACGTCGTGTCGGGCAGCGGTCAGCCCGAGGCCACCGCCTTTTACATCCACGCCAGGATCCATAAGAACATTCCGCGCGCCAAGGCGGCGTTCCACACGCATATGCCCTATGCCACCGCCCTTTCGATGACCGAAGGCGATCCGCTGATCTTTGCAGGGCAGACCGCGTTGAAATTCTATGGACGCACGGCCGTCGACCGGGATTACAACGGTCTGGCGCTCGACGCGCGCGAGGGCGATCGCATCGCTGCAGCGCTCGGCGATGCCGACATCGTCTTCATGAAGCACCATGGCGTGATGGTCTGCGCAGCCAATATCGCCGAGGCCTGGGACGACCTCTATTATCTCGAGCGCGCCTGCGAGGTGCAGACGCTCGCCCTGTCGACCGGGCGCCAGGTCCTTGCCGTCGCGCCTGAGATCGCCGAAGCGGCGTATCGGCAGATGCGCGAAGGAGATCCGGAGTCGGCCCGGCTCCATCTGGAGGCGGTGAAACGCGCGCTCGATCGCAGCGAGCCCGACTATAAGCGCTGAGCCCTCGCGACATTCTGCAGCGACAGCGAAGTTCTCTCCAGGGCGGGAGAACTGATATCAGCGGCTTGTGCAAGCCTTCAAAAAGCAGTTAGCTGGCATCGTTGGGTCTGTTCATTCCTGCTTGCCGAAGACAGGCCCCACAAGACGGGCATTGAGCTATAACTGCCGAGACGTGTCCGCATTTCGGGGGAAATCGCGTGCGCTGGTCCAAACCCCTAAGACTGCATCTCGGCGTCCTGGTCGTCGCGTCGCTGCTTTGCACGTCGGCGCCGATCATCTGGATGGCATTCAGCCACGGAAGCGATGCTGCGGTCAGCGCCGGCGCGCAGCAGATGCGCGCGATGAGCTTGCGGCTGATCGAGGGATACCGGAATACGCTGCAGGGCGGCACCGAGGCCGTGGCGCTGGCATCCACCCTGCCGCAGCTCGTTTCGCCACCGCCTCAGGATATCAAGGCAAAACAGCAATTCTTTCAGGAGGTTCTGCGCAACGTCCCGAACGCCACCAGCGTTTACGCCGGCTATCCCGATGGCTCCTACCTGCAGGTGATCAATACTGCCCGGCGCGACGTCCGCCAGACGCTTGCCGCACCCGATGGCACGGCCTTCGCGATCAGAATGATCGCACGCAGACAAGCGGCCGACATCATCTCGACGCTTGGTTTTCTCGATCGGGATGCACTAGTGATCGGGGAGCGGAATGGCGAGGATACATCTTACGATCCGCGGCAACGCCCCTGGTATCAATCGGTCGTTCAAGACGGCGTGCCGGTTTCCGTCGGACCCTATGTCACCCGACCTCTCAATGTTCCGACGCTGACGATCGCAGCCCCGATGCGGGACGATGGCCAGGTGGTCCTCGGCATCAACATTCACCTGCAGACCGTCAGCCGCCTGCTGGACGCAGGTCAGATTTCACCGCGAGCCCGGGCTTACATCGTCGATGCCGGCGGCAATCTCGTTGCCCATTCCGACCCTGCTATCATGAGCAGGATCATCGGATTATGGTCGAGAACATCAGGCGCCTTTGCCGTAACGGCAAACAGTTTCGACCCGAGCCTCGAAACCGTGGCGCGGCTCAGGCAGGATCCGGCCTTTGCAGGCGGCGGCCTGGCACGGGTCGATTTCGATGGCGAAACCTATCTGGTGCAGATCGCCCCGGTCAGCGTGTCCGGCCTGTTCGAGGGCAGCGTGGCGGCAATCGTCGTGCCGCTGGAGGACCTGGTGGCGGAGGCCAATCGGCTGTTGCTGCGCAATCTCTTCGTTGCCGCCGCCTTCGTGCTCGCCGGTGTCGGCGCCTCGGTGATGCTGTCGCGCATGGTCAGCCGCTCGCTCTATCGGCTGGCGGACGAGGCGCGCAGGATCGGCGATCTGGAAGTCGGCGAGAAACCGATGTCCCACTCCTGGATCAGCGAGATCAACACGCTGGCGAGCGCGCTGGCGGCCAGTCGTCATGCCATCGCTCAGTTTGCGCTTTATGTCCCGCGTGAAGTGGTCCGGCAGATCGTCAATCCCGAGACGAGAGCGATCGTCAGGGCAAAACGACAGGATGTGACCGTGCTGTTCACCGACATCAAGGACTTCACGACCATCGCGGAACAGCATTCGCCCGAGGAAGTGGTCGACACGCTGTCTGCCTATTTCGAACTGCTGAACACCATCGCCGAGCGCAATGGCGGGGCAGTCGTGCAATATCTCGGCGATTCCATTTTCGTCATGTGGAACGCCCCGGTCGACGATATCAGCCATGCCGAACATGGTTGTCGATGCGCACTGGCGATGAAAGCGGCGGTCGACGGCTTGAACGAAGCCAATCTCAGCAATGGCCGCCCCGAGCTCCTGACGCGATTTGGATTGCACACCGGCCCGGCCGTCGTCGGCAGCTTCGGCGCGATTTCGCGTCAGCAGTACACGGCGATGGGCGATACGATCAATGTCGCGTCACGGCTGGAAGGCATGAACAAGGAACTGAACACATCGATCCTGACAAGCGCCGCCACCCGCGACGCCGTCGCCGACCGCTTCGCCTTCCGCGCCTTCGGCCTGGCCCCGGTCAAGGGACGCGCCGAGAAGGTCGACATATGGGAGCTTGTCGGGAAAATCGGCGCCTAAAGCCTAGCGCGCGATGGCCTGCCCCGGTTGTGAAAGCAGCGCCCAGCCTTATCGGGAATGAGAGCGGGAAAATTCCCGGAGCGCGATCATCACCGGCATCAGGCCGCGGCCGGCATCGGTCAGCCGATATTCGACATGCGGCGGCTGCTCGCCAAAGTCTTGCCTCGCCACCAGCTCGTCGTTCTCCAGCTCCCGAAGATGTTGCGTCAGCATCTTCTGGGAGATGTCTGGAATGTCGCGCATCAGCTGCGACGTCCGCATCGATGGCGCGGCGAACAGACGAAACAGGATCGGCAGCTTCCATCGTCCGCTGATCATGCGCAGGACCCTGGTGACATGGGCAACCGATCCATCCGGCCCGAGGCAGGCATGCCTTTCCCCCCGGTCCATGGGCACTTTTAAGTGCGTAATTGCCTCATCCATCGTCCTGTCCTCTTAATCCGATCTCTCAAACATAGGAGTTGCGCCGTGGATTTGAAACTTGATGGGAAGGTTGCGCTGGTCACCGGCAGCAGCAAGGGCATCGGCGAAGGCGTAGCTCGAGGGCTGGCGCGCGAGGGCGCCATCGTCATCGTCCACGGCCGCAACAGGACGAAGACCGAGGAGGTCGCTCACGATATCATCACCGGCGGCGGGCGGGCGCATACGGTGATCGGCGACCTGACGGATGAAGACGCTGTGCAACGCCTGGCCGAGGAGGCGCAGGCCTTCGTTCGCCCCGTCGAGATTGTCGTCAACAATGCCGGCGGCTCCGGTGGAACGGAAGACTGGGCGACGGCGCGGCCGGAGACATGGGCGGCGAGCTATGACCGGAATGTGCTTGCGGCTCTCAGGATCACCACCCGGCTGTTGCCGGCCATGCGGGAGGCGAAATGGGGAAGGATCGTCAACATCTCCAGCCTTGCCGGGCTGATGCCTCCGCCCAGGAAGCCGGACTATGCGGCGGCAAAGGCGGCGATGATCGCAATGACCGCCTCGCTCGCCAAGGCCGTCGCCATGGACGGCATTACCGCAAATACCGTTTCACCCGGGACGATCCATAGCATCAGCCTCGATGAAGCCTTCCGCAAGGCTGCGATCAGCCAGGGGCTTGCCCCGGATGCGCCGTGGACGGAGATCGAGCAGAGCGTGCTGCCGATGTTCGCCCAGGTGCCGATCGGACGGGTGGGAACGCTCGAGGAGATTGCCGACGCCATCTGCTTCCTCGCCAGCCCGCGCGCCGGTTATATCACCGGCACAAACCTGCGGCTCGATGGCGGGGTCTGGCCTGGGCTCTAGCCTTCTCTTGGGGTTGAGGCCGCGCCATACTTGGCGGGCCGTTGCTTAGACCGCTCGAACTTCGGCAAGTCGCTTGATAGCGTATTCGTCCTCCCAGCAGACGGCGGCTTCCCATGCGGCCGATGCTTGGGCGGCAATGTCATTGGCACTGCCTTCCAGACCGGCGGCATTGTAGGGCAGGACGAGGTCAAGGTCGGGGACGTCAACATGCGACTCATCCCAGTCGATCAGTGCGACGCGGTTCGCGGTCATGCGGATGTTGCCAGGGTTATTGGGGTTGCCGTGGACGACGCTTGTCTCGCGACCGATAAGCCGCGCCCACGCCGCTCGGCATCGAGCGACGCCATTTGGCGGCATCGCGGCAAGATCGATCCTCGTCCCGGTTTCGGCGTGCAGGAGGTCAGTCGAGGATCGCCAACCGGGGCGCTGCTGCCAGCCCTGCGTCAACCGATGCAGCTCGCGGAGTGTCTCGGCCACGCGACGCCAGTCGGCCTCCGTCTCGGGTGGCCCGCCATGGATGTATTCCATCACCATCAGGCCATCGGCGAACAGGCGGCCATCGGCCGTCGGGATCGGCACCGGCACGCTCAGACCTTCGCTGTCAAGATGGCGTAGGAGCTCGGCCTCCCACGCGAGATCAGCGTCGCTCCTGATACCCAGACGACCGACTGCAAGTTGCCCGTGGACGCGAACGCTCCAGACATCATTGGCAACTCCGCCAGAGAGCTTTTCGATGCGAGCCGCGTCTTTGTCCCACAGCTCTAGTGCTTCCCATCCCACTAGCGGCATCCTCGACTAACCCGATGCGACTTGCGTAAACCAAGCTCCCGATCGGCACAAGTCGGACCAGCTCGGCCAAGACGACGCTGCTAAGCTGCCACTGGTCGGTCGCAGATCGCACGGCAGTCCTGGACCAATTAGCAGGCGAGAGGTTCTGGCAGAAACGAGCCAACGGATACATGCCTGGTATTGCCGACACAGGCCCCTCAGCGACCTGCGTTGATATCACCAGCGAGGAGGAGCAATTCGGCTTCCTCATCCGGCACGCCCTCCGCCAGGCGCGCCGCGGCGACCGGCGACAGCCAGGCGAATACATCGTGGGCCTTTATCCCAGCTTCGGAAACGTAGGCTTCGACATAGTCGTTCGCCAATTCGGGCGCAGCATGGCGCGACAAAACATACGTCCGGCACACGTCCGCTAACGGATCGCCCGTGCAGGCATCGAGCCAATCCACCACGATATCTCCAATCACGTTCCATGGATGGAAGTCTCCGTGACAGAGGCAGTCGCCGTCCGGCAAGTCATGAAGTTGGCGAATTAGCCGCTCACGCAGCGCATCGTCCAACAAACTGGCGCGTCGAATATTGGCCGCCAGTCTGGACTTCATGGAAGTCAGTCCATGACCGGGACATGCGTGAATTTGGCGATGTAACCGCGCCATCTTGTTGAGCATCGGCATCCGGTCCGTGGATGGCATCACATCGCCTAAACACGGACCTTGCACCCGGTCCATGACCACGCCCCAGCGGCCATCATATTCATTCACGGCATGAACTCTAGGAGCGGATAACCCATTCCTCTCGACGACAGCAAGGTGAGCAGCCTCTCTGAATGAGGATGCTTTCGACACTTCCGGCTTGTAGAGCTTGAGTGCCAGTTCTCCGAATGCGAACACCTCGGCTTCCTTGCCGACGCCAAGCAAACACCCGATTTCGTTCATGGCGAATCCAACTTATCAGTTCTCTCTCCTGCCACGATATAGGACGTTGCGGCGCGAACGCTGAGGATTTTGCGGGCGGGCTGACCTGTCACTTCGCGACGGCACCACAAGACTGCAAAGGGCCAAGAGCGATCATGACGCAGAAGCGCCCCTTGCTGTCATCGCAACAGTCAGCAACAACCCCTATGGGTTTTTCCGACCATTCGCCTATCTCCACCCAACATCGCCAACCATTGGAGCCCGAGACAATGATCTCAGCCGGATATTGCCGACTTATGGCCCGTTACAACAGCTGGCAGAACAGCTCTCTGGTGACTGCCGCCGATGGGCTTACGCCTGCGGAGCGCTGGAAGGATCGAGGGGCGTTCTTCCAATCGATCGCCGCGACGCTGAACCATCTTTATTGGGCCGACGCCCTGATACTGGAGCGATTGAAGGGCAATGGGCGCCCCGAGGAAACCATCAAGCACTCGCTGACAAGCCCATCGGATTGGGATGAGTTCAAGACACTGCGTCTGCAACGCAATGCGGAAATCGAAGCGTGGGCCGCAGGATTGCGCGACGCAGAGCTTGACGGCATGCTCGTCTGGTATCCCGGCGATGGTGCAACGCGGGTCGAGAGGCCAAAGGCGCACTGTGCCGTCGAACTGTTCAACCACCAGACCCACCACCGCGGCCAGGTGCACGCGATGTTGACGGCAGCGGGTGCAAAACCGGAGCCGACCGACCTTTCGCGTCTGCCATAGCCTGTCCGCCTCGGGCTCGACGAACCTGCCCCCAGCACTCGGCAAGCGCCACTGCCTAAACCTGCACGTTCCAGATTGTGTCGTTTCCGCATCACTTTCTGTCAGGTTGTAAATTCCCGGTTGGCAACGGCGATCGCCTTCGCTACAAGAGGCTTACCGCGTCAGATCGAACATAAGGGAGGCGTTGCATGACAGCAGTATTCACCAAAATCCTCCCGTGTGGAATGTCCCGACACTAGGTCATTTCCATTCGCGGCCCGCCTCAGGCGCGCCCGACATGCGGTTTTCACTCCCTTCATAGCCCGATTGATCTGACGGGATCATTTCGTCTCCCGTTTGGGCTGTGCCAATTCACTCTCGATTTTGAGGACCGGTTGCCAATATGCGGCCGGGTTGGTTCAAATGACTCGCAAGAAGCTCGATTTCCGCGCCGATGCCTATCGCAACGTGCTCGGCTTTATCTTTCATCATTGGACCCACCGGCCTGCTTTGGTGGGGCTGATCATCGTGCTGGTGATATCGAGCACGCTGGCCGAAGTCATGGTGCCGGTCTTCTCCGGCCAGATCGTCGATGCCATCGCCGGCACGAATGCGGCCGACGGCGCGCTCAGCGCCTTCGTCATCGTCGTGGCTTTGGGCTTCAGCAGCGTGGCGCTGCGTTATTTCATCTTCAACGGCATCATCCGGCTGACGCTGCGCACCATGGCGGATGTCACCAATGGTGGTTTCCACAAGGTGCAGCGCTTCTCCACCGACTGGCACGCCAACAGCTTTGCCGGTTCGACGGTGCGCAAGATCACCCGCGGCATGTGGGCGCTGGATTCGCTCAACGACCTGCTGCTGGTGGCGCTATTGCCGTCGATCGTCATGCTGGTCGGCGCCAGCATCGTGCTCGGCAGTTACTGGCCGATCATGGGGCTGATCGTCGGCCTGGGATCGCTGATCTATATCGGCGTCACCGTGGCGCTTTCGATGGGCTTCGTGTCGCCGGCGGCAAGGCTTGCCAATGCCTGGGATACCAAGCTCGGCGGCGCGCTGGCCGATGCGATCAGCTGCAATTCGGTGGTCAAGGCATTCGGCGCCGAAAACCGCGAAGAGATCCGGCTCGGCCATGTGCTCGGCAGGTGGGACAAGCGCACGCGGCGGACATGGAAGCGCGGCACATTGAGCGGCACGATCCAGGGCTTCATGATGGTCTCCATGCAGGCCGGCATTCTGGGAACGGGCCTCGTCATGTGGCAGCAGGGGCTGGCGACGCCTGGAGATGTGACCTTCGTGCTGGCGATGTTCTTCGTCCTGCAGGGCTATTTGCGCAATGTCGGTCAGGACATCCGCAATCTGCAACGGGCCGTCAACGACATGGAAGAGCTGGTGCTGCTCGACAAGATGCCGCTCGGCATCGAAGACAGGCCGGACGCCACACCGATCAGGATTGGCAAGGGCGAGATCGTCTTCGATCACATCACCTTCCAATACGGCGCGCATCCCAGCCCGCTTTATGAGGATTTCTCGGTCGTCATCGAGCCGGGCGAGCGTGTCGGGCTGGTGGGGCATTCGGGCTCGGGCAAGACGACCTTCGTCAAGCTCATCCAGCGCCTTTACGACGTGAACTCGGGCGCAATCCGCATCGACGGGCAGAATATCGCCAGGGTCGAGCAAGCAAGCCTGCGCGGCCAGATCGCCATCGTCCAGCAGGAGCCGATCCTGTTTCACCGCACGCTGGCCGAAAACATCGCCTATTCCAGGCCGAACGCCTCGCGGCGGGAAATCGAGCAGGCGGCGAAACAGGCGAGCGCCCACGACTTCATTCTGAGCCTACCGAAGGGCTATGAGACGATGGTGGGAGAACGCGGCGTCAAACTCTCGGGCGGTGAGCGGCAACGCGTCGCCATCGCCCGCGCCTTCCTGGCCGATGCGCCGATCCTGATCCTCGACGAGGCGACCTCCAGCCTCGACAGCGAGAGCGAAGTGCAGATCCAGCAGGCGATGGAACGCCTGATGGACGGCCGCACCACACTTGTCATCGCCCATCGGCTATCGACGGTGCGGGCGCTCGACCGGCTGCTGATCTTCGACAAGGGCAAGATCGTCGAAGAGGGCGATCATCAGGCGCTGATCCGGCGCAGCGACGGCATCTATCGCCGACTGTTCGAGCGGCAGGCGCTGGAGCTGACCAAGGGTCTTGTGGCCTGAACCGAAACGCCAGGGTTTTGCTCTGGCGTTTCCTTTCTCGTGTTCAGCGAACAATGGCTGCGCTGTTCTGCAGGCAGTCAGGAAAGTGGGTCTATGGGGGTGTCCGCTCAGACCTTCATATTTAGGAAGCAGTCGAGGAAACGATTAGATCGGCAGCTCTTCTAGCCGTGATGAGGAAATTCATCAATCGACTGCGAATGAGTGTCTCTGTGGATAGCGGAGCGCTTTGATCACCGCTTGGAAAGCCGGTGTGGCCTGCCGTTTACTTGGATAATAGATGTGATATCCGGAATAGGTGGGGCTCCAGTCGTCGAGCAGCAGGACCAACTGCCCATTCTGGATGCGCTGCACCACCATTTGCTCCGGCATATAGGCCAGGCCGTGGCCAGCAAGCACCGCATGAAGGATCATGTGAGCGGTGTTGAACACGAGCTGCCCTTTGACGCGGACATTGACCTCTCTGCCATCTTTGCGGAACTCCCACGGATAGACGCCGCCGTAGGTCGGAAGCCTGTGGTTGATACAGTCATGGGAGGTGAGATCCTTGGGATCGAGCGGAAGCTCCCGGCTTTCCAGATAGGTCGGTGAGGCGACCACCACCATGCGCATGTCCGGTCCGATGCGCACTGCAATCATGTCCTTGGCGATGTATCCCCCGGACCGTACGCCAGCATCATACTGCTCGGCCACGATGTCGCTGAGGCCGTAGTCGACTACGACCTCGACCTCAATGTCAGGATATTCGGGCAACAGGCGATGAATGGTCGGCCATAGGATGGATTCCGCTGCGTTTTCGTCAGAGGTCAATCGGACCTTGCCCGAAGGTTTGTCTCTAAGTTCGCTGAGCGCATCGAACTCGTGCTTTATGCCGTCTACGTAAGGACCAACCGTGCGAAGCAAGCGCTCGCCGGCCTCGGTCGGCGCAACGCTTCGGGTCGTTCTGGTGAGCAGCCTGAGCCCCAGCCTCGCTTCCAGTTCCCTGACTGTGTGGCTGACGGCGGACTGAGAGACACCCAACTTGGCAGCGGCACGCGTGAAACTGCGCTCTCTCGCGACGGCGAGAAATGCCACGAGGTCCTGGATGTTGTCCTGCGCCATTCATGAGCTCCGTTTCTGAAATCATGCGCATATCAGCGGATTATCGTTCAGTGGGAAATCCGTTAGTTTCGTCTCGTTAGATGAGGAAAGGAATTTTAGATGAAGAAGAGAGTTTTGGGTCGCGAAGAACTGAACGTCTCGTCCATCGGCCTGGGATGCATGGGCCTTTCGTTTGGTTATGGCCCGGCGACGGATCGCGATGACGCCATTGCGCTGATCCGCGCCGCGCATGATCGCGGTGTGACTTTTTTTGATACCGCCGAGACCTATGGTGCGGCAAACGAAGAACTGCTGGGCGACGCCGCCGCTCCATTCCGCAAGGACGTAGTGCTCGCCACTAAGTTCGGCATGAAGGATGGCAACGCGCGAGCGGGAATGGACAGCCGTCCCGAACGTATTCGCTTCGTCGCAGAGCAGTCGCTCAAGCGGCTCAAGACCGACGTGATCGACCTGTTCTATCAGCATCGCGTCGATCCCAATGTCCCTATCGAGGACGTCGCCGGTGCCGTCAAGGACCTGGTGGCAGAAGGCAAGGTGAAGCACTTCGGTCTGTCCGAGGCAGGGGTCGATACCATCCGCCGTGCCAATGCCGTTCACCCGGTCACTGCCCTGCAGAGCGAATACTCCATGTGGACGCGCGAACCAGAGAACGAGATCCTGCCGACCCTTAACGAACTGGGGATTGGCTTCGTCCCCTTCAGCCCGCTCGGCAAGGGGTTCCTCACCGGCAAGATCGACACCGGCACCAGCTTCGGTGACGGCGATATTCGCAGCACGCTGCCTCGGTTCACCGAAGAAGCTCGCCAGTCTAACTTGAAGCTCGTGGAACTGGTGGGGCGCATCGCCGAGCGCAAGAGTGCAACGCCGGCTCAGGTGGCCCTTGCATGGTTGCTGGCGCAAAAGCCTTGGATCGTTCCGATCCCCGGCACCACCAAGCTGCATCGTCTCGCGGAGAACGTCGGCGGCGCGGACGTCGAGCTGACCGAGGAGGACAGACAGGATCTGGCAAAGGTTCTTGCTGCGGTGAAGATCCAGGGTGAACGCTACAATGTCCAGCAGCAGAGCATGATCAACCGCTGATCAATGGGCTCGCGGCCAATCGCCGCGAGCCGCCCGGTCATCTGCCAATTGCACGAACCGCGGTGCACCCACGGGCAGGCTGCCGTTGGCATAAGCGAAACTGCGGCGATTTGGGACGAGATCACATGGACGAGCAGCGCACGGTAGCAGAGCGGATCGGGAGCAGTGTATCGACACCTTCGCGTCTGCGGGAATTTCAACGACTGGCGATCCTCAGCACGCTGATGGCCTTTGCGGCGATCTCGACGGACCTCTATCTGCCCGCCATTCCCAATATGAGCGCGTCGCTCGGTGCCAGTCAGAGCACTCTGGAATGGACGGTGTCGGGCTATCTTATCGGCTTCAGCCTGGGCCAACTCTTCTGGGGGCCGATCAGCGACCGCTTCGGGCGCCGTATGCCGATAGCGATTGGGATCGTCATATTCATTATCGGTTCGGCAGGGTGTGCCCTCGCCACGGACGGATGGCAATTGATTGGTTGGCGGATCATTCAGGCGCTTGGGGCATGTGCGAGCGTAGTGCTATCCAGAGCCATTGTCCGTGATCTCTACGGCAGAGATCGCGCGGCACGCGTTCTGTCGACCCTGATAACGGTTATGGCTATTGCACCATTGGCGGGACCAAGCCTTGGAGCCCAAATCCTTGTGTTCGGCTCGTGGCAAGTCATCTTCTGGGTGCTCGTCGTGATCGGTATGGCGACCTTGGCGGGCCTATTTACGCTGCCGGAATCTCTGGCATCAGACAACAGGAACCATGAACCCCTGACCAAAGCCTTAGCTGCTTATGGCTCACTCCTCCGAAACCGAAAGCTTGTCGGCTACGCGGGCACGGCCGGGTTCTTCTTCAGCGGCACCTTTGCCTATATAGCCAGTTCGGCTTTTGCGTTTATCGACTTCTATGGCTTGTCGCCTGAGAGATACGCATTGCTGTTCGCAGTGGGAATCGTGGGGCTCATGATCTCAAACCAGATCAATGCCCGACTGGTCACTCGGCTGGGTAGCGACCGAATGCTGTTGATCGGTGCTATCGGTGCAGCGATTACCGGACTTGTCGTGGCCGTGGTTACCTTCACTGGTCTTGGCGGCGTATGGGGATTGGCGATATCAACCTGGCTCTTTATCGGGATGAACGGCTTCATCGTTGCCAATTCGATCTCCGGCGCATTGGCGGATTTCCCGCATCGCGCGGGAACGGTTTCGGCACTCCTCGGTGCCATCCAATACGGTAGCGGTATAGGCGGCTCAGCGGCTGTTGGCCTCTTCGCCAACGGAACGCCCGCTCCCATGGGATGCATGTTCGCCGTGGCAGGGTTGGGCTGCCTATTGTCCGTCCTTTGGATGAGCAGCACTGGCGATCATGAAGTAGGACCTTCAACCAGCAAGAATGGCAGCTAAGCAGCCTTGGGTGCTGGAAACCGGTGTTGCGGCTCTCCCAACCGTCGCCAAACTGATAAGGGGGTTGACGGCATCGTGCGAAAATCAAGAATTCTGCCCATGCGGTTGGCCTGGAATGGCAGGGCTTTTCAGAGTGGACTGTGTGGGAAGAAGCACAGGGCGGGTTCGCCCCGCCGTGTTTTATCGTTCGAAATTCGAGGTTTCTGCAGCTCTACTGCGGTTGTGTTTGTGCACAGCGTGCCAGGTTGGCCCTGACCACGAGGTGATGAAAAGGCCTGATCGCGTTGAGATAGGTGAAGCCCAAGGCATTGTGGGTATGCACAACGGTTGTCGCGATGAGCAACGTGCCTATTGGAGAATGCCGTCGGAGCAGAGATAGCCGGAAGTCCAGGTGTCGGTCATCCGTACCGAGCACAATTTCGTCCTTGGCCTCCCAGTGCACCGGGAAGAAGTCCACCCGTTCATGGCTATCCCGGGACGTCCTGACCGTATCGGAGGTTTTGATGCGAAAGGGCGTAACCATGGCGTCACGCAGCGCGATCAACGCCTTTTGCCACGCGGGTGGATTGACGAGTGTCCGCGTCGCCAGCTCGCGCATGCTCGACTGTTCCGATGCGCTCAAGTCAATGCTGTAGCTATCGAGTAAACTGGCGTTCTCGTACCAGCTCGCAATGACACTTTCCGACGGCGGCGTCGTGCTGCGTACCTGCGGTTTGCGGTCTAAACCCATGCTCATGATAATGCCACCTATTCAAGGGGCCATCAACTACGGGCGTGAAGACAAGCAAAGGTCAATGTTCGAGGCCGATTCAGGCTCAAACCAGGAGGGACTGATTGCGGCTAGCTGCATTGAGAAGGAAGTCCGCTCCGGGCCGAGAGCGGACGTCGATGCCATCGGCAGGACGCTACACCCAGGGATAGTGAGGACAACGCTGCAAAGTCGTTAAACGCGCGCCGACAGCGATTGAATTGACCAAGCCTATTGGAGTTTTATAAAATAGCTTTTTGCGAAACGCCGATTGGCCAAAACAATCATTTTAAATCAATGAGTTTTTACCGTAAGCTCTGTTTTACCCCCACCTTCCGGACTGCCGGTTGATCGTTGATGTTGTGCTCGAACGGGGCTTCGACATATGACGATTACAGGACTTATGACCTGCCACTGCGAATTTCTTCCAGAATTGATTAGAGTCCGGCCTTACGAAGGACGGACGAATGAAGAAGCAGAGATTTACAGAAGAGCAGATCATCGGTGTGCTGCGTGAGCAGGAGGCTGGCGCAAAGGCGGCTGACCTCTGCCGCAGACACGGAATTTCAGAAGCGACGTTTTATAATTGGAAGGCCAAATACGGCGGCATGGAGGTGTCCGAGGCGAAGCGGCTGAAGGCGCTTGAGGACGAGAACGCCAGGCTGAAGAAGCTACTGGCCGAACAGATGCTTGATGCAGCCGCGCTCCGCGAGCTTCTTGCAAAAAAATGGTAGGGCCTGCCGCCAAGCGTGAAGGCGTCATGCATCTGAAGGCCGTCATGGGTCTTTCGGAGCGGCGGGCCTGCCAGATCATATCCGCCGACCGTAAGTCGGTGCGTTATCGGTCAAGTCGACCGCCGGAGGTAGAATTGCGGGCGAAGCTGCGCGACCTCGCCAATGAGCGGCGGCGTTTCGGCTATCGGCGACTGTTCGTCCTGCTTCGGCGGGACGGAGAACCGTCCGGGGTCAATCGCATCTACCGGCTCTACCGCGAGGAAGGACTTTCCGTTCGCAAGCGCAAAGCCAGGCGGCGTGCTGTCGGCACGCGTGCACCGATCCTGGTCGAAGCGAAGGCCAATGCCCGCTGGTCGCTGGACTTCGTGCATGACCAGTTTGCTTGCGGCAGACGCTTTCGCATCCTCAATGTCGTCGATGATGTGACGCGCGAATGCCTGGCGGCGATCCCGGACACCTCGATCTCCGGTCGTCGCGTCGCTCGCGAACTGACGACCCTCATCGAACGGCGCGGCAAACCGGGAATGATCGTCTCCGACAACGGCACGGAATTCACCTCGAATGCCATCCTTGCCTGGTCGAAGGATCACAAGGTCGAGTGGCACTACATCGCGCCGGGAAAGCCAATGCAAAACGGTTATGTCGAGAGCTTCAACGGCCGGATGCGCGACGAGCTGCTCAACGAAAGCCTGTTCTTCGGCCTCGATCATGCCCGAAGTGCCATCGCTGAATGGGCCGACGATTACAATCATTTCCGACCACACTCATCGCTCGGATACCAGACCCCGGCAAGCTATGCCGAAACCATCGCCGCAACCGGCTCCAACGCTGCGCAAGATGAAAGCTTCGCGTTTCCGCCGGTTGCTCACACCGCGCCACTTGGCGTATTCAAAACCCCCGAGGCTCTAATCGCAGCTGGATGAAAGTTCAGTGGCAGGTCACTTACGCATAGCACCAGGGCTGATGATGTGGTGCAGCGGTTTGAGGTTTTCACCGGCGCTGGCCGCCGTCGCGAGTGGAGCGATGAGGAGAAGCACCAGATTGTCGCTGAGAGCTATGGCGGCGAGGTGTCGGTGAGTGCTGTTGCTCGACGGCATGGTTTATCGCCCGGTCAGTTGTTCACTTGGCGGCGGCAGTTGCGAAAGCAGCCAGAGCAAGCCTCATCAGCAATGTTTGTGCCAGCAGTGATCGATATCGCAGCGGAAAGGCCTTCGACCCGGCGCAAGACGATAGCTAGGAACACTCCGCATCTTTTTGCTATTGAGTTGGAGATTGATGGAGCGATACTGAAGATCGCACCTGGCACGGATGCCGCGACGATTGCAGCCGTCATTCAAGCCCTGAAGGCATCATCGTGATTTGTCCGTCAGGCGCGGTTAAAGTCATGATCGCCATGAAGCCTGTCGACTTCCGCAAAGGTGCAGAGGGGTTGGCCGCGCTGGTGAAGGCTGAGATGGGAGCCGATCCGTTCTCCGGAACAATCTACGTGTTCCGGGCCAAGCGAACCGACCGCATCAAGTTGATCTTCTGGGATGGGAGCGGCGTGTGCCTGGTGGCAAAGCGGCTTGAGGATGGCGAGTTCCAGTGGCCCCGGATGCAGGATGGCGTGATGCATCTGACATCCGCCCAGTTCTCGGCTCTATTCGAAGGGCTGGATTGGAAACGCGTGCATGCGCCGAGCGAAACGCGCACGCCTGTTCAGGCCGGATAGCAGCCGCGACGAATTGAATCAGCCGCACCAGACATCTCGTCTTGCGGGGCTGAATATGCTGTTCTTTGCCCATGACGATCAGAGCGGACGAGCTTCCGGATGACCTGAACGCGCTGAAAGCTATGGTGCTTTCGCGCGAGGCGGAGAATGCTCGCTTACGGCAGATTATCAAGGAACTGCAGCGTCATCGTTTTGGTCGCCGCGCCGAAACGCTTCCCGAGGATCAGCTTCTCCTGGGCTTGGAAGAGGCCGAACAGGTCGAGGCGGACGGACTGGAGGAGAAAGAACAGGCCTCAACCGATCTGCGCCAGACGCGGGTCGCCAAACGGCGAACGAACCGAGGCTCGCTTCCAGCTCACCTGCCAAGGATCGAGATGGTCGTTGATATCGATGATCATGCCTGCCCAGGTTGCCATCATGATTTGCATCGGATCGGAGAAGACATCAGCGAAAAGCTGGACATTGTTCCGGCCCAGTTCCGGGTACTGGTTGTTCGCCGTCCGAAGTACGGCTGCCGGGCCTGCGAGGATGTCGTCGTCCAGGCTCCGGCTCCCGCCCGATTAATCGAAGGCGGCATTCCGACCGAAGCAACTGTTGCCCAGGTTCTAGTCTCCAAATATGCCGACCACTTACCGCTCTATCGTCAGGCGCAAATCTACAAGCGGCAAGGGATCGACCTCGACCGCTCGACGCTTGCCGACTGGGTTGGCCGTGCCGCTTGGCACCTTCGTCCGGTCCATCAACGGCTGCTCGACGTGTTGAAGACATCATCCAAGCTCTTCGCGGACGAGACGACAGCACCGGTGCTCGATCCGGGGCGTGGCAAGACCAAGACCGGCCAACTCTGGGCCTATGCGCGTGATGACCGGCCGTGGCAGGGAAGTGATCCGCCGGGTGTCGTTTATATCTATGCACCGGATCGCAAGGCCGAGCGCCCGATGACTCATCTCGAAGGCTTCGTCGGAGTCCTGCAGGTCGATGGTTACAGTGGTTATCGACCGCTTGCGGCCAAAAATGCCGTGTCCCTGGCATTCTGCTGGTCTCACGTTCGACGTCGCTTCTATGAACTGGCCGCTGCCGGTCCCGCACCCATTGCCACCGAGGCGCTACGGCGTATTGCCGAACTCTACAGGACTGAAGACGACATCCGTGGCCGCGCCCAAGACGAACGCCGCGCCGTCCGACAGGAGAAGAGCCGCCCGATCACCGACAGTCTTGCTTCCTGGCTCACCGAACAGCTCGGCCTCATCAGCCAGAAGACAAAACTGGCCGAAGCAATCCGATACACCTTGTCGCGCTGGGATGGGCTGACCAGGTTCATCGATGACGGCCGCATCGAAATCGACTCCAACGCAGTCGAGCGATCTATCAGGCCAATTGCTCTCAATCGGAAAAATGCCCTCTTCGCGGGTTCCGACGCTGGGGCCGAGCACTGGGCGACCATCGCATCACTCATCGAGACGGCCAAGCTCAACGATGTCGAACCGCTCGGCTATCTCATCGACGTGCTCACCAAGATCGTCAACGGCCACCCGAACAGTCAGATCGACACTCTTCTACCATGGGCCTATCTGTCCGAGCACAACCTGAGCCGTAAAATGAAAGCACCGCGATAAACCGCTAAGCTTTCGTTCCGCTGTACACGATGATACCAATGAGAAACGAGCTAGGTCTGACTATGTTGCTGTTGGAGTTCTAAGGGTTGATGGCGGGACTGTTTAAATCATTGAAGAGAGTGCTGACTGGAAAGATAATCCGACAATCAGACGTTCAAATTATGAACGGCAGTTGCATTATGTCCTTGCGTATTAAACGCGATAGCGGAAGCGGCGGCGTCTATGTGGTGTTAGCCTCTAAAGCATCGGGCAACTATCAATATTACCCTTTCGATGCAGAAGAGTTCGACAGTTTCGTTGATGCTGCTATCGAGATCAAGAAAGCGTTACGGGCCGATGAATCGGCTGGTATCGGTCAGACCCAAGCCAGCGTCAAACCGTGACCCGGGAACACCGCTTACTTTTTACCGGATGGTGGCAAATCAAGAAAGCGGAGCCAGCGGATTGGCGAAGCGACGCAGTGCGGCTGTCTGCATCAGCCATGGAGAAACACGATTATCAAGATAATGGTATTGCTGCACAGCGCCGATGGCGTGGATTGGCAGTCTCCCCCTAAAGGCACAAGCCTGAAGACATTGAGCGAAGCCGAAGAGCAAGGCTTCATCCTGATCCGCGGGGAATTTCAGAAACGACAATTCCGTCTGACAAAGCTGGGCTCCGACTATGTCGGGCGCGATAAGCGGCGTCTGGAAGCTCGCAGGCTCTGAACCGATCCCGTCACGCTGAAACCAATGACGCACTTGCTTGGTTACGCTGGAGTTTTCACACAAGTTCGACCGATGGCCGTCATGACGCAGAAGCGCCAACCAGTCACTGTAGCTGTCGCAAAACTCCCTATCTCTGCTGGTCTTCGACAAGGGCAAGATCGTCGAAGAGGGCGACCACCAGGCGCTGATCCGCCGCAGCGACGGCATCTACCGCCGACTGTTCGAGCGGTAGGCGTCGGAGCTGACCAAGGGTCTGGTGGCCTGAACCGAAACGCCAGGGTTTTGCTCTGGCGTTTCCTTTTTGCGGGATCAACGAACGATGGCTGCGCTGTTCTGCAATTGTCATGTTTCCGCTTGATGGTCGAGATGGCGGCGGCCCCGGCGGAAGTCCGCCTCGTGCAGATTGCGCCATTTGCGGACGTCGGCTCCCGCTCGATGGGTGACGGATTTGGGGCCGGAAGGAGACCGTCCGATGCTAGGGCCAATAGGCCGAAAAGCGGACATTTGATTGATCTGCGCCAAAGCGGTGTGGCTTGGATCGACGTCGGCGGTCGAAGCAACTTCGCAGCCATTTCGTGCGTCGATCGCCGGAAGCCTCCTCTGTCAACCGGCGTATAAAACTTCCACGCCGAAACACATCCGAAAACACTTCTCAATCAATTGCGTGCGGAGTTTCTGGCCGTTATTCCGACGGTTTGGAGAAGCCGCGGTAGAAGCGTGTCGGCTGCAGCAGCGAACTGACGATGTTGGCGACGATCTGCCCATCCGCCTCGCTCTTCGCCTTCGCTTCCTGCCACTCGCGATCGGCCATGAACTCGGCCCATTTCTGCTCGCGCTCCGCCAGCGACCGCCATTCGAGCAGGTAGGTCAGATCGTTGCTGGAAGAACCGATCATCGTCGTCCAGAAGCCGAGTGAGCGGATGCCGAGGCGTTCCCAGATCGCCAGCGTCGCGGTCTCGAAACGCTGCTGCAGTGCCGGCAGCCTCCCCGGCAGACATGTATAGATGCGCAATTCGTGGATCATCGGATGCTCTTCATGTTGGATCAGGCAAGATCGTGCATATCGTTCAGCGCCGGAAAAAGCGAGGGGCCGCTTGCCAGCGGAATTCAAGCCATACCAAAATAGAGAATCCGGAGCCCCGTCGCTTCGGATAGGTTCTAGGCTTCAAGTCCGGAAACCGATAGGGTCCAACGATCAGGACGAACGCTTCAAACTCGTTTGGAAAAGCAAAATGGTTCGACCGGTCCGTGCGATCGTCATTGCAGTGCTCCTGTCAGTCGTCGCCGTTGCCGTTGCCTGGTCGTCGCTCGCGCTTTGGTACCGCTTGCCGTTGCCCGAGGTCGGCAGGCAAGCCAGCGCCATCTTGTTCGGGCTTTTTGGCGCCTCCGTCATCGTGGCGCTCTTTGGCAGGAGACGCATTCGTGCAGTCCTCGCGTTTGCGGCCGCGTTCGTCATTGTCCTCTTCTGGTGGAGCACGATCGAGCCGCAGGCAAATGGCGCGTGGGCTCCGGATGTTGCTCGTCAGGTCACCGGCGAATTCGACGGTGATCTGTTGACGCTGACAAATGTCCGCGATTTCGAGTGGCGCAGTGCCACCGACTTCACGGAACGATGGACGACGCGCAGTTACGACCTGAACAAGCTGAAGAGCGTCGACATGTTCATGTCGTACTGGTCAGGTCCGACCATCGCGCATGTCATAATGAGCTTCGGCTTCGACGACGGCCGTTATCTGGCGTGGTCTATCGAAGTGCGTCGCCTTTCCGGAGGTTCGTTCTCACCGCTGGCGGACCTCTTCAAAAGCAGTCCTCTGGTCATCATCGCGGCAGACGAAAGGGATGTGATCGGCCTCCGCTCCAATTTTCGCGGTGAGGACGTCCAGATCTACCGCCTGAGGGCGACGCCGGCGGCTGCGAGGCTTCTTCTGCGCGAGTACGTCTCAGACGCAAACGCGCTCGCAGCCAGGCCCGCCTTCTACAATTCGCTGACGACCAATTGCACGACGACCATCGTCAAGATGATGCGTGTGACAGGCGACGCCGTGCCGATGGACTGGCGCCTCATCGTCAACGGATACCTGCCGGAATACGCCTTTGACCGGCGCGCGCTGGACATCTCTGTTCCCTTGTCGCAACTGCGGTCGGCCGCACACATCGCGGCAAGAGCGCACGAGGACGGTCTTTCGCCGTCTTTTTCGCAGGCCATTCGCGTCGGCGTTCCGTCGCCACAGGGCGCGTTGTAACGTCTTCTATCGATGGGGTCTCGCTCGAAGAGATAGTCGAGGCTTATAAGAAGTCGCAGGAAGACTGACCCTGTGACCCAATCGAAAAGCCGATTTCCTTTGCTTCTCACTGAGAGGCTGAACCTGCGCGAACCGGTTATGGTGGGTGGCTGGGCAAGGGTTGCCGCAAACATGAAAGTGTAAATCCGAGCCTATTTGAACGTGGCGCAACTTCCGGAATTCCGACGCTTTGGCTGCACGGAATCCATGACCAGTACTATCGGATCGAGCACTGCCGAGGAAATTTCGAAAGGTTTTTATCGGCTGGCGGACAGGGAGAGTTCATTGCTGCGCCCATGGGCCACGCTTTGATGTTCAAACCAGCGCTGTGGAAGAGCCATCTTGATCAGTACATGGGCGGCATGTCGCAGAAATCCTGACATATGCAGCATTCCGGCCTTCCGTCTCCGACGCCGGTTGGACCGAGAATGAGCGAGACGTGATGGCCGATCATCGCTGGTGGTCTGAGCAAGAGCTTGGAGAAACCAGCGACACCGTATTCCCTGACTGCCTCACAGACTTGCTGAGGAAGGTATGACCGCACGGGGCCGATAGCCGGCCTCCGGTTTTGGCAGGAACGCGCCAATTGCGGTCATATAGCTGCCGCAACTCAATAATTTGCGGCTGCGTCCAACAAAGACTGGAGATTGCTGGGGGGCAAAAAACAAGCGTGACATTCAGCTAGTCCCTGGCAGTCCACATGGGAAACGTCTCTCGTTCGTCTCCCGCTCTGACTGCCTCCAGGTAACGCGGCTTCCAAACCTCGCCAATGAACACCTCCATCGTTGTGGGCAATTTTGGGCGATCCTCGTGCTCCCCATGGAACTTTACGATGCCATTGTTCAAAGCGTTAGCAGTCAGGGTGTCGTCCTGCCATTTCTCCGGCGTCCCGAACCGCGCCAGAAATTCAGCTTCCACGTCTTTGCGGGTCGTCTCGATGTATCGATACTCCACCGGACTGCCGATCTTCTTGCCAATGAGCACGGCCAGTTCGTTCATCGAGACATCTTCCGAGCCAACTTCGAGATAGACGCGGTGTCTGCCCGTCGGATTGGTCAGTTCCTTCGCTGCCAGCCATGCGATGTCATCGGTGGCCACCCAGGGCATCTTCAAATCAGGTTTACAGAACCAGGCAATTCGACCGTATTTGGCAACCGGCCTCGTCCACATTGCCACGTCGTCCATGAACCAGGCGGCGCGCAGGTGGACCAAATTGATATTGCCGAGTTCGTTGAGCTTTTCGTCCAGATCGTGGAAGCACTCGAAATGACCCGTCTTCCCCTTCACGTCCGAACCCATGGCCGTCAGGCTTACGGCCAGTTTGACGGAGGATTTTTCAAGCGCATCGACAAAGCGCTGGGCAACAGCGGGGTAGTGTCCCTCGATGTTGTTCCAATCGGTCTTCACCATCAGGAACGCAGCATCTGCATCGTGGAAAAATTGGTCAAGGTCTCCCTCTCCTGTGTCAAAGCTTCCCAGGAATGGCTCTGCTCCAAGCGCGACCAACCCGTCCAACCCTGGGCCACCTCTCGACAACGCTCTGACCTGATGCCCGGCGCTCAGCAGGGTCCGGGTCAGCTTAGCGCCAATTCGTCCCGTTGCGCCGACGACAGAAATTCGCATGACAGTCTCCATTCGATTGTTGACCGCCCGATAATAGACTATGGCAGTCCGCAAGAATTTGGAGATAATGCCAAATGATCTCCAAATTGGGCCAATCCGCAAAACTGCTGCGTTCCTGCTACGACGACTTCGATCCCGACTGGTCGGATCGCCTGGCTGTCGCTGTCAGCCTCGACTTCAGTGACTATGAAGCTGAGGTGCCCCAGCACCAGCACAAGCAAGGGCAGCTCATTTTGGCCTTGCACGGGGCAGTCACATGCAGGACGGAGAATGGCCTCTGGATTGTCCCACCGGACTGCGGAGTCTGGATACCCGGCGGCATACCGCATAGCAACCTGGTCACGTCCAACGCACGCCTGTCCTATCTGTTCGTTCAACCCGACGCGGCGACGCTGCCGCAGGAGTGCTGCACTTTGTCTGTGTCGCCGATGCTCCGCGAGATGATCCTCCGACTGGCAGATGTATCGGTCAACTCTGCTCCGGACGATCATGTTGGCCGTCTGGTGCGGGTCTTGTTGGACGAACTCACGCAGATGCCGATACAGGGCCTGGAGTTACCCGCTTCCAGCCATCCCAAAATCAACGCGATCACCGCTGCCCTGATGGCGGAGCCGAGCGACCGTCGCACCCTGGTCGATTGGGCGGCACACGTTGCCATGAGTGAGCGATCCCTGAAGCGGCTGATGGTCCAGGAAACGGGACTGACCTTCGGCCGATGGCGGCGGCAACTGCACCTGGTCATCGCATTGCGCGAACTGGCCAGCGGTGCGACGGTCCAGAGGGTGTCGAGCGACTTGGGATACGAATCTGCTACCGCCTTTATCGTCATGTTCAAGAAGGCATTGGGCACAACGCCAACGCGCTACTTCGCGAGCTGATTTGCCGAATGGCCAATTTCGGCAACGCTGGCCGGCCTTTGCGGCACGTGCCATGACCGCTTCGGGCCGACAGCAGACCAAAGGCGTTGGCAAGGCCACAAGCGGAAGTTGACGTGTGATCCATCCAGGATCGTGATCCGCCAGATCGATTATTAAACTGGGGCTGAAAGTGATCGCCTACGACATCGAGCAACTGGACGGCAAGGTTAGAGGCGCTTTCCTTCAAGGCGTTAATTCCGGAAAAACTGGAGTGATCGTTCTCGGCGGCTCCAGCGGCAGAGTCGATACGGCAAGGGCGGGATTGTTGGCAGAAGTCGGGGCTCGCACACTGGCGTTGCAATGGTTTGGAGGAGCTAATCAATCGCCAGGAATCTGCGAAATACCCCTTGAGACTTTCATCGACGGAACGGACCTTCTGGTGTCCAGAGGATGTGAACGAATAGTTATGGTTGGAACCTCGAAGGGCGCTGAAGCAGCCCTGCTTGCTTCGACCATTGATCAGCGTATCAACGCAGTCATAGCAATTAGTCCTAGTTCTGTGGTTTGGGGCAACATTGGCGCGGGCGTTGACAGAATAGCTTGGCCTGAGCGTTCATCTTGGTCGTTTGGTAGAGCCCCACTAGACTTCGTTCCCGCCGATATCAACTGGCAGAAGGAATACCGGGATGGACTCGTTTCCTATCGGTCATTTTTTGAAAGATGCCTCACAAACGATCTTCAAGCGAATAGACGAGCACGAATTCCAGTCGAAAATTCAGCCGCTGATTTGATCCTTGTCGCTGGCGGTAGCGATGCGCTCTGGCCATCGGACGATTTTGCTCGGGAGATAGTTCAGTCCAGGCATGCGCATGGCAGATCGGCAACGCTGATCTTTGATCAAGATGCTGGGCATCGCATTCTATTTCCCGGCGAGACGACGCCACGATCAACCCTCCACGCACACGGCGGAACTGACGAAGCCGATGCAAGGCTTGGGCAGAAGGCATGGCGAGCTATAGCCGCGATGCTATAGGTTTGTCGGTATCGCGCCAGTAGGCGACATCTGGATGATACACTGTAATCACCGATGTGGCTGTCTATAGGTCCCACTTCGGTCCGTCTGTTGACAGGACGATTTCCACCGGATCACCACACACTTCAACAAGCGGCCCATCGGTCTCATTCCAGCGGAATAGGTTGAGATGCCACCCACCGGGTATCATGCGAGACCTGTCGATGATGCCGTCTGCGCCTGCTGCTCGCGCAATATTGACAGCCCGCCACGACGCCGGTTCGCGTCCTTCCGACAATGCTGTTCGCCAAGATTCGTTAGATTACTCGCGATCTATCCCGAGGCGTTTACAAGCCTCTTCATCATGCTGGTCGAGTACCATCGCGTCGACGACCCTCAGCGGAACGACAACGCGCGGATATCCGTCCTCGCGCATGTAGCCAGCTATAGCGCGTATGGACCACTCCAATGCGGCGCTCGTGTAAAGGGTCCGCTCGCCAGGACGATGATAGCGCCCTGCACTGTTCGGTCCCGGCGGGTCCAACACTTGGTGAACTCTATCCGTCACAACAGAGCGGTAGAATGTACCGGAAATTTCCTTGAATACATCACGGGCTTCGGCCATCGCGGTAGGTCTTTCGCGCGGGGATCATTTTTACGTCTATGAAAGATGCATGACACTGGCGTGACGTCCGCTCAGGGCCGACAATAGCCTTCGGCCGCCAAAAGCGGTCAAAGGACACCTCGTCTCAAATCGAAGCTTACGCCCCCGCCGGCCTTTCCGAAGCAATTCACGAGAACGACTTCACGCCTCGTGAAAGTGTCCTCATCGCTCCTCCATTCCTTGAAAGCGATCCTCACTGCATACAGTCGAGGGGGATCGGAATGCGGGGCTCCGAGGCTCTGCGTCTCAGGCGAATAATCGCCGGGAACGGTCACCAAGACTTCGCAACAGTCGGGATTGATCGCCAGGAAATTGGACACGGACGTATAGCGCCACGGATTGCTCGCCGTCCGCTGATGACCGATTTCATGAGCGATTCCGGCTTGGACATAACGGTCTGCGGCACCGGCGATGAGGGCCTCATGTGTTACACTTTTGCAGCGTATCTCTTCTTCGGCCGAAAGAGCCTTGGCAGAGAAGCTGGCTGCATTATCAAAAGGTGCTGTCAACCACCCATAGCCCAAGTCTATGATTGCTCCGCTGGACAAGAACAGAGCGATAAGGAAGGCTGTGGCCAGGACGATCTTCGAAGTCGATGGTCTGCCCGTCATTAAGTTTATCTCCAAACGGTCATCGGCGTTATTGGTTGGATGCCGATTTGATCACATCGGACATTAAGTCAGCAATGGGCCGAGAGCGGACATCCATGGAAAACCAAAAGTGCCATCAGGCATTTGCAGGCGGCTCAGAATAAATTGATCATCGTTGGCACCGCGCCGGTCACGAATGCCCTATGAGGTGTTCGACGAGGCGGGGCGCTTCTTCGGTGATTGCCAATATGATGCCTGACTTGCGTGTGGAGGCGAAATCCAGTCCGGCAAAGTAGAGGCCCGGCAAGACGCCCACCCCATCGGCGTGAACGGGCTGCCCGGCAGCATCCAGCGCACCGGGAAGTCTCATAAAGCTGAAATCGCCCTTGAAGCCCGTGCACCACACCAGGCTGGTGATGCCGGATAGGGAGAGATCGAGCGAATTGATAGCCGGGTCCGGCCGACGCCACGCGACCGTCTCCGCCGGGTCGGGCTGCGAAACCGGTGCGTCGATCCCGGTGCGGCCGATATAGTCGTCAATATGGCGTTTGGCATTGTCAGAGGCTTCATCCGCAAAACGAACATTCGTTTCGAGATCGTCGGCGAAAGAGAGGCGGCCGCCACCCGCAACCCCGGTCAATCGCCCGAGAAGCACGATACCCTGTGCGCCAAGCCCTTGAAGGCTGATCGTGTGTTCCGATCCGAGCACACCACGCGGCGGGATGCGTCCCGCAAGCCGAATGACCTCCTCTCGCCGCACGTCGAGAAGCCCGCTTTCGAGGAGCCAGATCATGATGTCGCGACCCCGATAGCGGCGTGGAAGCCGCCCGACGCGACTGGTCGCAAGGAAGACCGTCCGGCCCGCTTCCGCCAACTCCTCCACGATCTGGGCGCCCGATTGGCCGCTTCCGACCACCAGCACTGCTCCGCCGGGCAGATCGGCAGCGCTGCGATAGCCGGAAGCGTCGATCTGGCAAAGGTCAGGCGGCAATGCATCTGGCGGGATCGGGCGCACGGGACAATTCAGGTTGCCGCTTGCGACGATCACCTTCCGCGCCCGAAGCGTGCCCTGCGAGGTGGTCAGCCGATAGACGCCATCCTCCCGCGCGAGTTCGCTCACCGCGGTATCCGCTTCGATCGGCAGCCCGTTGCGGCCGGCGAAGTCTTCAAGGAGAGCGACGAACTGATCGCGCGTGAAAACACCATAGGGATCCGGACCCTCATAGCGGTCGCCAGGCATGACGGTCTGCACGTTGGGCGTATTCATCCGAAAGGACTCCCAGCGCTGCGTGCGCCAGGTCTCGCCTATGCGACCCCGCTCCAGGACGCTATGACGCAGGCCCCGCCGTGCCAGCCAATAGCTGACACCGAGGCCCGCCCAGCCGGCGCTGATGACGACGACATCAAGAACATCGGCACTCCCATTCTTCTGCCACGATGATCTCACGAGCGGCATCCCCCAGCCATCCCCGCGCGGCATTAAGCCTTGTTCACGACAATGAGTCCAGCGTCGCCGATCTCCGTCCGACTGGCCCCGGCCGTGCCTCGTGCTGATGCCACGCATGGCATCGCAGACCTCAGCCATTTCCCATCTGGTAGCCAAATGACCGCGTCGCGCCGACTGCAGTCACGGCGCAGAAGCACGAGGATCAGTCATCGTGGCTGCCGCGTCGACGCGATCGATCCGGCAAATTGCCCGATCAGGCAGGAACATAGGTCAATCTGATCGCCTCCTCGCCGATCCGATCGCTGGCGACAAGGCGGAGCGGCGGCCGGGGGCCGGTGAAGAACGGCTTGCCGCGGCCGAGCACGACGGGGTGGAAGTAGAGCCGATATTCATCGATAAGGCCGAGGTCGGTCAGGCTTCCCGCAAGGTCCGGCCCGGCGACTTGGATCTCCCCGGCAAGCCCGGCCTTCAGCCCGCGGATCGCCGCCTCGACATCCTCCGCGACAAGGGTGGCATTGGGGCCGACCGACTGCAACGAGCGCGACACCACCCATTTCGGCTGGCTCCGCCACGCCATGGCGAAGTCGCGTAAATCCGGGGTCCATTCAGGATCGTCATCGTCCCAGTAGCGCATGACCTCGTACATGCGGCGGCCGTAGAGGCTACCGCTCAGGCCGCGCACCTGCTCGATCCAATGGCGAAAGAGGGTGGCGTCGGGCGCAAATTCCTGGTGGTCGACGTAGCCATCCAGCGACAGGTTCATTCCGAAGACGAGCTTCGCCATGTCATATTCTCCATCCCGGGTTCTTCAGGATAGCTTACGCCACTGATAGGGGTAAGTGAGCTAGGCATAAATTGCACGATTTACCGGTATTGTGGAGCAAGCGCCGCAAGAACCTGACGAGCACTAACGTCCGCACGCCACGTTGATGCGCGGCGCGACGAAGGCCGATGATCATCGTAGTGCTGGCGCCCCACTTTATCTTACCAATCAGGATTGACATTCTTCGCGTTGACTGCTTCTGCGAACTTTTCATTCTAGCGATCTATAGATGTACTGTCATCCAGGATCGTAGTTGCAATAATCAGGACAATGTATACTTTGCGAGCAACGCGGGGAGAGGTAAATGGCAGCAAAAAATTCCGGAACCTTAGCGGTGCTGATTGATGGCGACAACGCTTCGCCGAAGATCGTCGTCGGCCTCATGGCGGAGATCGCCAACTGCGGAACGGCCAGCGTCAAACGCATCTACGGCGACTGGACGGGTCCGAACCTAAAGGGCTGGAAGGAATGCCTGCTCGAATATTCAATCCAGCCTATTCAGCAATTCGCCTATACGACCGGAAAAAACGCGACCGACGGCGCAATGATCATCGACGCCATGGACTTGTTGTATACTGGTCGTTTCTCGGGCTTCTGTATCATCTCCAGTGACAGCGATTTTGCGCGACTGGCGGCGAGAATCCGGGAACAATGCGTCACTGTCTATGGGTTCGGTGGGAGGAAGACGCCTCGTTCCTTCATCACGGCCTGTAATAAATTCGTCTATTTCGACGTCCTCAATGCTCAGGCTGCAGAAGTCGACGAAGCAGCGGCCCCCGCCCAAAAAACCACAGTCCAGGCCAAACCTACGGCTACGAAGGCGCCGTCTAAAAAGGCTGGATTGGATAAAGCGACACGAGACATGTTGACCAAAGCGATCACCGCAACTTCTGATCAAGACGGTCGAGCAAATCTAGCTGAAGTGGGAGGGCATCTGGTGAAGCAAGCGCCTGACTTCAAACCACGCAAGTACGGCTTCCCCAAGTTGAAGGATCTCGTGAGGTCGTCAGGTATCGTCGATGTAGAGCACGCACCGAATAACCCGAAAACAATCCTAGTTCGCCTTAAGAAGGCGTAAGCCAGCAATAGACGTGAGACCGGGATTGCCCCGCCAGCCGATCGGGCAACGCGTCGCGGACCAGGGAACAAAGTTATCTGGCGAAAGTAAGGGTGCTGAGCCGTGCAGAGGCAAAGCATTGAAGTGCTGCCTCCCAAGCTACTTCAGCATCTCTGCACGGCTCACCGAACAGTAACCCGGCCGCGGCCGAAATTGTTCCCGCTCGCTCTTTTCGCCCAGATCCAGAATCGCCTAAACCTGTCATTGTGGCTGTCGCAAAACTCCCTATCCTGCGATGTTGCAGACGGCGGTAAAATCATTGCCGGTTTGATCTCGCAACGGGAAAGGCAACCATAGCGACATGGAGGAAAAGAAACGCTGGACCAACCATAGTCAGATGTCCGATCCAATCCATCACAGGCCTTTGATGGCGGATTTGCCGAACGGGGTCGGGCGATTGAATGAAATTATTCAAGGCGTGCTCGTTCACGCCGATTGGGCAGCAGAATACGGTCTCGACCAAACAAGGTTGGACGCATCGGCGAGAAAAACATTGCCGATCGCGCAACGCTTCGACGATGTGTTCGCCAGAGATCCTCAGCCGCTCCACTGCCGGCGTCCCGCAGAGAGACGATCCACCGGCACGTGTCGCGATTTTGCACTCGCATTGTCTTCGATCCTTCGCAGCAAAAGTGTTCCCGCACGCGTGCGCTGTGGCTTCGCCTCCTACTTCTCGGCAGGATGGGAGGATCATTGGGTTTGTGAATATTGGAGCGCGGCAACCAGACGCTGGCATTTGAGCGACGCGCAAATCGACCGGATGCTGAAAGAGAAAAAACAGATCAAATTCGACCCAGCCGACGTACCGCGTGACTATTTCATGCCTGCAGGAGAAGCCTGGCTGAAATGCCGTCGAGAGACGGTCGATCCTCAGGCATTTGGCCACGGTGAGGTGAATGGCCTGTGGTTTGTGAAGATCAATGTCATCAGAGATCACTACGTGCTGAATGGCCGAGAAACCTCCGATTGGGATCGGTGGCGCGAAGCAGATTTTTCTCAAAGGCTGATACGACCGCAAGACCTGCCGCTGCTGGACAAACTCGCCAGCGATCCCGCGCAGGATTTGATCGAGGTCTTGCCGGACTGGCTGCCATAAGATGCCTGAAGCCGGCTAGGCTTAAAGTCTTTTCGCGCGGTTTAGTGGGATTCATTCCCGCTGCTTGTGGTTGGATCCTCGGTCAAGCGAACTTCAATAACGGAAATCATGCTTGGAAAAAGCTTATCTGATAATCTTCGAATTCACCTGATCTCTCCGGCTGAACAAGCTCTACGACGAATGTACGATCAGGAAATTGCCACCCAAGCTTTGCGATGTAGATTTCGCGCAGGCGTTCGCCCAGGATCGCCAGCTTGTCGCCGGCTACATCCGTGCATGCCGAGTGCTGAATGTCAGCGATGTGAAAATGATTCATCACCCATTCGATAGACTGGCGCGTTGCCTCAGGATTTCGTTCAAAGGATCGCAAGCCCTCCAAATTGAAACCGTCAACGAGAACGTATTTTTCAAACGCGACGAAGCGGGGCCAGAATATCTCTGAATAGCCTACTGCGAGCGAGAAATTTCCGCTGTTGGCGGTCCAGTCCCGGAGGCTGATCCCTCGACCATCATTCCCGGCTGCGAGTTCTGATTTCATACTATCTGGAATGTTTGCCAATCGTGCCCTCCCGGTCATGTAAACGTGCCGAGACCAGAAGAGCCTAACTCGTCGCTTCTTTCAAGGAACGGTGGGAACTCTTGGCGTCCGGTTGCGCCGGAAGCTGCCCACCCCGCCCCGAACCATCGTCATCTTCACTGCGGCCGGCGCTATGCCGTTGGTCAGTGATCTCAAGGAAGGGTCGGCGCGCGCATGTAGCGGGCTGTCGCGTAGACGACCGTCGCTATGATGGCAAGGAGGAAACCAAGACTGGTGGTGACGGTACCGAGGCCGAGGCCGCCATATTCCATCGGCTGGGACAGGAGGTCGCCGAAGGACGCGCCGAGCGGGCGGGTCAGGATGTAGGCCAGCCAGAAGGCGGTGGTGGCATCCAGCTTGAACTTGTAATAGGCCACCGCGATCACCACGATGATGCCGCCAAACAGAAGGCCCGTATTCAGGTAGCCCAGTTCGAAGCGTTCCGCGACCTGGTCGCCGACCGATGTGCCGAGGGCAAAGGTGAACAGGATGGCGAGCCAATAGAAACTCTCGCGCCGTGGTGTCAGGATCGAGTGGATGGAGAGCGTGCGGTCCACCCCGTACCAAATGGCGAAGGTGACGGCGAGCGCAATGCTGAAGCCCACCGTGGTGGTCATCAGCGAGACCCCGAAATTGTCAACGAGGTTATCGGTGACAAGGGTACCCACGACGCTGATCAGGACGACCGTCAGCCAGTACGACCACGGAACATACTTGCCCTGGTAGAACTGGATTGCGAGTGCGCAGAGAAACACGCAGGCCATGAAAATCGACGTGGCGGTAAGGCCATAGCCGAGGTTGACGTTGAGAAAGTCTGCTGCGGTCTCCCCCATGGTGACCGCCAGCAGCTTGATCAGCCAGAAGTCGACCGTGACCTCGGGGACGCGGCTGGCAGATTGACTGAATGATGTGCTCATCTTGGTATCTCCTGAGGTCACGGGCGCGGCTTACTTGCCAAGAAGCTTCATGGCGTCCATCAGGAACTGGTCGGCACGCTTGTCGTCATCGGCATTGCAGCGCTCGACCGCCTTGGTTTCCAGCTCGTCGGCCTTCTTCATCACATCGGCCGACACCTTGGCGGTCCCCTTGGCCGCGCGGTATTCCTTCAATACGTCCTCGCACGGGCGCGAGGCTGCATTGGCCTGCGCGACGAAGGCTGCGGAGCCGAGCGTGAGGGCGGTGAAGATCAGTTTGGCGGAACGGTTCATGGTGTTTGTCTCCATTGGTTTGTCGTGCACCTGTCGGGGTACGCTCAAAGCATGGGGCGCAAGGCTTAGGAGAAACTTAGAGCCGCCGGATCAGGCGAGAGGCCATTCGAGAACGACCCGCAGGCCGCGTCCTGCAGGATTGTCCATCAGCCGGATGGTGCCACCGTTGCGGCCGGCCAGATTGCGGGCGATCGCAAGGCCGAGGCCGCTTCCATCTGTTTTAGACGGATCGATACGGTAGAAGCGGTCGAACACGCGCTCGCGCAGTTCGGCTGCAATCCCCGGCCCGTTGTCGGTCACGGAGAGAACTGCGTGATCGTTGCGTGTCAGCACGGCAAGATCCACTTGCCCGTGGTCCGGCGTGTATCGCAGCGCATTGTCAACGACGATATCGAGGATGGCGGCCAGTTCCACGGGGTCGCTCCTGACCACGCAGGGAACCGATTGCACCATGCCGAGATCGATCGCTTTTGCGTCGGCCGCTGCCAGGAACCGGCTCAGGCACTCTTGAAGCGCTTCGCCAAGATGGACTGTGGCCGCCTCGCGGCCGGCCCCCTCGCCGCTCTCGCTGCGAGCCAACCTGAGAAGCTGGGTAGACACCTGTGTCGCCCTGCGCACGCCGGCCTCCAGGTCGGCGACGGCCGCGTCGCGCTCCTCCGGCTGCCCAGCCTGCCTGAGATTATCGATCTGGAGGGAAAGCGCCGTGATCGGTGTCCTGAGCTCATGGGCCGCATCTGCAAGGAAGGCACGCTGTTGCTCCAGCGTGGCGCGGACGCGGTCAAACGCGCGGTTGATCGCCAGCACCAGCGGACGCACCTCCACAGGGGCGTCCTTGACCGAAAGAGGGTCAATGTCCTCCACGACGCGGCGTTCCACCCGGCCCGCCAGGATATGGAGACGCTCCATGATCGCACCCACCAGCCAATAGGCGGCTAGCCACGACAGGGGTATGGCCAGCAGGAACGGCCATGCGGTGTTCCAGGCGGCGTCCGCCGCAAGCTCATCGCGCTCGGCCGTGCGCTGGGCGACCATGACGGTACGGGCTGGATCGCCCTTGTCGGTAAAAAGCCGCCACTCCTCGCCATCCGCAAGGAAGGTGGAGAATCCGCCAGAGGCGGGTGGTGGGAAAACCACACGCGGATCGTTCGTCCGGGTCGCCCGCGCATCCGCGAAAGTGATCCTGACAGCCACAATCTCATCGCTGGAGGCTCCCGCGCTCGCCAGAGGTTCAAGACCGCTGCCATCGCCGACCACATGAGCGATCTGCTGGAGCTGGAAGTCCAGGATGCTCCACGCCTCAAGACGTGCGCTGTAATAGGAAAAGGCTGCGGCAAAGGCCGCAAGAGCCGTTAAAAGCGCGGAAAAGACGAGAATGAACGAGCGGCGGAGCGACATGTCAGGCCTTCGGGATCGTCCAGCCGGCGCCGCGCACATTGCGGATAACATCCTTATGGAAGCGCTTGCGGATATAATGGATCAGAACGTCTATCGCATTGCTTTCGATTTCCTCGCCCCAGCCGTAGATACGCTCTTCAAGCTGACCGCGCGAGAGGATCAAACCCGGTCGCTCTGCCAGTGTCCGCAGAAGTGCGAATTCCCGCGCAGACAGGGTTTCCGTTGCCTCCCTGAACGTTACAGCATGCGTTGCGAGATCCAGCGTCACCTCTCCCGCCTGAATCAGCGACTGGGCATGCCCGGCCTTGCGGCGCATCACCGCCCGGATACGGGCCAGCAGCTCATCGAGCTCGAAAGGTTTCAGCACATAGTCGTCGGCGCCGAGGTCAAGGCCCTTCACACGGCTTGGCAGATCGTCGCGTGCGGTGAGGATGAGGATGGGAACGCCTTTGCCTGCCTTGCGGATCGATTCCAGCACCTGCATGCCATCGATCCGGGGCAGCCCGAGATCCAGCAGGACAACGCCGTATTCCACAAGGCCGACGGCTTCCAGCGCAGCCTTTCCGTCCGTCACCCAATCCACGGATATGGCATGCCGCCCCAACCCTTTCAGCAGGGCTTCGGCAATCATCCGGTCATCTTCGACAAGCAACAATCTCATATATCAAACGTAAGCGGTCTGGTGAAACTTGTCTTCTGCTGACTGGGGCAGACGACAGGCATAAAACCATACGGATCGATTTTTCCAGCAGCGCCGTCTGCCGAGGACGTCCCCGCCCCCACCTTACAAATCCGTAAGTTGTCGCCAAAGCGCCTCCTCAGCTAGAGTGCTTTAGGGCATGCCGGGAATGATCGGGGCTGATGCGGATCCTGCTTATCGAGGACGATCGGAAGACGTCCGATTATATCGCCAAGGGCCTTTCCGAGGCAGGCCATGTCTGCGACGTGCTCGGCGACGGCCGCGATGGGCTGTTTCAGGCGCAGCGCGAAGCCTATGACGTCGTCGTCGTCGATCGCATGCTGCCGGGGCTCGACGGGCTGGCGATCGTCCGCTCGCTGCGGGCGGCCAAGGTCGGCACATCGGCGCTGTTCCTGACGTCGATCGGCGGCGTCGACGATCGGGTCGAGGGGCTGGAGGCGGGCGGCGACGATTATCTCACCAAACCCTTTGCCTTCTCCGAGCTTCTGGCGCGCGTCAATGCGCTTGGCCGCCGGCCGCCGGTGCAGGAGCAGAGGACGGTGCTGAAGGTTGCCGATCTCGAGCTCGATCTGATCCGCCGCGAAGCCCGCCGCGCCGGCCAGGTGGTCGAGCTGCAGCCGCGCGAGTTCACCCTGCTCGAGGCGCAGAAGGCTGGCGCGCCTCTGATTCCTCGCCGGGGCAGATCATCGAATATGCCGAGCCGGAATTGAAGTGTTGGATGCCGATGCCCTCGGCCAATCTCGCTCGCATCTCGATGCCCTCCCCCTGGGAAGGCGACGACGCCCAGCAGCTCGATGGGTCGGGGATTTAAGAGATAACACTCATCGATAAAGTCTTCAGCCCGCGCGGATCACCGCGCGGCGTCATCCGCGAGAAGTGTGGCTGACTGACTGCAACGAGCGCGACACGGCCCACTTCGGCCAGCGCTGCCATGAGTTTCAGGTGTTGACATCTATGCAGAGGTTGATGGCTGTTGACCGCTTATTCTGAGTCTACTGTGAATAGCGCACCCACCATAATGAGACTTCGTGTCGCCCTTTTCCGTAATCGAAATAATCCACCGGCAGACCAGCCGCTATCTTAGCATCCGACATCGCCATTCGTTCCGCCATGCATGAGTTATCAAGCATTGCCGAGCGCAATGGCGGGGCCGTCGTGCAATATCTCGGCGATTCCATTTTCGTCATGTGGAATGCCCCGGTCGACGATATCAGCCATGCCGAACATGGTTGGCGATGCGCACTGGCGATGAAAGCGGCGGTCGACGGCTTGAACGAAGCCAATCTCAGCAATGGCCGCCCCGAGCTCCTGACGCGATTCGGATTGCACACCGGCCCGGCCGTCGTCGGCAGCTTCGGGGCGATTTCGCGTCAGCAGTACACGGCGATGGGCGATACGATCAATGTGGCATCACGGCTGGAAGGCATGAACAAGGATCTGAACACATCGATCCTGACAAGCGCCGCCACCCGCGCCGCCGTCGCCGACCGCTTCGACTTTCGCCCCTTCGGCCTGGCCCCGGTCAAGGGACGCGCCGAGAAGGTCGACATATGGGAGCTTGTCGGGGAAATCAGCGACGAGAGCAGATCCTGCGATCGATGAATGACGGCGCAGGTCGAAGCCGATTCAAGATTCACTTTGGAGAGGTAGATGATGGCACGAGTCTTAAGCGATGATCTTCGATTGCGAGTGTTGAAATATGCGGAATTGTGTAGCAACGGAAAGGTGCCCATCATTCCAGCTTCTCGAAGAACCGCCACGGCCGGTTAAGTCCACTAGCTTGCTCCCCCGAAAATCTAAACTCTCGAAGAGGATTTCCATGCAAAGTTCGCGCAAGGACCTGCTGATCGCACTGGCTCTGATAGCTGCGGGCTTCGTAGGCTTTTTTCTTTTTCTCTATCTCACAGGACACGATCCGGACGAGCGTCCATTGACCCTGATCGAATGGGTGATCGGTGGCATCCTGATCGTGCCGGGGTTTGGATATCTCGTGAAGTGGAGACGGGCGAAGGATGGCTAGAGCAATTCCAGAAAAAGCGCGAAGCGGTTTTCCGTCCGGAATTGCGTAAAAACAAAAATTTAGAGCGGTTCTGCGCTTCCGTGAAAAGCTGAACCGCTCTTGCTGCTCAGTTGAGCTCCTGCGCGAGTCCGACAAGAAGCCCCTCAGGCCCGCGGATGTAGCAAAGCCGATAGGACTCCTGATACTGAACGACTTCGCCCACTAGCTCCGCGCCCCGCGCACGCAGTCGTCCAAGCGTCTCGTCGACGTCGTCGACGGTGAACATGGCACGGAGGTAGCCAAGCGCGTTAACCGGGGCATCGCGGTGATCGGCGACGACAGTCGGCCGCAGGAAGCGGGAGAGTTCTAGCCGGCTGTGTCCGTCCGGCGTGCGCATCATTGCGATCTCGACATGCTGATCTCCCAGTCCGGTGACGCGCCCGGCCCACTCTCCCTCAATCGTGGCCCGCCCTTCGAGTTCGAGGCCCAGTTCGCGAAAGAAATCAATCGCCACGTCGAGGTCTTCGACGACGATCCCTACGTTGTCCATCCGCTTGAGCGCCATGCTTGTACTCTCCCCCTTGTCGTTCGATTTCCTTCCAGGACGTGCATGGGCCATCGCTCCCGACATCGCTATCAGAATCTTTAGGGAAAATGTCTGGAAGGATCGATCGGGCGCGCACTCTGCAATTCCGAACAATAAAAAAGGCCGGGCGAAACGCACCGACCTTCTCAACATCGCTCTTCACACCAGTGCCAGTACATCCGTGGTCAAGGGCAGATTAACGACTTCGGCGTCGCGAACGCTCCTGTGGAGCACTCACCAGCGATGCCGATGGGCAGTATGTAGCCGCTGATTGTGTTCAATTCAAGTCCACAGCGTCAAGTTATGCCGGACTAGGTCCTGTTGACAAAGTTCTCCATCATCGAATTCCAGCGAGAGCGTGGGAAACGGGTCGGCGCGCAGAGCTTCGAGACGCTCGGTCGTGCGGCGACCTGACGCAGAGCGCGCATGTGCCTTCGTTCGGCGTAGTCCGCCCCGAACAGCAAGAAGTCACGGACGAACGCATTCATCTTGCCGAGCACACGCTGGATCGTGCGGCCCGAAATCTTGCAGACGCCGTCCTCGTCGACGACGAGGACGCGGAGATGATGATAATCGCCTCCGGGCTTCACGAGCCTCGTCATGATGCTCCCGGTGCTCTCCCAGTCGCCGCTGTTCGAAACCGCGGTCTGTGCCGCCTCCTCGATGAGCTTGCTGACGACGGTTCCGTACCGGGCGGAGCGGTTACAGCTATCGATCGCCGTCGTCCGTCCGCCGGGAGCGAAGCCGCCGCATACCAGTCCGCCGCCCGGATCTACGTCGGCGGCCGCCGCTTCGAATCCGGCAGGGTTGTCGACTTCTCGAAGGAAAAGCCCCAGTCGGCGCTTGAACGAAGTTTGTTGGAATGCGTTTACCGCGGTATTCATGAAAGGAAAATCCCATGAACAAGCTCATGATGACCGCAGCCGCAGCTACCCTCGGCGTCGTTCCCTCGTTCGTCCCGGCAGCAGAGGCTGCCAGCCAGCCCAAGCAACCGAAGCATGCCGCTCAGCAGGTCGTAAATACACCGAAGACCCGTCTTGGAACCCTGTCTTGCGAAGTCGCAGGTGGCGTCGGCATGGTCCTCGGTTCGAGCAAGGCGATCGACTGCAGCTTCAAGCAGAAGACCGGCAAGGTTGAGCACTACACCGGTACGATCGGAAAGCTCGGCCTTGATATCGGCGTAACCGGCAAATCGTACCTTAGCTGGGTCGTCGTCAATACTGCCCCTACGCGCGTAGGCGACGGCGCCCTTGCGGGTACCTATGTCGGCGCGTCAGCCAGTGCGTCCGTCGGCGTCGGCCTCGGTGCCAACGCGCTGGTGGGAGGAAATGCGAAAAACTACGCATTGCAACCACTCAGCGGTGAAGCCGGAACCGGCCTGAATGTGGCTGCAGGCGTCTCCCGTCTCCAGCTTAAGGCTGCGCGGCAGCGCTAGGAATTGCCTAAAACGCGAATCTAGGAGTTGCGTGAAGCGGCCAAGGGTGCTTGCCTCCTTTAGCCCATAGCGGACATGGGCTAAAGCACTTTTCTCTCATTTTCCAATGACATCATCTATAATTGCGCCGAATCGCCGGGATACCAGCATATGACAAGTTCAGCCCGCTCCGCCGAAGGTCGCGCCCGCTTTGAAAATGTGCAACGGGCGGTCCGCCTATCGGCAAGACTTAGCGCGATCGGCTTCGACGATCTTCCCGGCCTGCGCTCCGCCTTTGAAGAGCTAGTAGGAAAGCCAGTGGGCGATCGGTTCATGGTGATCCCTCCTTTCTCGACCGACTGCGGCTTGAACATAAGCGTGGGAGCCAACGTCTTCATCAACCAGGGTTGCCACTTCATGGATATGGGCGGCATCGCTATCGGCGATGACGTAATGATAGGGCCGAAGGTAACCATTGTTTCCGCGGGACACCCTGTGTCTCCTTCGAAGCGTCGAAACGGTATCACTGCGGCACCTGTCATCATTGGCAAGAATGTCTGGATCGGCGCTGCGGCTACCATCCTCCAAGGCGTCACCATTGGTGAGAATGCCGTAATTGCAGCCGGTGCAGTGGTTAGTCGAAGCGTCCCGGCGAACTCTATGGTAGCCGGGGTGCCAGCCCGAGTGATCAAGCATCTGTAGTCGAGCCTCTCGCCATGTCCGACATTGGCCCAAACCGGGCTTCCTTCTCAATGCAGCTGGCCGCAATCAGTCCCTCGTGGTTTGAGTGTGAATAGGCCTCGAACATTGACCCTTTACTTGTCTTCACGCCCGTAGTTGATGGCCCCTTGAATAGGTGGCATCATCATGAGCATGGGTTTAGACCGCAAACAGCAGGTACGCGGGACGACGCCGCCGTCAGTAGAGCAGCAGAAACCTCGAATTTCGAACGATAAAACACGGCGGCGCGAACCCGCCCCGTGCTTCTTCTCACACAGTCCACTCTGAAAAGCCCTGCCATTCCAGGCCAACCGCATCGGGCAGAATTCTTGATTTTTGCACGATACCGTCAACCCCCCTTATCAGTTTGGCGACGGTTGAGAGAGAGCTGAACGACCATCGCCTCGCTCGTCGAGACCTGCAAACTCAACGGCGTTGATCCGCTGGCCTATCGGACCGCCACGCTCACCGCCATCGTCAACGGCCACAGACAGAGCCGGATCGATCAACTGCTGCCAGATTCCTGTCGCAGGACCGCTGAAGATCATGAGGTTGCGGCAGGACGCCCGCGGTCATGCGTGCCGCCATACCTTGATTGCGGAAATCACCAGGATCACAGCAAGGGCAGGCAGCAGCACGACACTCGGGACGATGCCGAGGAGCTGTCCGCCGATAAACGCGCCAAGGATCGATCCAAGGGCCATGACGAGCAGGAACATACGGTTGCTTCTGATGACGGCAAAGCTTTGGTCACGGCTGTAGCGGGTAAAGCCGACGACCATCGTCGGCAGGCTGACAGCCAGGGAAAGGCTACCTGCGAGCTTGATGTCTGCGCCGAAGAGAAGAATGAGGGTTGGAATCAGAAGCTCGCCGCCCGCGACCCCGAGCAGGGATGCCACGATACCAATCACGAGCCCCGCGACCACGCCTGCTATGATCTGCGCAGTCCCCGTCACAAGGGCCGACCCGGCTGAGATGTCGTGACCTAACACCAGCACGCCCGCGATCATGAGCAGCAAGATGGCGATCACCTTGTAGAGCGTCTCGGACTTCAGTCGCGTCGCCCAGCCCGCGCCGAGCCAGGCACCCGCGAGACTTCCGGCCAGGAGGTTGACGATGATTGGCCAATGCGCCGCAATCTGGTCGAAAGGAACCGTCGCCGCCCGAAATGGCAGAGCGAATGCTACGACGACCAGGCTCATGGCCTTGTTGAGGATCACCGCCTCCAACGCTGCAAAGCCGAACGGAGCGATCAGAAGGGGCAGACGGAATTCTGCTCCTCCAAGTCCGATCAGGCCACCAAGGGTGCCGATAGCCGCTCCGCAGATAAACGCCGCTGGCCGATTGCTGGAAAGGTCCTTCAAGGCGGGATCGGCCATGGCGTTATGTTCTCAAGGAAATCACGGGCCATGACCTATGACCCGGAAGCCGCGCATCGACAAGGGTAGCATGGCGCGTGTCACCGCGAGTGGCGCATGGCAAACCTGCGAACCATGCGGCGCCCAGAACATGAGTTTCTCGGTCAACCTGCCTATGTCGCCGAGTGCGCTCTTCACGTCATCCGTCTCTGTACATATGTAAGTATCCTGACTTTTGCGGCGAGAATTGTTGTGATTTTCATCGCAAAAATGGCACTGGATGAATTCAGTGCCAGATAACCTTGAAAGCCACACCCCATGACGACCGTGATCCGCCCCATCGCTTCGCCGGACGAGGCACAATGGCTGCCGCTCTGGCAAGGCTATCTGCGCTTCTACCGCCACCGCCTGCCGGAGGAACTCACGTCGCTCGCCTTTTCGCGCCTGGTCGATCCCGGATGCCAGCCGCATGGGCTGGTGGCCGAGCGCGACGGCGCTCTGATCGGGTTTGCCCATTATCTGTTCCATCCATCGACCTGGGCAGCCAACGACGTCTGCTATCTCGAGGATTTGTTCGTTTCGCCTGAGGCGCGCGGCAGTGGCGCCGGGCGGGCCCTGATCAAGGCGGTCTACGACTACGCCGATGCGTCCGGCGCGGCCACCGTCTATTGGATGACGCAGGAGTTCAACGCCGATGGTCGTGCGCTCTACGATACGCTGGCGCGACGCACCTCTTTCATCCGCTACGAACGCTGACAGAGCCGTGCCGGATGCCGGCGGGCGTCAGCGAGGTGAAATCGACAGCGATGCCGATATTCATGCCTGGGCGCTCGCGCGGGATGATCGGATTGCATGTCCTGTCGAAGCTGTTCCGGGACGCGGGTGGGCTGTGGCTCTACCGACGTGAAGCGATCCCGGCCAAATCGTCGAATACGACCGGGATGCTGGCCCTGAACACGTACCAAGCTTGCGAGGAACCTGACCATGACATGTCATATCTGCACCGCCTGCGGCACTCAGTTCGGCGAAAGCACGGAGCCACCCTCTGCCTGTCCCGTTTGCGAAGATGATCGACAGTTCGTGCCGCCATCAGGTCAGGCATGGACGAACATGGCGGTCATCGGCTCGACCCATAAAATACTCTGGACCGAGGAAGCCAAGGGCCTTCACTCTCTTCAGATGTCACCAGAGTTCGGGATCGGCCAGCGAGCCTTCCTCATCGAAGGCCCCGACGGCAATATTCTGTGGGACTGCCTCAGCCTGCTGGACGAGACCAGCATCACGAAAATTGCTGCCATGGGCGGCCTTGCGGCCATCGCGATTTCGCACCCGCATTTCTATTCGTCGATGATGGCGTGGAGTGAAGCCCTTGGCGACGTGCCTGTCTATGTCCACGCCGATGATAGCCAATGGGTGCGGAGATCAGGGCCGGCACTCAGCCCATGGACGGGCGAAATCTTCGAATTGAACCAGGCGACCCTGGTCCGCTGCGGCGGCCATTTCGCCGGCAGTTCGGTGCTCTATTGCCCCTGGCTGGAAGACGGACGGGGTGCGCTGTTTGCTGGTGACACAATGCAGGTAACCCTCGATCGCAGATATGTCAGCTTCATGCGCAGTTATCCGAACCTCATACCGTTAAATGCGCGCGCGGTGAAAGGCATAGGAGAAGCGGTGCGTCCCTTCCGGTTCGAGGCGATCTATGGAGGATTTTCAGGCAGGACGATCAAACGCGAAGGATCGCATGTCGTGGAGCGATCAATCGCGAGATACATCCGGGCGATCGAGGCCGACCCACAACAGGACTAGGCCGTGAACCCATAAGTCTTGATGACCGCCCTGGGTGGAACCCGTCATGCAAATCGACTAGTCGTAGTCCATGCTTAAGTTTGTAGAACAACAGCTCGGCCAAGGTTGGGTCGCCGAGCCAAATGCGCCAGAGCCTCAGGTTTCAGTTGCAGGCCCCTCGGTCAACGTCTGTTTCCGCTCGTATAGGCCCGTGCAAGACAGAAAACCGTCGGGTATTCTCAGGGCTTTGAACCTATTTTCGAAGGCCGGTCCGAAGTTTGATGAGACATGGGGCACTCTAAGCTTCATTGGTTGCAGCCGGTGGCGCTGGGACGACACCAACGATCATGAATGGTATAAGGTAGATGGCCATGGTCGCTACAGTGGCATAGCCCCGCGTTGGGGCGAGTTCTATGAGTTAGTTGGCCACGACACGATCCGCGATGCCGTGCCTTGGGAGACAATCCGGGCAGACACCGCTAACTCCCGACATTTCCTCTATTATTTTCGCGACGAAACGCTTGAGTTCATGGCCGAGGAGTGGTCTTTCATCCCTAGCCTGACGGTCTAATTTTGCGTTCGTTTGGAGCTGAGACTTTCCTGTAGTAGCGGAACCTGATTCAGATTCCAGGATGAGCCGCTATGATCTAACCGACGTTGAATGGCGCGTAGTTGCGCGGATTTTACGAGCTTGGGTTTAAGCGCCATCTCTCTCGCTCATTGAGCAAGCCGCCCCAAGGCTGCCACCATGACGGACGGCAACTTCGCGCAGTAGCGCGTTATATCTACACGATTATGCATCCGTTTCTTCAGGCTGGACTACGGAGACCATCACCGTCGTCCAGATAGCGAGCCTTCAAATCATTGGCGACCGATAGATAATAGTTTCGAGCAGTGGCGTTCATTTGGCGCTCCCCTAGCTCGCGCAGCGCTTTCATCTTGACTGTCATCGCCGCGCGGTTGCCGGGCTCGAGGTCGAGCAGATAGTCCGCTTGCTCTGCAGCCCACTGAAACTCACCGGCTGCGAGCGCCGCTTCAGCACTTTCCAGCATTTTGGCGGAGCCGCCCGACATCGCTACGAGTTTTCCCGCTCGCTCTTTCGCAGGAAGGGGCCAAATATTGGTTGGGTTACCATCGAACCAGCCTGCATTCTGGCAATAAATGCCACGGATCGACCACAGCACGGTCCCATAGAATTCCTGCAGGTAGGGATGCTGCGCTAGCTCTTCAGGCAACTTGATTTGCTGTACCAGCTCATCAGGGGTCATACCCTTGGCAATGCCTTCCATCGTCTTTTCGTACACGAACTTGATGGCATCCCGATAAGCCGTCAGTGCGTTGCGAGCATCGGCCGCATTCTCGATCACACCCATGTGGCCCGGTACAATAAAATCCGCTTCGAGCGAGAGCAGCTTGTCCAAGCTCTCGATCCACTTATCTGCCGGGCGCGTCGGCAGGCCGCGCAACGGAGCGATATTCGGAAAAGTCTTCAGCAAGACATCGCCGGCGATGAGTACCTTTTGCTCCGGGAGCCATACCGAAATGTTGTCGTCCGCTTCCCCAGGGGTCAAAATCGGTTGAAGTGCGATACCTGCGATAGTGATAGGTTTCTCATCACCATCGAACGTATTGGTCGGCGGCAAAAAACCTTGGCGGGTATGAGGCATCGTCCTGCCGTATTCCAACTGCGTGCCCGCGTTGATGAAGTCCTCGGCCGGAAGATGCATGCCGAAGGCATCGCCTCCATCGCGCTGACCGCGACCCATGCTGGGTGTCGCAGAACGCAAAAGCTCGTGGCTATAAATTCCTGGGTTTTCATTGCCCGCGAACACAGTCGCACCGCCCGTATGGTCGGGGTGATTATGGGTATAGATGATCGCCTTGACGGGACGAACGAGGTGAGAACCAAACGCCTCTACGATGGCCGTCGCATCAACAGGATTGGCGGCGGTGTCGACGATAATCGAACCTCCCCGGCCGGCAATCAAGGTGACGTTGCTCGCCGAGTAGCCGATGGCGGCATATACCCCGTCGGTGACGTGGACGACGCGTGGCCGAAATTCCTCCGAATGGGCAATCAGCTTCTCCCTACCAATGAACTCGTCTTGAGAGCCGGTTTGGAGTGTAGGTTTAATGGTCATGGCATCCCGTTTCCGTCTGTCGTCGCGAAGGCATCTTACTAATCGGGGGCCTGAGGTCGAGAACTTCATGGCCGCAATTGAACCTATAGAGCCTTTGGAAACATATACCCTGCGGGATAATTCCACGGCAGGAGGCCCTGACTGAGCAGGGCCCCCGCACCTTACCAATCCGTAAGTTGTGGCCAAGCCGGCGCCTCGGCTAAATTGCCCGCTCCAGGCATGCCGGGAATGATCGGGGCCGATGCGAATCCTGCTTATCGAGGACGATACCAAGACGTCCGACTATATCGCCAAGGGCCTTTCCGAGGCAGGCCATGTCTGTGACGTGGTCGGCGACGGCCGCGATGGGCTGTTTCAGGCGCAGCGCGAGGCCTATGACGTGATCGTCGTCGATCGCATGCTGCCAGGGCTCGATGGGCTGGCGATCGTTCGCTCGCTCCGGGCTGCCAAGATCGGCACATCGGCGCTGTTCCTGACCTCGATCGGCGGCGTCGACGACCGGGTCGAGGGGCTGGAGGCAGGCGGCGACGATTATCTCACCAAACCCTTTGCCTTCTCCGAGCTGATGGCGCGCGTCAATGCGCTTGGCCGCCGGCCGCCGGTGCAAGAGCAGAAGACGGTGCTGAAGGTTGCCGATCTCGAGCTCGATCTGATCCGCCGCGAAGCCCGCCGCGCCGGCCAGGTGATCGAGCTGCAGCCGCGTGAGTTCGTCCTGCTCGAAGTGCTGATGCGCGGCGAAGGTCGGGTCATCACCAAGACGATGCTTTTGGAGCGGGTCTGGGATTTCCACTTCGATCCGAAGACCAGCGTCGTCGAGACCCATATCAGCCGCTTGAGGGCCAAGGTCGACAGACCGTTCCAGGCCCAGCTTCTGCACACGGTCCGCAACACCGGATACAGCCTGCATGCGCCGCGTTAGAACATGATGGCTCCCAACCCCACAGGCTTTTTGGCATCGTTCTCCAGCCTGCGCCGGAGCACGCCGTTCCGGCTTGCCGTCACCTTCGGCTTGCTCTTCGTCGTCACCTTCTTCTTGAGCGGCGCGATCATCTATCACATGCTGGACCTTGGCCTCTCCCGCGATCTCGAACAGTCGCTCACCGAGATGAATTCGCTGATCGTTTCGACCTACGAGCCCGGTGACACCGGGGATCTCGTCAACACGCTGAACAATTATGCGAGCTTCCAGTCGACCTCCGACGGGCTTTATTCGCTGACCGACCATGCCGGCAAGAAGCTCGCCGGCAATTTCGCCGCACCGCCCATCCCGAACGGCGTCTATACCGTCAGCTCGGGCGATGTCGGGCTGAAGGGGCATGAACGCTACCGGATGCAGGTGTCGACGATCGGCCCCTACAGCCTGGTGGTCGGCGACAACTTCAACGATGTCGACGAGATGCTGAGGATCGTGCTTGAAAGTTTCGAATGGGCCGCGGCGATCGTCGTGGCGACGGCGATCGGCGGCGGCGCCTTTCTCGCCGTTCGCGCCCAGGCGCGGCTGGACAGGGTGGCCAACACCATGAACGACGTCTCCCACGGCGCGCTCGACGCCCGCATTCCGATCAGCGGCAATGGCGACGATCTCGATACGGTGGCGATCCAGATCAACGCGGCGCTGGTGCGGCTGCAGACTTTGGTCGAGAGCATGCGGCAGGTGAGCACCGATATCGCCCATGATCTGAAAACGCCGCTCAACCGGCTGCGGCTGACGCTGGATGCCGCGGTGGCGGGCAATGACCGGCAGGCGGATGTGTCGGTCCTTCTCGACGAAGCGAGAAACGAGAGCGACCGGATCAACGCCACTTTCGAGGCGCTGCTGCGCATTTCCCAGATCGAGGCCGGCGCCCGCAAGGAGCGTTTCCAGCCGACCGATCTCGATGCCGTGCTTGCGGTGATTTCCGAGGTCTATGTCGATGTCGCCGAAGATGCGCAGAAGTCGCTGCGGATAACGGCGCGCGCTCCCGCCATCATCCGCGGCGACCGCGATCTGCTGACCCAGATGATCGCCAACCTGGTGGAGAATGCGATCAACCACTGCCCGGCTGGAACGGTGATCACGGTTTCGCTGCGCCGTGAGCACGATCGCGCCATCCTCTCGGTCGCCGATACCGGCCCCGGCATTCCCGCCGGCGAAAGGGACAAGGTGTTCCGGCGGCTCTACCGGCTGGACAAAAGCCGCACGACGCCCGGAAGCGGGCTCGGGCTCAGCCTCGTCAAGGCGATCGCCGAGCTGCATGCGGCCGAGATCACCATGGGAGACAGTCAACCCGGCCTCATCGTCTCGATCGCCTTCCCCCTACTCTCCGGGGAGCGGTCCTGACAGCTCAACCCGGCGAGCGATCCTGACCTTTCATCCCGGGTGAGCGGTCCCGACCGCTCACCCTTGATGCCGCGAGGCGGCTGAAGCGGGCAGCAAAGCGGCGTATTTCGGCAGCAGTGCGATAGGGCAGAACGCTCCACGGCCGGCGGCGGCCAAGCCGGTAGGCCGAAAGCCCTGCCTGGATCTGCGAGCAGGCATCCGCCCTTTGGCTGACCGGCAGCGGATCGACGAAGCAGGCGCTTAAGCCCTCGTCGAATTCCAGGTCGAAGGCGAGATCATAGGGCAGCCGCATCGGCAGCAGCGCGCCGACCATCCAGCCGGCCGCCCTGCGGTTGATCAGATAGGCGCCGGAGCCTTTCTCGCGGGTGAGCGCGATGGCGAGCGAGCGCGATGCCGTCAGCGGCGCCACTTGGTGTTTGCGCCCGGTGTTGACGGTGGAGAGACGCAGGATGTCCCAGCGCTCCTGGTGCTGCAGGGCAGCTTCCACCACATCGGCGAGGTCATCGTCGAAATCGAGGTCGTCTTCCAGAATGAGGGCGAATTCGGCGTCGCCGGAGAGGAAGCGCCAGGCGCATTCGACGTGGCTGAGATAGCAGCCGATCTCGAAAAGGTTCGGCCGGCGGCCATGCCGGCTCAGATAGGAGGCTTCGTCGAAATCCGGATGCGGCAGGCTGAGCGTTGCGCCATCCACCGCCGCCACCCGCTCGAAGGCAAGGCCGATGCCGGAAAGCAGGCGCTCCATGCGAAACCGCCGCAATGGCGCCCGGTCGAGATTGATCAGATAGGTGTTGACCCGCAGGCTGACCGGATGGATCGCCGGCATCAGGGCGGCAGGTGTAGCGTGCATGTTCATGAGAAATCTGGCCTTCGACCTGGCAATGACTGCGCCAAACCTGCGCTCGAAATCTCACCGGCACCTCGCCGGGGCTATACATTTTCGTAAGGTGGCAAGGGTTCGAGTGTGGGGCGGCTGACGTGCGGGCGCCTGCACCCGGACGAGACATCCGGCGGCGGTCCCCAGACGGCAGACTTTGCTAAGCGACAAGAAGACGGTTGCCGCGATCCGGATCGCCGATCCTCAATCGGATTTGCAGCCCTTGGAAATCCCGCCGATTCAAGACAGACTCGTCCCGCTCTAACTCTTGGGGACAATCTGATGGAAAACCACGAGCCGTTTTTACGCGAGGCGATTGCGCTCTCGAAATCCGCGATGGACCGAGGCGACGAACCATTCGGCTCGGTGCTGGTGAAGGACGGCGAGATCATCCTGCGCGCCGAAAACAGCGTCTTCACCGGCCACGATATGACGAACCACGCCGAGATGAACCTGGTTAAATCTGCGGCGCAGCACTACGACACCGGTTTTCTCGCCGACTGCACGCTCTACACCAGCACGGAGCCGTGCGCGATGTGCTCCGGGGCGATTTACTGGTCGGGCATCGGGCGTATGGTGTTTGCGTGCTCCGAAGCCCGGCTTGGCGAGATCGCCGGGATCGGATTGAACGTGCCGAGCCGGGCGGTGCTGCAAACCGGCGCGCGCATTGTCACTGTGGTTGGGCCGGTCCTCGAAGACGAAGCCGCCGCAGTGCATCAGGAATTCTGGCCGAAACATCTGGGCAAGGCTTAGCCTCAGCCGGGGGTTTGGGCGAAACGTCTCCCCAACCTCCGCCTGGGATCCATGTCCGCCGCTGACGGATGCCGCCGTGGATCCTCGGGTCAAGCCCGAGGAGGACGGAGTGTGGGGTGAGCTTTGGGGCAAATAGCATCGGGAATGGCGGGAGAGGCAACGTAAAGACTGCGGTTCACATCCAACGCCGACGCGCCATCCGTTGCGCAGGCCGGGAGTTTGGCGAAAACACATCCCCAATCTCCGTCATCCCAGGCCTTGAGCCTGGGATCCATGCCCGCCGCCGACGGAGCCCGCCGTGGATCCTCGGGTCAAGCCCGAGGAGGACGGAGCGTGGGGTGAGCTTTGGGATAAATACACTGTTGTGTCAGGACATGGGCGGCAATGAGCCGAAGCGGTCATTGAAGAAGGGGAAAATCTTGGCCGAGAATGATTATGATGCCTTCGCGGCGGCATACGACGCGGATAATGAGGCCAACGCCTGGAATGCCTATTACGAGCGGCCGGCCATTCTTGCCCTGGTCGGCGAGGTCGCCGGGCTTTCCGTGCTCGATGCGGGATGCGGCGGCGGGGCGCATGCGGCAGCGCTTGTCGAGCGTGGGGCTGTGGTGACCGGGATCGATGCCAGTGCCGGCATGCTGCAGATCGCGCAACGTCGCCTCGATGGGCGGGCGCGCCTGCTACAGGCGGATCTCGGCGACGCCCTGCCGTTCGAGGATCACGCTTTCGGGCTGATCCTCGCTTCGCTGGTCCTGCATTATCTGCCGGACTGGTCGGGGCCGCTCATGGAGTTCAACCGGCTGCTGCCGCAAGGCGGCCGCCTGGTTTTCTCGACACACCATCCCTTCATGGATCACCCGTCGAGCGGCCGCGACAACTATCTCGAGACCTACAGCTTTGACGAGACCTGGCAGCGCGGCGAAAAGCAAATCGCCATGCGCTTCTGGCATCGGCCGCTGCACGCCATGTTCGACGCACTCAAATCGGCTGGATTTCAGATCGATATCGTCAGCGAGCCGCAGCCAGATCCTGGCGCCCGGACGCTATTCCCTGAGGCCTATCGGAGCCTGACGATGACGCCGCGGTTCCTGTTCTTTTCGGTGGTGAAAACATGACGATGTGGATGATAAAAATTTTCCCTCCGCTCGGGAACAACAGCCTCCGCCAATCGTAAGTATGATGGGCCGTGCGGAGGTGCGTCATAACACAGCCATGCACTTCGATACTCTGTGCGGCCCACTCCTGCCCCACCCCCAGTGATCCTCACCCCACCTCGCCCAGATGGCGTTGGACCCACTTTGTCTCTTCCGATGCGGTGCGGCCGAAATGGCGTTTGAAGTCGCGGCTGAATTGGGCCGGGCTGGCGTAGCCGACGGAGGCTGCGACCTCGGCGATCGTGCGCGTCTGGCGGGCGATCATCAACCGTGCTTCGTGGAGGCGGATCGCTTTGACATATTGCATCGGGCTGCTGCCGGTCAGTTCCTTGAAGTGGACATGGTAGGAGGGAATGCTCATGCCCACCTCCTTGGCCAGATCGGCGACCGCGATCTCGCAGCCAAAGTTTTCCCGCAACCAGGCGAGGCTCCGGATGATTTTTCCGGATCTGCCTTTCTGCTGCAGCGCCGCGATCATCGCGCCGCCTTGCGGCCCGACCAGCACCCGGTAGTGCAGTTCACGCAGCAGGCCGGCGCCGAGCACGGCAATGTCGGCGGTGCTGCGAAGCGCCACTAAGAGGCGCAGCAGGACATCCTCGATATCGCCGGCCATCCGGCTCGACACCAGGCTTCTCGGCGCGTCGCTTCTCAGTTCGGCGTGTTTTTCCATCTGCAGGGCGATCTCGGCCGCCATCTGCATATCGAACTCGACATAGACGGCCAGCAATGGCCGCTCGGCACTGGCGGTCGACTTCATCCGGAAGGGAACGGGCAGCGAAACCGCCAGATAGTGGTCTTCATCGTAAGTGAAGACTTCCCCTTCGAGGATGCCCTGCTTGCTGCCCTGCAGGACGAACACCGCGCCTGGCTTATAGAGCACGGGCACGTCGTCGAGCACCGCTTCGGTCCGCAAGATGCGGACGTAGCCAAGCGCCATCGGATTGTAACCATGGCGGGGCGCGAGCGCTGCGGCCAGCTCGACCATTTCTCGCCGCCTCGACGGGTTTCGATCGTTGATAGGATTTGGCAACATATTCAAACAATCCGCCATCGAAGCACCGATCGCTTCATATTATTTGTCAAACACCCGCAATCAAGGAGTGTTTGCAGATCATGTCGAAAAAGACCTTCTTCATCACCGGCGCCAATTCCGGCTTCGGGCTGGCCATTGCGACGGCGGCGGTCGCGGCCGGCCACAGGGTGATTGGCACCGTTCGCTCGGAGGCCTCACGCGCAGCGCTCGCCGCAGCCCTGCCTGCCCTGCGGCCGGTCCTCTGCGATGTCACCGAGTTCGACCGTATCGCTGACGTGGTCGGCCAGGCGGAGGACGCGCATGGGCCGGTCGACGTGCTGATCAACAATGCCGGCTACGGCCATGAGGGCGTGCTCGAGGAGTCGCCGATCGAAGAGATGCGGCGTCAGTTCGAGGTGAATGTCTTCGGCGCGGTGGCGGTGGCCAAGGCGTTTCTTCCGAGGTTCCGCGCCCGACGCAAGGGGTTCATCGTCAACGTCACCTCGATGGGCGGGATGATCACCATGCCCGGCATCGGCTATTACTGCGGCAGCAAGTTTGCGCTGCAAGGCATATCGGAGGTGATGCGCTCGGAAATGGCGCCGTTCGATGTGCATGTGACGACGCTCTGCCCCGGCTCGTTCCGAACCGACTGGGCCGGTCGATCGATGGTCCGCACGGAGCGGACGATCGCCGATTACGATGGCCTGTTCGATCCGATCCGCCAGGCGCGGCAGGCGGTCAGCGGCAAGCAGCTCGGCGATCCCGCCAAACTGGCCGCCGCCGTCCTGGCGCTGGTGGAATCCGACACGCCACCGCCGCAACTTCTGCTCGGCAGCGATGCGCTGAAGCATGTGACGGGCAGGATCGCCCGCCTTAGCCACGAGATCGAGGCGTGGAAGCCTGTCACCCTCTCGACCGATGGGTGACAGGAAGGAAGGCGGCAAGTGCACCCGGCGCCCCGGATATTTGGGCCAAGACTTACGACGCCTTGCGCTTTGCGAAGCCGAATGTCTTTCGCAGACTGCTGTCGACCGCGTTTGCCGGCATGAACCGGCGCAGCCGGCTGAGAAGCGTCGCCTGGCCACCGGCCGGTTGACGCATTTTGTATGGACCGTTGATTGCGGCGAGGATTTTCTCGGCGACTGCCAGTGGCGACGGCGCGGTTTTGATCTGGGCCTGTACCGCCTTGATGGTCGCGTCGGCCTGCGTGGCGTAAGCGCCCAGGGGCGCTGCGGTTTGGGCCGCGTTTACATCGAGCTTGGTGTTGGTAAAGGTCGGTTCAACCAGCACGACGCGCACGTTGAACTCTCGGATCTCATGGTCCAGCGACTCCGACAGTCCTTCGAGTGCATGCTTGCTGCTGGCATATAATCCCATGAACGGGGCCGGCAGGAAGCCGAGGACCGAGCTGATATTGATGATCAGACCGCTCCGAGCGGCGCGCATGGAGGGCAAGGCCGCGCGGATCATGCGCAGAGGGCCGAAAACATTGGTATCGAAGACCGCTTGAGCTTCGGCAGGCGACGTGTTCTCGACCGGGCCGACCAGCGAAACGCCGGCATTGTTGATCAGGATGTCGATCCTGCCTGCCTCGGACAAAACCCATTGAACGAAATCGGAGACCGAGGCGTCATCGGTCACGTCGGCAGTCCCATAACGCACGCCGGGAATGGCATTGACGCGCTGCGGGTTACGCACGCCGCCAAACACCTGGAAGCCGTTTTGGGCAAGAAGACGGGCCGACGCTTCGCCTATTCCGGAGGATGCCCCGGTGATGACGACAACTTTATTTTGAGACATGGATGCTCCTGGTTGGGCGCGAGTGGTTGATTGCGGGCTTCGCTAGAAAGGTCGGACTTTTCACCCTGTCGGCAAAGGACAGCAGAACCTGGCATCCAAGCGCGTAAGATTTCGATCGACATCTATCTACACTTTAGATGTCAATCGAAATATAAAATCAAGCACTTTTTGCTTTACGGAGATTTTTTTCGGTGATCACGCCTCCGGACGCGCCGGGGCATAACGCCGAGCCCGTGCGGCCCGCCGAGGTGACCAAGCAGCACGAGCCTCACGAACTCAGGATTTCGGAGCGGCAGTCCCGGCTCGGTTTCGAGCGACCATTTCGTCGTGGGTCAGGCTCGTGCCTGCCGCGAAGAATTCCTTGATCAGGGCGTCGCGATGATCGGCTGCGCGGGATCGATCCGCCGATCGCAGCGCCTCTTCCAGCTCACTTGCTGCAAGCTCGGTGCAATAGGCTGGGTTGCCGGGCTGCTGACGCCAGGACTCCGCCAGCCCTCCTGCATCCAGCGCATTAAAGCCGGTGGCCTCAACCAGCTCCATGGCAGTCGCCTTGGCTTCCGGAGCATCGCCTGCAACCGGAATGGCGATGCGTCCATCCGTGCCGTCAGGCCGCCCCTTCTCCGAGAGCGTTGCCGCCAGTACGGCATTCCACGCCTTGACGACGGGTCGGCCGATTTGCCCGCTCACCCAAACGCTTTCGGGCATCCCGCCATCGACGTCCGCGATCGCACCGTCGCGAAACGGATAATAGTTTGACGTATCGATCACCACGACCTCTTTGGGTACGTCATTGAAGAGCCCACCGAGATCGCGACAGCTTGCGAATGGGATCGAAAGAACCACCACCTCGACGCCCCGGACGGCTTCTTCCTTCGAAACGGCGGCCGCTCCGATATCGCCGGCAAGATCGCGGATGGTGTCCGGCCCCTTCGAATTGGCGAGCTTGACCTCATGGCCGCCGGCGGCGAATTTTCTCGCCAGCGTCGCGCCGATATTTCCAGCGCCGATGATCCCGATCTTCATGGGATGTCCTTTCTCTGATGTGGAGGGACGCCCGGCTCAATCGCGGGCGGGGCGAGCGAATGCGTGCAGCGTGTCGCGCAGATCGGCCAGCCCCTCGTCCGCGAGCTGGCAGGCGGTTTTGATCTTGTCGGTGACGGCCCAAAGTTCCTCGCGCAGGGATTCACCGGCTTTGGTCAGATGGATGAGCACCCGCCGCTCGTCATGGTGATCGCGCGTCCGGGTCACCGTGCCGGCCGATTCCAGACGCTTCAGCAGCGGCGTGATCGTTCCGGTGTCCATATCGAGCTTTAAACCCAACTCTCCAACGGCGCGGGGCGTACCGCTATAAAGTTCAAGCATCACCAGGTATTGCGGGAATGTCAGGCCGAGCGGCTGCAAAAATGGCTTGTGAAGGCGCGCCATCCGATTGGCGGCGCCATAAAGCGCAAACGAAAGTTGGGTGCCGACCGCGCGGCGGGATGCGATCTCGTTGTTCGACATGGCTTCATCTAGTGTGCATTTATCTAGTGTGCTAGATAATGGCTTTATCGGAAAGAACAAGGCCGGCAGCGCTAAATTACGCGCTGATCCCTTTCGGTGACGTCGCGCGGTCTGACGTGCCGAGCGCTGTCAGGATGAAGCGGATTTGGGCATGGACGCTGACTGCGGTCGCCTCACCCTCCTGAACGCGCTGCTCGACCAGAACCGGATGGAAGAACGGCAGGAAGGCGGTGATGATGCCGCGCGCGGCTTCGTCGGCGTCTTCAACCTTGAACTCGCCTGTCTGCACACCCTCGCGGACAAGCGCTTTGAGGATTGCCAGGATCTGCTCATTATGGGCGTTGATGGTTGCCCAACTTCCATCCGCGGCGGCGACGAGCAACTGGTGCATGGGTCTATCCTCCACCAGCCTTCTCGCGCTGTGCCCATGAATGGCGGTCAAGAGATCCGCCAGCTTTTTGCTCGCCGGCGCATCGGTTTGTGCGATTGCCAGAGCGATTTCAGCAACCTCTTTGACCACCAGCCCGCAGACGGAACTGTTGATTGCCGTCCTCGAGGGAAAGAAGCGATAGATATTGGCGCGGCTCATGCCGAGTTCGGCGGCGATGTCGGCGACCGACGTCTTATGATAGCCGATCCGCCGAAAATACCTTTCCGCCACTTCGAGTATCCGCGTCCGCGACTGCTCGAGGTCAGTTGCTGTCGGATCCGCAAAAGTCATGACCGCCTCCGGAGATATCACTCGGCAGCCATTGCCGTCGGTAACTCCACCGCCTTCGGTGAATTTTCATGGCTCTCGTTTTTTGTCGGCTTGATGCGGAACCAGATGGCGTAGAGAGCGGGAAGGAAGAGCAGGATCATCACCGTGCCGACCGCCGTTCCGCCGATCAGCGTGTAGGCCATCGACCCCCAGAACACCGAGTGCGTGAGAGGAATGAAGGCAAGCACGGCGGCAAGGGCGGTCAGGATCACCGGTCGCGTCCGCTGCACCGTCGCTTCGATGACGGCGTGATAATCGTCGAGACCGGCTGCCTTATTGTCCTTGATCTGTTCGGTCAGGATCAAGGTGTTGCGCATCAGGATGCCGGCCAGCCCGATCAATCCGAGAATGGCATTGAAGCCGAAGGGCTTGTCGAAGAGCAGCAGAACCGGAACCGCTCCGGCAAGACCGAGAGGCCCCGTCAGCATGACCATGGTCATCGTCGCCAGGCTACGGACCTGCAGCACGATAACGATCAGCATGGCGGCAATCATCATCGGGAAGATTTTCACCAGGGCGTCGTTGGCCTTGGTTGATTCCTCGATGTTGCCGCCCATCTCGATCCGATATCCGACAGGAAGCGAGGCAATCAGCGGCTGAAGCGCCTTCATGACCTGCTCCGAGACTTCAGGCGGCTGCGACGCCTCGCTGATATCGGAACGGATGGTGATGACAGGCGTACGATCGCGGCGTTTCAGGATCGGTTCTTCAAACCGGATTTCCGAGTGGCCGATCTGATCGAGCGGAACCTGTCGCCCATCCCGGCTCATCAGCGAGAAGTCTGCCAATCTGGACGGATCGAGCCGGTTGCCGCCGGCACTGCGGGCAACGACAGGCACGTTGCGGATATTCTCGCGAACCTCGGTGATCGGAACTCCGCTCAGCAGCAATTGCAGCTGTTGGGCCGCCTCGGCCGGCGACAGGCCGATCAGGTTCAGCCGATCCTGATCGGGAACGAAGCGCAACACCGGCGTGCGGTTGCCCCAATCGCGGTTTGCCTGGCGCACATCCGGCACGCTCTTCATGATATCGAGGGCTTTGTCGGAGATCTGGTACAGTTGCTGCGGATCCGGGCCGGTGATCCGGAATTCGACCGGAAACGGCGTGTAAGGACCGAAGACCAGCTGCGTGACGCGGACATAGGCTTCAGGGGCGAGCCCGTCCGAAACGGCGGCGCGCAGGCGAAGCTTCAAGTCCTCGCGTGTGTGAGCGTCAGGGGTCAGCACGACGATCTTGGCGAAGGACGGGTCCGGCAATTCCGGCGCCATGGCAAAGAAGAAGCGGGGAGCGCCCTGACCGACATAGCTGGTGACGGTCTTTGCCTCCGGCTGCTTCTGCAGCCAGTCTTCAAGCTTCTCAACCGTTGAAGTCGTCGTCTCGATGCTGGTGCCTTCGGGCATGCGGACTTCGACGAGGACTTCGGGACGGTCCGAGGTCGGGAAGAACTGCTTTTTCACCGATCCCATTCCAACGACGGAGGCCCCCATGGCGATGGCGACCACCACACAGGTGACGAACTTGTGGCGCACGGTGAACTCGATAACCCGCCGCAGGCGCCGGTAGTTCGGGGTGTTGTAGATGGCGTGATGGCCACCTTCGACCGGCTTGATCGCCGGCAGCATCTTGACGCCGAGATAGGGCGTGAAGGTTACCGCGACAATCCAGGAGACGATCAGGGCAAAGCCGACGACCCAGAAGATGTTGCCGGCATATTCGCCGGCGGTCGACCGGGCAAAGCCGACCGGCATCAACCCGATGATCGTCACCAGCGTGCCCGACAGCATCGGGGCCGCGGTATGGCTCCAGGCATAGGCTGCCGCCTTGATGCGATCCATCCCCTCCTCCATCTTCACCACCATCACCTCGATGGCGATGATGGCGTCGTCGACCAGGAGGCCAAGCGCCAGGATGAGCGCACCAAGGGTGATGCGATCGAAGAACCGGCCGGTTTCCAGCATGATGAGGAAGACGACGGCAAGGGTGAGCGGAACGGCCAGGGCGACGACGATGCCGACACGCCAGCCGAGCGCAATCAGGCTGACGAACAACACGACGCCGAGCGCCATGGCGAATTTCAGCATGAACTCGCCGACGGCTTCGTCGATGTTGACGGCCTGGTCGCTGACCTTGGCGAGCGTCATGCCGAGCGGCAAGGTCTTTGCGATGGCGACGGATCTTTCTTCCAGCGCCTTGCCGAGGTCCAGACCGTTCCAGCCCTGTTGCATCACCGCGGCGAGCATGATGGCGGGTTCGCCGTCATGGCGAATGAGATAGGTGGCCGGATCTTGATAACCGCGCCGCACTTCGGCAAAATCCGAGAGCTTCAAGGTGCGTCCGGCCGCAGCGATCGGCGTGTCTGATATCGCCTGGATGCTGTCATAGGCGCCGTCGAAGCGAATGAACACCTGGGGCCCACGCGTATCGATCGATCCGGCCGGCGTCAGGGTGTTTTGCCGCTGCAAGGCGGCCGCGATGTCCTGTGCCGAAATGCCGAGGGTGGCGAGCTTGGCATAGGAGAACTCGACGAAGATCTGTTCGGGCCGCTCTCCGAGGATGTTGATCTTCTTGACGCCAGGCACATGCAGGAGATCCTGGCGGATCACCTCGGCCTGGCGCACAAGCTCGCGCATCGGCATGCCCTTGGCCTTCAGCGCATAAAGCCCGAAGCTGACATCGGAATACTCGTCGTTGACAAAGGGACCGAGCACGCCCCTGGGCAGGTTGCGGGCCTCGTCTCCAAGCTTCTTTCGAGCCTGATAGAATTCCTCCTCGACGGCCGTGGCCGGCGTACTGTCCTTCAAGGTGACGGTCAAAAAGGCGTAGCCGGGCCGCGTTGTCGTCTCGACACGATCGTACCAGGTGAGTTCCTGGAGACGTTTTTCGAGCGGCTCGGCGACCAGATCCTGCATTTCGCGCGCTGTCGCGCCCGGCCACACCGTTGTCACGGTCAGGGTCTTGATGGTGAAGGACGGGTCCTCGGCGCGCCCAAGCTTGACGAAGGCATAGGCCCCGGCGGCGGCGAGCAGTACGATGAAGAACAGGGTGACGGCCCGCTCGCGAACGGCGAGCGCGGAAAGATTGAAGTTCATCAGTTTGCCGCCTCTGCCTGTTCCACCTTGGCGCGCACGCTGGCGCCGTCCTGCAGCAGATGGGCGCCGAGAGCGACGACCGGCTCGCCTGATTTGACGCTGGAAACCACCGCCACCTCCTCACCCATCTGTTCGATTTTCACCTGCCGGAAGTGGACGGTCGACGATGTCTGATCGAAGACCCAGACGCCGGTGCGGCTGCCATCGTCCAACACGGCGCCGACCGGCACCGCGGCATGCGATTGGCCGCTGCTGTTGGCGATCCTGATCGTCACCGTCGCGCCCAGCGGCGCTGACGCTGCAGCGCCATCCAGAACCCAGCGTGCCTCATAGGTGCGGGTTTGCGGATCGGCAGCGTCGGAGATCTGGCGCAGCCGCGCCTTGCCCTGTCGGCTTTCGTTTCCGTAGAGACTGGCATCGGCTATCTCGCCGAGCTGCGGCCTGAGGAATTCCGGAAGCCAGACCAGCGCTTCACGCGGGCCGGCCTGTGCGAGCCGGGCCACGGTTTGGCCCGCGGTCACGACCTGCCCCGGCTCGCCCAGCGTTTCGACAACCGTTCCATCGGTATCGGCAACCAGGACGGAATAGGCAGTCTCGTTTTCCGCCACCTTGGCGTCCGCCTCCGCCGCGGCAAGCTGCGCGGTGGCGGTGTCAAGCGCTGCCTTTGCCTGCTCGTAGCGCTGCGGCGTCGCGGCCAATCCGTTTTTCACCAAAGCGGCGTAGCGTCTCTCGTCTGCCTGCGCTTGGGTCAGCACGGCCTCAGCGGCAGCGACCGCGTTTCGTTTCGCCGTCAGGGCGAGCCGCAGATCGGTTTCGTCGATGCGCATCAGCGGCTGACCGGCCTTGACCTGCACGCCGACGTCCACATAACGCTGGACGATCTTGCCGGGCACCCGAAATCCAAGATTGCTTTGTACCCGCGCGGCGATGGTGCCGGTGAAGCTGCGCTCGGCTGTCTCCGGCGTCGTTGCTTCAACCAGCTTGACGAAAGGCGGTGCGGTGCGGGGATCGGCAGCTTGTGCGCTTCCTTGCGAGGACGCCCCGACAAAGAAGTATGCCATGGCGCCGGCAGCTGCCAGCAGGCCGAACGAGGCGAGGAGAATTTTGCGGTTCATGTCGGTAAGCCTTCTTGACCTGCGCAGTGATTAATTTAGATTGCGATCTAACTCTAATTCTGGTATAGATGTCAAATGAAATCTAATTGGAGATCGATATGAGAGTCAGTCGCGCTCAGGCCGAGGCCAATCGTGAGACGGTGATCGATGTCGCAAGCCGGCTCTTCCGCGAGCATGGCTTCGACGGCATCGGCCTGAAGGACCTGATGAAAGGAGCCGGCCTCACCCAAGGCGGGTTCTACAAGCAGTTCGAATCGAAGGATGATCTTGTGGCGCTGGCATCCGGGCGAGCGATGGAGAGCGCGGTGCGCAGATGGTCGAGGGTTGCCGCCGGAAGTCCCAATCCGCTTGAAGCGGTTGTCGATCTCTATCTCTCGCCCGGCCACCGGGAGGAGAAAGGCGATGGTTGTCCCTTGGCGGCGCTCGGCGCCGATGCGGCCCGCCAGAGCGAAGAGGTCCGCGCTCCATTCCAGAACGGCATCGAAGCTCATCTTCAGATTCTCGACGAGTTGATCCCCGCGTCGGACGGCGCAAAACCCTATGACAAAGCCATGGTCATCCTGTCGCTGATGGTGGGCGCCGTCACCATCTCGCGCGTCATGACCGATCAAGGCATGTCGGAGCGTGTGCTCGAAACCGCGACCGATGCGGTCAAACGGATCGCCGGCGAGACAGCGGCGGAATGACATCCCGGTTCTTCGGCTCAGACGTTATTCCAAGCCTTGCAGAGCGCCAGGGTCGCGAACCACTCGCCGATGCGGGGGCGGGCAGCCAATGACGGCGCTCGGTCGTATGGGGAACGTAAAAAGCCCCGCCAACATGGCGAGGCTCTCCGACTGCTGATCTGGCCGACAGTTCATAGAACTTTGCGCCGATACCGAACTTGAGCTCGTGCTGGTCGAGGTCGACATCAACACCCAGAATATCTTTTTGCCGAAGTCGTTGAAGCGATATTCGCCACAGACGAAGATATTGTCGGTGAAGGCAAAGTCGACGCCAGCGCCGACGGTGTAGCCGTTGAACGTTTCCGTTTCCTTGTCGAGGCCCGGCAGGTCGACGTAACCGCGTGGCAGTCCAGCGAGCTGCGCCGAAGACGAGTGCCTTGTCGAAAGCGCAAGCAACACGACAACCAACAGCGCCGGCCCAATCGGTTTAACAACTATCGTTTTCCGCTTGACTGCCTACCTACTGGAAGGTAGAAGCAACCCATGATCAATCTTCTCACGACATCCGATGAGATCCTTGCCTCGGCGCGGGCGCTGATTACCACCGGCGGATATAACGGCTTCAGCTATGCCGATATTGCCGAGGTCGTCGGCATCCGCAAGGCCAGCATCCATCATCATTTTCCCAGCAAGACCGATCTGGTGCGCACACTTATCCAGCGATATCGGGACGATGCCGAGATGGGGGTGGCGGCTCTGGAGCGGAACGTGCAGGACCCGCTCGAGCTCCTCAAAACCTATGCGGGCCATTGGGCCAAGTGCATCGACGATGCCAGCCGGCCGTTTTGCGTCTGCGCGCTGCTGGCGAGCGAACTGCCGGCGTTGCCGCCCGAGGTCGCCGAGGAGGTCAAGGGGTTTTTCCGCTTTCTCTCGGCCTGGCTGACTTCGGTCATGGAACGCGGCGCCAAGACCGGGGCTTTGAGCCTGTCCAGCGAACCCCGCGTCGAGGCCGAAGTGTTCATGGCATCCGTCCATGGCGCCATGCTTTCCGCACGGGCTTACGGGACGCCGGAGGTGTTTCCCACCATTCTGGCCCCGACCCTGCAGCGGCTGTCTCCGACCGTCGCTCGATAAGGTTCCGGGCGGAATGGCCGCCCGGAGTGACAATTCCGGCCTACAAAACTACCAACTAGTAGGAAGAACAAGATGAAAACGAACTTTCTCCCCGCCCTTATGCTCAGCCTCTCGGCGATCTCGTCGGTGGCTCTATCGGCCATGCCTGTCTTCGCTGAGGACCAGAAGGCCGAGCAGATTCACGTCAGAGGCAGCATCGTCAATTACAGCGGCTCGACCCTCACGGTGAAGACGCGCGAAGGGGCGAGCGTCGATGTCACCCTCGCCGACGGCTGGAAACTTGCGGGCGTCGCCAAGGCTGAGGTCACCGACATCAAGCCGGGTGATTTCGTCGGCATCGCCTCGCTGCCGAAAGAGGGCGGCGGTGACGGCGCGCTTGAGGTGCTGATCTTCCCGCCGGCCATGAAAGGCGCCGGTGAAGGCAGCTACGGCTGGGATCTCAAGCCGGACAGCAGCATGACCAATGCCACCGTCGCCGACGCCGTCAAGGGCGTCGACGGCCGGACGGTCACCGTCTCTTATCACGGCAAGGAAAAGAAGATTTCCATTCCGGACGGCACGCCGGTCGTCACCATCGCTCCGGCAACCAAGGATGATCTTGTTGCCGGCGCCGTCGTCTTCGTGCCCGCCGAGAAGGCCGCCGCCGGCACCATCGCCCATCAGGTGCTTGTCGGCAGGAATGGCGTGGTTCCGCCGATGTGAGCCACGCCGTCGCCGGTCGGCCCGGCCGCCCCGGGTCGATCGGCGACCAACAATCCCAAACTCAGGAAAGAACTCATGATGACCTACGATCAAACCACCGTCGCCGCTGGCGACAGGGAACAATGGCTGACGCGGTATTATTTCACCCGCGCAGCGTTTTCTCTCCTCTGGGTCGCAGCCGCCCTGACTGCCGGCCGCCAGTCCTTCTCGGTGGCGGCAGCGCTGCTGATCCTCTACCCGGCCTGGGATGCCGCCGCCAATTTCGTCGATGCTGCTCGACATGGCGGCCTGGCAAATAACCGCAGCCAGGCGATCAACGTCGCCGTCAGCGCAGTGACAACGGCCGCCGTGATCGCCGCGCTGACCATGAGCATGAACTCAGTCCTCGCCGTCTTCGGCCTGTGGGCGATCTTTTCCGGTCTGCTGCAGCTCGGAACGGCCGTTCGCCGCTGGAAGACCAACGGCGGCCAATGGTCGATGATCCTCAGCGGCGGCCAGTCGGCCGTCGCCGGCGCCTTCTTCATCGCCCAGGCGCAAATGCCGGAACCACCATCCATCGCCAACATCGCCGGCTACGCCGGCCTCGGCGCCTTCTATTTCCTGGTCTCGGCGGTATGGCTGGCTGTGACGCAGATGCGGCGGAGATAGCAGGACGCCTCGGCTGTCCGGTTCGCGCCGGCGGTTAAAACAAAGACCAGGCGCGGAGCCACGGCGTCAACAGGACGTGGACCCAAAGCCATCAATCGCCTCCGCCGCCACAACAATCGCTGCGGCAGAATTCAGCGCAGTTGTTCGGCCAGATCGGCAACGCGTTTGTCGAAAGCAGGCCCTCAACCTCCGTCATCCCAGGCCTTGAGCCTGGAATCCATGCCGCAGCTCGTGGAGGCCAAACTGGATCCTCGGGTCAAGCCCGAGGAGGACGGAGGCTGGGGTAAGCTCTCCGGTAAACACAGGATGGCGGACAGAGGAAGCGGCGGATTTTGCTTGGGTCATGCAAAGGCGTCCGCGCTTACGCCGCCAGTCCGTAATCATAAGCCTTGCCCCTCTCCGTTCCCCGCCCGCTCTACCATGCACGTCCCCTCTCCCCATTTTTCGGGAGTTCGAAGGACGGGTCGAGCCACGCCGCGCCAACCGGACCGCCTTGGGCCGGCAGCAGCCACAATTGCCAGTTGCCTTGCCAAGCTCGCGGTCAGCGACAGGCTTTCGCGTCTTATGCTATCTGGTTGTTCCAGAGCGATCAGCGGAAAAGTTCGATTCGAAAGTGGAACGGAATGGGCAAACCGGCGACAGAAGCGTCAAAACGCAGCGAGATCCCGCAGCCCTCACGCGACCTCACGCACCCGAGCATCCCCTCTCAGTTGTCTGCAAAACGCGGGAGCAGCGCCGATGCTCGACTTTGATCCGCTGTATTCGACCCCGCGGGTTGAGGCTGTCAAACAGTTCATCGATCAGCACTATTCGCTTGCCGGGCCGGTCTCTTGCCGAATGCTGCAACGCGGCCTGAACGATGTTTATCTTGTCGTTGGGAGCAACGGCGAGCGTTATGTCTTCCGACTTTCCCATCAGCGGGCGCGGGGTCCGGCCGACGTCAGAACCGAAACGGCTTTCCTCACACATCTCACGCAATCGGCCGTTCCGGTCGCAGCACCGATCCCGACACGCGATGGCGCCCTGTCCCTGCAGGGATATGCGCCGGAGGGTGCGCGCGAGGGGGTGCTCTTCCGGGAGATCGAGGGCCGCAAGCCGCAGGCGGCGGATGCCGGCGATGCCGCCGCCAACGGCAAGACCCTTGCTCTGATGCACAATGCAGCCGAGACATTTTCTCCGGACGGAGCACTCTATCGGCTTGACCTCGAACACCTGCTGTTTCGGCCGCTCGCGCGAATACGCGACAGCGGCATTGTCGAAGACGCCGACGTCCGTAGCGATCTCGAACAGATCGCGGCGCGGACCGCAAAGGCGATCGAAGCCTTCGGAGATCTGACCTGGACCTATTGTCATGGCGATTGTCACGGCTTCAACTCGCGGATCAACGACGCTGGCGAAGCGGTATTTTTCGACTTCGACGACGGCGGCCCGGGGTACCTCGCCTACGACCTCTCAGTCTTTTTGTGGGCGCAAGTCTCCTTCGGCCGGAGCTCGACCGCCATGTGGAACGCCTTCATCGACGGCTATCGCGCCGTCCGGCCGATCACGCCGGACGATTTTGAGGCAGCCCTTCGCTTCGTGATCGTCCGCCACTTCTGGCTGATGGGCGAATATGCCAGCCGGGCACAGGAATGGGGAAGCGAGACCGTCGGCTGGATCGCGCGGGAAGCGGATTTTCTGAAGACCTGGGAGACAGAGCAATTTGTCGATCGTCTGTTCTGAAAGAGGTTCTCGGCCTGGTCAGCAACGATATTGCCAAGTTCCTCGGCTTCAACTAAATTAAGAGCGTACACATCAGGGTTGAGGGTATAACTCAGTCCGTTGCACGTATCAGCGGCCGAGTGCGGGTGGGCTCTTCGAGCTAAGCAACTTCTGGATCAACGAAAAGATCTCAGGAGTTTACGTGTCAAAACAGTTACAGAAATTGAGAAACGAAGCGTCCGTCCGTCAGGCCGGTTGCTGCTGGTATTGTGATTGCAAGATGATCAATAGCACTGCAGCTTCAATCCGCCGGTGCACAGCTGAGCACTTGGTGCCGCAATCATGCGGCGGCAAAGATAACGTTGGGAACGTGGTGGCTGCCTGCTGGTTTTGCAACCAAATCCGCCACAGGCAGAGGCACGTGCTAGCACCCGAGAAATACCGCAAGTTCGTCCAGAGGAGGCGCGCTATAGGCAAATGGCACGGGTTCTCATAGCAAGCGTCGCCCGCTCGCAAATGTTGCGCTCGATCGGCGAGGCGTTTGTCGAAAACGCGCCCCCAACCTCCGTCATCCCAGGCCTTGAGCCTGGGATCCATGCCCCAGCTGATGGAGGCCGGCGTGGATCCTCGGGTCAAGCCCGAGGAGGACGGAGGTGGGGTAAACACTCTGGCAAACTCAGCGACGGCGGACGGAGGAAGGGGCCAATTTTGCTTCGGTCCGCAATCATCGTCATGCCGCCAATCCGACGCTCAACCACAAGCCTCACCCACCCCTCGCCCCGCGCAACGCGATCAACCCCCGCCGCAGCCACAGCAATTGCTGCGGCGGCATCTGGCGCAGGTGTTCGTAGTCCATCACCGTGACGTTATAGACCGTGCTCCTGACCTGCGGGCCGTCCTGGCAGCGCAGCAGGATGCCCTGCAGGGCCATCATGCGGTTACTGGCTTTGCGGGCGCGGTCGGCGAGGCTTTCGGTCACTTCGCCTTCGTGGCCTTTGACAGTGAAGAGCGATTGGGCGCGCGGGCTCGGGGCCGGGATGCCGGTGGTCTTGTGGTAGCGGGCCATGGCCTCGGCATAGTCGTCGCCGGCCTGGCGCTGCTCGGCGCTGATCAAGCCGTCGAGGAACATGCGGCCGAGGGTATAACCGGCAAACGGGCTCTTGACCGTCTCGTCATCGACCGTCCGGCCGAAGCCGTGGATGCGGCGGCGGGCTGATATGGCGACGCTGATATTGTCCTTCTCGGTCTCGAAAGGCTTGATCTTGCCGCAGGGAAAACGCTCGACATTCTCCTTGCGCGGCCGGCCGGCGCCCTTGTTTGCCCGTTGTGTCCTAGCCTTGGCTGCTTTGCCACCCATGCTGATTGTCCTTCCTATCGAATGATGCCGTTGCGCAGTGCGGCGGCGACCAGGGCGGTATCCTTGAAGATGCCGAGTCTCGCCTTGGCGTTGGCGATGTGGGTATTCACCGTGATGTGGGAGATGCCGAGAATGGTGCCGATCTCGGCGGCGGTCTTTCCGGCCGCCATCCAGCCGATGATTTCGGTCTCGCGTGGGGTGATCTTGCTCATGGCGCCGGCCCATCGATGAACGGCACGCGCGGCATCGTCACTTCGGCGCCGGAAAACGTCACCCGCCGGACGCGGTCGGGATGGCGGATCGGCGCGGCCGGCGCGGCATCGGCCTCCGGCGGCTTCTGCCTTGTGTCCTGCCTGGCGTCCTGCCTGGCGGGGAACCTGTCGCGGTTGCGGTGCGCCATGTTGATGACGGTGTTCTTCTTCGAGCCGAACAGCTCGGCGATCGCTCTTGCCGAGCGCCCTTCCTGCCAAAGCTGCGCGGCCTTGACGATCCTGTCTTCCGTCCAGAATAGGTCTCTCACCCTGCTGCCTCCTGCGCGTCGCGCGCGGCTCTTGCGATGATCGGGTTGTCGGGAAACATTTTCGCCAGCTCGCGCTTGGCGCTGCAGCTGCCATTGGCGGCATCGCGCAGCAGCTGCATCTTGTAGGCGGCGACCTTCGGCTTCGGTGCCTCGGCTTCCCGTTCGATGCGCGGGCGGCTTTGGGCTGCCATCGCCGCCTGCTGATTTCGGCACTCCTCGGCAAAACTGGCGCTGCTCGGGGCAAAGGCGCGGTTATGATCCCTCACCTTCCCGGAGATGAAGCCTCTGGCGGCGCGCCAGACCGCCTCGGCCGAAATGCCGTCGATGGCGACGAGATAGGCGCGGATCTGCATATCGGGATCAGTGCCGGCGGATGCCGGGAAGCCCGAAAGCATCCCCGCTATGATCTTCACCGGAGAGGAAATCTCTTGCGGCATCGACTGTCGTCCTTCTCGTGCTGCTGTTGATCGACCCGGCTTCCCTCGCCTTCTCCTTGAGGTACCAGTCGCATTTGATCGCCTGCCAGCCGCGGAAGATCTGCATCTCGGCGGCGCCGGCCGGATCGCCGGTCAGCAGATATTCCCTGGCCTGCATCCGGGCGGCATAGGCCGTCAGCGGCTTCCTCAGCGTGCGCTTGCGATGCTCGATGACGGCTGCCGCCAGCTCCTCCCCCAGCACCGGGCTGAGGATGTCCATGATGTCCTTGCTCATTGCGTCCTTCGCCATACCGTTTCCTTTCTCTCGCCGATCGAGCCACGGCCCCGCCGTGACCTCAAATCCGCCGTTGCCCGCCGAAAAAATTGACTGAAGTGCCCGGCTTGAGGCGCGGGGAAAACCGGCGGATCTCAGCGCCGGCATGATCCAGCCCCGCGGTGTCGCCCTTCTCGGCGCTTCGAAGCCGGTGGATCTCGGTCTCGACCGAAGGCACCGACACGCCGAGGATGGCTGCGATTTCGATATAGTCCCGGCCGGTGCGGAAGAGCTCGAGCGCGTTCATGCCAGTGATCCTTGTTGTCCATTTCGAGCGCAGCGCACCGTTGCCGCCGAAGCGGGGGCTGCCCCGGTGCTTGATTTCGAATTCTGTTGCGGGAGCAAAGGCTCCGGTCGTCTGCCGGGCTACTACCCGGGGAATTGATGCCGGCGTCGCCGAGGGAGGCGACGACGCCAGCCACCGACAGCCGTCAGGGAGGGGTGAGGCTATCGGGATCGGTGATCTCCCGCATGTCTTTCGGGCTGGTCTGCCGGTCGCAATTTTCGCAGTGGCGCTCGATCACCTCGGCAATCGACAGCGCCTTGCCGCACATCGGGCAGCCGGTGTAACGGCGGCTTCCGCGCTGGATCAGGCCGATTGCCGCCAGGGTGGAGGGGCTGATGGTCTCGCTGTTTGTCATGTGCACTAGGGTATATTTAATACCCTATATGTCAAGCACAATAGGGCATGACATATACCCTAAATTGGGGTATTTTTTATATCATGTTGAAAGATCAGGAACAATTTGAACGCGAAGAACGCGCAAAGCGGCTGGTCATGGCCAGGAAAAACGCCGGCTTTGCCGGGCCGAAAGCGATCGTCGATCGGTTCGGCTGGAATGCGAATGTCTACAAGGCGCATGAGTCCGGCCGCAACGGCTTCGGCATTGCCGATGCGAAGAAATATGCCCGCGCCTTCAAGGTCAATCTCAACTGGCTGCAGTTCGGAACCGGCAACGCGCTCGATCCGGATGAGCTGCCGGTCTCCGTCGCCGACGTGCCGAAGATCTCCTGGGTCAGCGCCGGACAGCTGAGCGAGCAGGCGCCGATCACCGACTTTTCGGAATTCCCGACGGTGGCCGCCCTCGATCTGCCAGATGGCGAATGGATCGCGCTCGAGGTCGAAGGCAATTCGATGAACAAGATCTCGCCGCCGGGCTCGATCATCTTCGTCAATCTTCGCGACAAGCGCCTGGCGCCGAACGCGCTCTATGTCGTCGCCGACGAAACCGGTGCTGCTACCTACAAGCGTTATCGCCCGAACGACGACCCGCCCTTCCAGCCGGCGTCTTATGAGGACGTGCCGCCGCCGGAATTCCAGGGCGCCGTCACCATCGTCGGCCGCGTCCGCCGGTCGATCATCGAGATGTAGGGACCGATGCTCGGCAGCAATACTGCAAATCAGCCCTATTCATCAAGGAAACCAAGATGATCCGCCCTTCCTCGCGCGCCGGCCGAATCTGGTTCTATATCGTCACCCTCGCGGTGTTTCTGCTGACCTTCAGCGCCGCCCGCGAGATGTACGGCCTGTAGGATTTCGCTCCGATCTCCCCGATCCGGCGACCAGGATCTATCAGGGTCTCGGGCATTCCTCCTGAAACCAAAAATTGTGGAAGCTCCGAATGCCGCGCTTGCATCTCTTGTCACCGCCAGCAGGATCGATCGCATGGCTGCGGGGAACCTGTCCTTCGGCACTCCCTCCTCCACCGATCGTAAACTCCGATCATCTCGTCGGTGATTTCGATCTCGTTGCGCATGGCCGGCGTCCGTTTTTCTCGCTGCATCAGACTCCAAGATAGGCTTTGATTTCTATCTCTCTGTCTTAGCTCCTGAAGGCTGGTGAGGGAGGGTTCCGGCCAAAGCTTCCCCCTACCCCATGAGCAAAGCCCATGAAGCCGGGAGAGCATTGGCCAGGTCCTGAAGGCCGGAGCCGGGATGGGACACGTGCCAGAGGGGCCATTCGCTTCGCCCTCGTCCTGATTTTCTGACAGCGCACTTAAGGACTTTCGCTTCCCGCGCCGCTGGGCTTCGTCAGCTCGGGAGTTGCACCCGGTCGCCCAATCACTGGCGACAGACATACGCCTATGATTCGTACCTCGTCAATCTTTGAGGTATTTTTTATACCTTTTATGATTGACGCAATCGGGTATGGTATATACCTTCTTCTCACAAGCCGATCAGCGGCGTGAGAGGACAGGCGATGCAGCACATCCGCAATATCGAGACCGAGGAGAGCAAGCGTGACGCCCGCTGGAACGGCGCATGGGGGATGAACGACTGCAGCGCCTATATGGCGATCGAGGCGCAGCGCATGGGCGCCCTCGGCTTTGCCTTCCTGCGCCGTCCCGAACATTCGATCCGCGGCCCCTCCTGGCTGCGCGGCGCTGCGGCCTCGGTCGCGGAGCATTACCGCTATGCCCGCGAGATCATGGGCATGACCGATCACGATCAGCTTTACGCCTGAGGCGAACGGAGATGGCTGCCGATTGCATCATCAAGGCCTTTTCCGGCTGCGCCAGCTTGAGCCGTGAATGCGCGGAAAAACCCCTCACCCCCGCACCGGTCACCTTCATCTCCTGGCGCAAGCAGGCCATCGCCTGCCTCACCTTCGGCTTCCTCGCCGCGATCATCTCGGCCGCCTGGATGGAGACGCAGTTCAAGCACCAGGATCGCGCCGATCAGGAGCAGGTCTCGTGGAAGTGAGCCGGAGCTTTGCCCAACACCGCAGATCACGAGCTGTATTTGATGTCGCTCGCCTTGGCCGCGGTGATGAAGGCCCGCCGCACCTGCTCGGGCTCGGCGGCATCGTTGAAGACGTCAAGCACAAGCCGCTCGGCAACCTTGGCCGCCGCCGTCTGGTCGGGCCAGTCATTCAGCAAAGTGTTGCCGGCCTGGACGACATTATAGACCGTCCTCACCTTGCCATTGATGGTGATCTTCACCGGTTTGAAGCTTCGTCGCTTGCTCATGGCGCAGTATCTCACACGGAACCCGACTCAACGAATCACTTTGGGACTCGTTCCGGTTGATTCGAAAACCGGCGCATCAAAGCTGATTCGGGCAATGCCGATGCCGCGCGCTGCTGTTCAATCGCGTCGTTATAATTTTCCTGCAGAAAAATTATAACTGGAGAGAAGAGCGAGCTGGTGAAGACCTTCTGCGCCAAGGGACCGATCTGCAGCTGATCTAAACCCTACCTTCCAGAAGAGATCGTGATATGCTTGGAGTCCAATTTGGAGAAACAACTATGTTGAAAAATCATATAGTTGGACTGGCGGTTGGCGCGCTTGCGGTTTTTTTGACCGACGCAGTCGCGACCTCCGATCCGCTCCCCAAAGGTTTTGAACGCCACAAGTTCAACGGATCGGTCAGACCGGAGGCCAAGGACGGCGTGACCCGGTTTCAGATATTCGACCGTCAGTGTTCCAATGTCGATTATGGAGATGGACGCGGCGAAAATGATTGTCGCAATGGCAACGTCCGCTCGACGATTCGCTATACCCGAGACATGAAGGCTGGCGAAAGCGTCGAATACACGTTTGATTTCCGGCTCGATCCGACTTTTGCCTATGAAGGCTGGCACAACAACTCCGCAAATGGCTTTTATCCCGATGGCCGGGACAGCCATTTGCGTTTCGCCTCCTGGGAAGGGCCGGCAGTCCACAATTTCATCTACATGCTGAAAGCCGACACGCGCAACGGCGTGAACTTTCTCGCCCACCAGTGCCAAAAACCGGGAGATTTCGGCAAATGGGCGACATTCTCGCTGAAAATCCGATGGGCAAGCGATGAGAGCGGATGGGTTACGGCAAGCTGCGACAACAAGGTGATCTACGCCGCCGAAGGCGAAGCAACCAACCAGGCTCCGAATTGCTGGGAATCGAACGAGTGCGAGCCGCAATCACACCGCGACCCGAAATCATTCAACTTCATTCTCGGCCCGGTGATGATGGGTTGGGGTCATGACTGGAAGACCTATGACAATCATACGTCCCAGTTTGACGTGGTGCAGCGCGATGGTATCGGCATCGATGTCCGCAATGTCAGTGTGACCCGCGGTGTCAGCGACTATTCCGCCGAACAAGCAGGCTTGCTCAAGAGGTTGCAGCAGCAACTGGCTCATTTGGGTTGCAAGCCAGGGAATGTTGAGGGCAAGCCTGACAAGACAACACGGCAAGCCGCGCTCTCTTGCCGCAAGTTCAAGAGCGGTTCGCTTCCCCAAGCGCTCAACCTCACGACGCTGCAAGCCTTCGCTGACGCCTATGCCAAGCCGGAGACCGCAAGTCTGCCTTCAGGCAACGCCGCGGCGGCGACCGAAACCGTTTCGTCAAAGCCGAGGATCTATATCAAGCTGGGCGAAATGCTTGCCATGACGACCGGCAAAGACACCAAGGTGAATTCCGACTTCTTTGGCAAGATCAAAGGCGCCAAGAAGGGGCAGAACGAGCTGGACTTCATTATACTGGGTCAGTTCGACTACGCTGACAACACGTTCAGCCAGCTGTCATTTCTTCTGCAAGACAAGCTCTCCAAGGCCGAAGTGAATGCGGCGGCCAAGTGCGGCTATGGGACGATCAAATTTCCGGACGGCTCAGATCATGTGGAGATCGGCATGCAACGTTCCGGAAACACGTTCTCGTCCCCGCCAAGAACTGACTGCTTGATTCAAGCGCTCGGCCAACGACCGGCATCGCAGGTTCCCTACCTCACCACGGGGTTTGCCGATCTGGCTAAATCAATGGTTTCCGACGGCAGTTGGAAGAAACTCAGGCATGAAGGTTTGAAGATATTTGTGAAACGTGTTGCCGATGGTGAGATCACAGTCGGCGGCTGAGATCGCAGCAAACATGCTGGGGATTTTTGCAGACATCAGCGAGAAACGAAAAACCCCGCCGGAGCGGGGGTTCTATCTGGTCGGAGTGAGAGGATTCGAACCTCCGACCCCCACGTCCCGAACGTGGTGCGCTACCAGACTGCGCTACACTCCGTGACCAGCGGCGCTTCTATAGAACAGCCTATCTGGTTGCACAAGCACCAAATTCCAAAAAGCCGGTGGATTTTTTGACGGGTTGATGACAGGGCGGGCGGTGCGCCGCTGCTGCAAAAAGACACACTCGGAGCAAATCGTCGGGAAGTGCCACAGGGGCAATTTTCTTTTGCCGGGTTCCGCGCTAAAGGGCTCGACGGGACAGGCGAAAGCGCGCGTAAAGAGCGGATTCGCAGCCACTGCGCTAGAGATCAGGGACGACACGATGAAACTCCGCACCATCACCGCGGCCGGGCTTGCAATTGGGCTTGCCGGATGCACCACCATACCTTCCGCCGGCAATCCGATCGAGGCCCGCTGGGTCGGCAAATCGGCCGGCATCTTCTTTGCCGCCTACGGGCCGCCGCTCAGCGACCGCGAGGAAGGCGCAACTACCGTCTATACCTGGCGCGGCGGCTACAAGACCGTGCGCATTCCGGCTAAATATGCCGAAGGCGCCGACGGCAAGCGCGGCAAGCAGATCGCGTCGGCCCGCACCTCCTATCTGCGCTGCCAGACCGAAATCACCACCAGCTCGGACTACACGATCCGCGACGTCCGCACCGTCGCCGACATTCCCGGCGTCAACGGCCCGTCCTATTGCGCCGAGTTCCTGGCGCCCGAACAGAAGTAACGGTCGACCTTAAGAGACGAGCAAACAGGCGGCCGATGTGCCGCCTGTTTTGTATTGGCTGAAAAAACGAAGACCTGCGGGTGATCGTCGGTTCACTGTGGGCGTCGAAGGATGTGGCCCTGGTTGTGCTCTTCGGTGCTCTCGGCTACATTTTGCGCAAGGCTCCGCCTTGATGTTGCTGACACTCATTCTGCCGGCGATCCGAAAGGGCCGCAAAGCGGCATTCGATGCGAGCGAGGACTGGACTAAGCGATGACAGTCGCTCGAACGAAGCCGGCGAGCCATCCGTTGCGAGGCGTCCTGGCGCTGGACGATTTCGAGGCCAAAGCGCGGCGCCATCTGCCGCGCCCGCTGTTCGGCTACATTGCCGGCGCGAGTGAGACCAACGCATCCCTGCGGATGAACAGGGATGCGTTTCAGACATACGCTTTCAAGCCGAGAGTGCTCATCGACGTTTCGGCGCGCAGCAGCGAAACATCGATCTTCGGAACCAGATATGCGGGGCCTTTCGGCATCGCGCCGATGGGGATCAGCGCCTTGATGGCCTATCGCGGCGACCTGGTTCTGGCATCGGCAGCGGCGCAGGCAGGCATTCCGATGATCATGAGCGGCTCGTCGCTGATCCGGATGGAGGAGGTGGCAGAAGTCAATCCCGATGCCTGGTTCCAGGCCTATCTGCCTGGCGCGCCGGATCGAATTGACGCCCTGGTAGACCGTGTTGCGGCTGCCGGTTTTAAAACCATCCTGCTGACGGTCGATACCGCAACGCTGGCAAACCGTGAGAACAACATCAGGGCGGGGTTTTCGACGCCGCTGCGTCCCAGTCTTCGGCTGCTCTGGGAAGGCCTGTCACACCCGCGCTGGAGCCTCGGCACATTTCTTCCCACACTCGCAAACCACGGCATGCCGCATTTCGAGAATTCCTACGCCGAGCGGGGTGCGCCGATCATCTCCTCCAAGGTGATGCGTGACTTCGCCAAGCGGGATCATCTGAACTGGTCGCACTTGCAGCGCATCCGCAGCAGATGGAGCGGGAACCTGGTGGTCAAGGGCATTCTGCACGAAGACGATGCCGTCAAGGCGGTGGAGGCCGGCGCCAACGGCATCATCGTCTCGAACCATGGCGGCCGGCAACTGGATGGCGCAATGTCGCCATTGCAAGCGCTGCCGGGAATCGTCGAAAAGACCGGACAGTCCGCGACCATCATGATCGATGGCGGCATAAGGCGGGGAACCGATATTCTCAAGGCGCTGGCGTTGGGCGCGAAGTTCACATTCGTTGGAAGACCGTTTCTTTACGCGGCCGCAGTTGCCGGACAGGCGGGCGCCGAGCGCGCAATCGAGATCCTTCAGACGGAAATTCAGCAGAACATGGCGCTGCTCGGCATTACCTCGCTTGCCGAGCTCAATGAACAGCACGTTCTGCGACATCACGGCTAAAGAGAAGTGCGCCTCAAATCGGTGCGCCCGCCAAGCAGCGCGCGGGCAGGTCGACAGATTTGTTGATCCAACGGCACACCTGCGACCAAACCCCGTCTCAAAAAGGGGCTTGCCGCACTCAACCGTCCGGCGTATCTATTGGCCGTCGCGAAAAGCGGCTGCTTCCCTTGATCCGCTCAGTGGCGGAGTAAACAGGTGGACGAATTGTCGTCCAGGCGGTCGAGCACACGCCATCCATGCGCCAGCGCATGGTTCGGCCAGCATTTCCCAGAAACCAAACGCCTGACACAGCGTCAGACTTCATCGTGAGCCATCGGCGTCCCCGAGCAATTCCACTGGTTTGTCCAGGTATTGCCCGGCGACCAAGGCTGGACCCGTTTTTCGCCTTGATGAAGGCGGGAACCGCTCCGGCGGTGCTGCAGGCTCGCGTCGACCCGGAACGCACCATGACCAGATCCCTTATCGTCATCTTCACCGCCATTGTCCTCGATGCCGTCGGCATCGGGCTGATTTTCCCGATCCTGCCGTCGCTGCTGCGCGATATCACCCATGCCGAAAACGTCGCGCCCATGATCGGCACGATGACCGCGCTCTATGCGGTGATGCAGTTCATCTTCGCGCCGGTGCTCGGCGCCCTCAGCGACCGGCTCGGCCGCCGGCCGGTGCTGCTGATTTCGCTCGCCGGTGCCGCCGTCAACTACCTGTTCCTGGCTTTTGCGCCCAATCTCGCACTGCTGTTCGTCGGCCGGGCGATTGCCGGGCTGACCAGCGCCAATATCTCGGTGGCATCAGCCTATATCACCGACATCTCACCGGAGGAGAAACGCGCCCGCCGCTTCGGTCTTTTCAACGCGATGTTCGGCCTCGGCTTCATCGTCGGCCCGGTTCTCGGCGGCGTGCTCGGCGATTATTGGCTGCGGCTGCCCTTCATCGCTGCGGCCGCGCTCAATGGCGCAAACCTGCTGCTCGCCTTCTTCATCCTGCCGGAATCGCGCCCGGGCAGCCGCGAGAAGATCGATCTGGCGGCACTCAATCCGCTCAAACCGCTGCGTTCGGTGCTGGAGGTCAAGAGCCTGCTGCCGGTCGTCATCCTGTTCTTCATCTTCAGCGCCACCGGCGAGGCCTACGGCACCTGCTGGGCGCTGTGGGGCAGCGACAGCTTCCACTGGAACGGGCTGTCGATCGGCCTTTCGCTTGGCGCCTTCGGCATCTGCCAGACGCTCGCCCAGGCCTTCCTGCCGGGACCGGCCGTCAAACTGCTCGGCGAACGCGCGACGATCCTCGTGGGGGTTGCCGGCGTCTCAATCGCGCTCGGTGTCATGGCCTTCGCCGGCCAGGGCTGGATGATCTTCGCAATCATGCCGGTCTTCGCGCTCGGCGGCATCGGCGTGCCGGCGCTGCAGTCCTTGGCGACCCGGCAGGTCGATGAGAGCAGCCAAGGCCAGTTCCAGGGCGTGCTGGCCTCAGTCGTCAGCCTCGCCTCCATCGTCGCGCCGCTTGGCTTCTCCAGTCTCTATTTCCTCGTCCGGGAGGAATGGCCGGGCGCCATCTGGCTATCGGTCGTCATCGTCTACGCGCTCACCGTGCCGCTGGTTCTCGGCTTGCGGCTGAAGACGGCGGAGCGGGCGGCGGTTTGGTGACATGAACGCGGTGCTTGCGGCCATGGGTCCTCGGGTCAAGCCCGAGGACGACGGAGGGTGGGGGAACGCATGCGAGAAATATCAACGTGTGCGGCGGTCTATTGGAATTGCCGCCTATCATTTACGCGATTGCCGCGCAAAACCGCTCGCGCATTTTACTGGAATTCCTCCGGACGTCTCCCCTCTTGCCGCTCGTTGTCCCCGCTCTCCGTCATACTCGGGCTTGACCCGAGTATCGGGCTTGACCCGAGTATCGGGCCTGACCCGAGGATCCGGCTTGACCCCAGTATCCACAACCAAGCACTCTGCGGGCATGGCGGGATATGTCTACATCATCACCAACCAGAAAAACGGCACGCTCTATATCGGCGTGACATCCGATCTGGAGCGCCGCATCTATGAACATCGCGAAGGGCTGACGCCGGGCTTTGCCTGGAAATATGGGTGCACGCGCCTCGTCTGGTACGAGGAACATTGGGATATCGGCAGCGCGATCCAGCGTGAGAAGTCGTTGAAACGCTGGTACCGGCAATGGAAGATCGATCTGGTCGAGGCGATGAATCCCGGGTGGGATGATCTCTATCTTACGCTGTGGTGACGCGAACGCAGTGCTTGCGGCCATGGGTCCTCGGGTCAAGCCCGAGGACGACGGAGGGTGGGGGAGCGAGCGCGACAAATAGCGAAGTATGCCGCGGTCTATTGGAATTGCCGCCTATTAATTTTACGCGATTACCGCGCAAGACCGCTCGCGCATTTTACTAGAATTCCTCCGGACGTATCCCCTCTTGCCGCTCGTTGTCCCCGCTCTCCGTCATACTCGGGCTTGACCCGAGTATCCACGCCGCAAGCACTCCGCTTGAATTTGTTCGGCGATCGCTATTGTCAGTGTGAGCGCAACGCAGCGCTTGCAGCATGGGTCCTCGGGTCAAGCCCGATACTCGGGTCAAGCCCGATACTCGGGTCAAGCCCGAGTATGACGGAGGGTGGTGGAGCCTATGGGGCAAGGGCCGCAAACGCGTGATGTTTTGTTAGAATTGCCGTCGTGCCGTCGTTGTTTACGCAATTCCCATTTTGCTGGAATTCCCTCCAGACGTCTCGCCTCTTGCCCCGCGTGCCCCACCCTCCGTCATACTCGGGCTTGACCCGAGTATCGGGCTTGACCCGAGTATCGGGCTTGACCCGAGTATCGGGCTTGACCCGAGTATCGATGCCGCAAGCATTTCGCTTGAATTTGTTCGGCGCCTGACGCCGGCCAAGCCCCGCCTACGCCGCCTCGCCCGCCTGCACCGCACCCTCCGCCAGCTTGCGCGCCGCGACGAAATCGACCTTGCCGGAGCCCAGCACCGGGACCTTGCCGATGGTGACCTCGGCCGGCACCATCATGTCCATGGCGCCCCTGGATTTGGCGAAGGCGAGGAATTCGGCGCGGGTGGCGGCGGGGGCGTCGGTCAGGAGCACCAGGCGCTCGCCCTTCTTGGCGTCGGGCAGCGAGGAGACGACCGAGAGCGCACCCGGCCAGAGTTCGGCGGCAAGCGTTTCGACGGCGGCGAGCGAGATCATTTCGCCGGCGATCTTGGCGAAGCGCTTGGCGCGGCCGCGGATCTTGACGAAGCCGTCCTCGTCGATGGTGACGATGTCGCCGGTATCGTGCCAGCCATCGGCAAGCGGCTCAAGCACGCCGGGCTTTTCGGCACGGAGATAACCGGCCATGACATTGGCGCCGCGCACATGCAGCCTTCCGCCCTCATCGATGCCGGGCACCGGTTCGAGCTTCCAATCCATGCCCGGCAGGATTTTGCCGACGGTGCCCGACTTGTTGTACATCGGCGTGTTGATCGAAATGACCGGCGCGGTTTCGGTGACGCCGTAACCTTCGAGAATGCGCAGGCCGAATTTTTCCATATAGGTCTGGCGAGTCGAGGCCTTCACCGGCTCGGCACCGGAGAAGATATAGCGGATCGAGCGGAAATCGTAGGGATGCGCCGTCCTGGCATAACCGTTGAGGAAGGTGTCGGTGCCGAAGATGATCGTGGCGTTGGAGACATAGATCAGCTCAGGCACGATGCGATAATGCAGCGGCGACGGATAGAAATAAACAGGCACGCCGGAGATCAGCGGCAGCACCGTGCCGGCCGTCAGCCCGAAGGAATGGAAAACGGGTAAGATGTTGAACACCTTGTCGCCGCTGTGGAAATCGATGCGGGCGGCGGCCTGGGCGGCGTTCGACAGGATGTTGCGGTGGGTGAGCACCACGCCCTTCGGCGTGCCCTCCGAGCCCGAGGTGAAGAGGATGACGGCTGGATCATCCGGCTGGCGCTTGACCAGCGGCCGCCCCTTGCGCAGCAGCCCGCGGATCTTGTCGAGAAGGCCGACTTCGGCTCTCAGATCATCGAGCCAGACGATCGTCACCTGCTTTTCCATCTCTTCGATCACCGGGCCTAGCTTGGCCTGGGTGACGAAGGCGCGCGAGGTCAGCACGTGCCTGATCTCGGCGGCCTTGCAGGCGGAGAGAATATTGGCGGCACCCGCGGTAAAATTCAGCATCGCCGGCACCTTGCCGGCGCTCATCACGCCGAGAATGGTGGCGGCGGCGCCATTGGCATTCGGCAGCATGACGCCGAGGTTGTTTTCCGGGAAGCGCGCGCGGAATTTGGCGCCGAGCACGGCCGCCCCGGTCAAGAGCTTGCCATAGGTCAGCCGGCCGGTGACCGGATCCTCGACGGCGAGCTTTTTCATGCCGAATTCGTGGCCGGCCTCGATGACGCGGCCAAGAACGGTCGATGAGGTGTCGGCAGTCTGGAACATCAGGTTCGACATCACCTGATAAAGTGCTGCACCCGCCGCGGTGCGGCGCTTGCGGCCCTTCAGCTCCGGCGGCACTTCGAGCTTCACCGGCTCGAGAATGGTGACCTTGACCTTGGGAAACAACCGGCGGCGGATCTTGCCGTTGTCGAGATAGGAGAGATAACTCTTCTCCAGCCCGTCGATCCTGACCGGCACGACCATCGAGCCGGTCTTGTCGGCGACCATGGCGGCGCCATCATAGACCTTCATCAAGGTGCCGGTCACCGTCAGCCGGCCCTCGGGGAAGATGCCGATCGGGTTGCCGTCCTGCACCACCTTGATCAGCGAACGCGTCGCCATCGGCTTGGTCGGGTCGAGCGGCAGGAACTTGCACATTTTCAGGAAGGGGCGCACCCACCAGGCCTGGGCGATCTTGTAATCGACGGCGAAGGTCGGCTCCTCCTCGGTGATGGCAAGCGCCAGCGCACCATCGAGCAGGCTGACATGGTTCAGCGCAATGATCGGCGCGCGGCCGGCCTTCTTGATATTCTCCAGGCCCTCGACCTCGAGGCGCATGAAGGCGCGGAACAGGATCGAGATGAAATCGCGGAAGGGATTGGTCGGCAGCGTCTTCAGCATCAGCCAGGCGACGGCGAAATTGATGATGCCGAGGCCGATCAGGATCTGCGGAATAGAAGCGCCGAGCGCCTGGATGGCGGCGACGAGGCCGAGGCCGACGGTGATGAACAGCGCCGACAGCACATTGGCGGCGCCGATGACGCGGGCGCGGCGGTCCTCATGCGCCCAGGTCTGCAGCGCGGCGAAGGTGGGAACGGCGATGAAGGCGCCCGAAATCGCCATGCCGGCGAGATCGATGGCGACGCGGATGGTATTTTGACCGGCAAAGAAATCGGCAATCGTCGTTGCGTGGACAGCCGATGCCAGGCCCCAGAGGTTCCAGGCGAGGTCGAGGCTGAAGAGGCCGAGCAGCGCCGTTCCCACCGGGGCCGGCAGCAGCACGATGCGGCCTGATGACATCCAGGCGGCAATGCCCGAGCCGACGGCGACGGCGATGGCAAAAACGGTGAGATAGGCGGGAACGACCAGTTCGGAGCCGCCGAGCAGCTCGGTCACCATGGTCGGCAGGATCGACAGCACGAAAGCGCCGACCAGCCAGAACCAGCAGTTCATCAGCGCCGAACGCCACAGCCGCTTATCCCTACGGATTTCCATCACCAGCGTGTAGCTGGAGCGGATGACATTGCGGTCGATCTGCAGATCCGGCGCCTTCGAGCCGGTGGGAGGGATCATCCGGCTGGCCAGCCAGCAGAGCACCGACAGCCCCATCATCATCGAGCCGAACAGCAGCACATTGTCGCCGCTCGAGAAGGCGAGCGCGGCGATGATGGTGCCGGCGAGGATGGCGATGAAGGTGCCGCCCTCGATCCAGGCATTGGCCTTCGGCAGGTCGCGGCGTTCGAGGTGATCGGGCAGGATGCCGTATTTGATCGGACCGAACAGCGCCGAGATGACGCCGAAGCCGAAGAGGGCCGCCATCAGCACAAAGATCGAGGAAAAGCCGAGGCCGACCACGGCAAGCGCGGCAATGCCGATCTCGCAGCGTTTCAGCAGTTCGGCGATCTTCGCCTTGTCGTGTTTGTCGGCCAGTTCGCCGCCGAGCGCCGAGAGCAGCAGGAAGGGCACGATGAGGATGACGCCGGCAAGCGTCACCAGGGCGGCGCCCTCGCTGGCCGACATCTTGAAGAGAATGAGGAACACCAAAGTGTTCTTCAGAAAATTGTCGTTGAACGCGGTCAGGAACTGGGTCCAGAACAGCGGCGCGAATTTCCTGGATGTCATCAGCTTGTTTTGCACGGGCGCTTTCCTCTATCGGCTGGCAGAGAAGGCCACAGAGTTGTTACGCAATGGTTGAGTGCGAAAACAACTCTGCGCTGTGGTTAACGAAGGTCAATCTTCGTCGCTACGATTGAATTTGACGAGCAGTTTTTCGGTGCGGGCATCCTCGACCTTGCGGATCAACTTTTCGGATTCGGCATTGTCGCGCAGCGTCTTGGTGATGTTCACCGTGGTCTGCACCAGCATCAATATGCCCATGGCGAGATAACCTTTGCCCCAGAGATCGAGCGGCATCATGTACAGGCCGAGCGCCAGCATGAAGGCGGCCGAGCCGAAGGAGATGTAGGAGAAGCTGACCCAGCTGGAGGAGTGTTTCTGGAAACTGTCGTTCATGATCGTAACCCTCAAGGTTCTATGGATTGGATGGTTGGATGAAGGCGATTTCAGGCGGCCGGCGTGATGCGGCTCTTCAGCCGGGCGAGCACGTCATCGGCTGTGGAGTGGAGGGCTGGGCCGCAGCCGGCATTGGCCAGCTTTTCGATGATGCCGGCCGGGCGGATGGAACCTTCCATCTCCTTCAGCGCTGCCGCCGTCAGATCATTCTGGCTCTGGCGGATGCGCAGGCGGGCCAGCGTCTCCTCGGCCTCGTCGAGCGTCGCGAGGCCCGGACCGGCGACGACGACATCGAGCTTCTGCGCCTCCTCAGTCGCCCGGGCCAGCCGCTCGCCGCGCTGCAGCGCCTGCAGCCGCGCTTCGGAGGCCCGGACGATCGCCTTCAATTTGTCGATTGATGTGGTGAACTGAGCCTGCGCCTTCTCAGACGCATCACGCTCGGCTTCGAGAAAGGCGATCGCCTCGGCCGCTTCCCGGGCCAGCCCGTCATTGCCCTTGCCCAGAGCGGCGCAGGCGCGGATCTCGAGATCGGCGATACGGGCAACGATCGTTGCATGCTGCCCCTTCTCCTGTTCGTTCTGAGCGATGGCGACGGCGACACTGCGCCTGGCCGACTGGATCGATTGCGCCGCATCGCGGATCTGCTGGGCGAGCAGCGGCACGGCGTTGCGATCGGCGAAGGCCTGCTCGGCATCATGCGCCCTGCCCCGCAATAAAATTGAAATCAGTTTGAACATTTCCTTCCTCCGGTTTATGAACGTTGTTCACGGGTTGAGTTATGGCAGAATCATGAACGTCGTTCAAGAACAATTTTGAACGACGTTCAAAAAAATTGAAGGAACATGTGAATGGCCGGCAGACGAGAAGAAAAACGCGAGGACCTGAAGGCGCGGCTGATCGAGGCGGCGCGCGACCGCATCGCCCGCGACGGGCTGACCAACCTCAGAGCCCGCGACATCACCCAGGACGCCGGCTGCGCACTCGGCGGCCTCTACACGGTGTTTGCAGATCTCGGCGAACTGGTGATCCACGTCAACTCGGCGACGCTGAAGGCGCTGGAGGCCAGGCTGACCCTGCCCGAGGCCAGGGATAAAAGCCCGACCGACCGCCTGCGCAACCTCGCCCAGGGCTACCTCGCCTTCGCCGTCGAGCACCGCAACCTCTGGAAAGCGCTGTTCGACCACTTCCCCCCCGACACCAGCCCGACGCCGCAATGGCATCTCGACGAACACCTGTTCCTGATGGACGTGATCGCCGAACCGCTGGCCGAACTGCAGCCCGACATGCCCGCCGAAGACCGCGCCATCCGCGCCCGCACGCTGTTCGGCGCCGTGCACGGCGTGGTCAGCATCAGCCTGGAGGGGCGATTCGTGGGTCTGCCGCTGGAACGGCTGGCGCGGGAGGTGGACGAGCTGGTGCAGACGATTGCGGCGGGGGCGGAGCGGCGGCGGTGATGGCGGGTGAGTGCGGCCGGGGTGGGTTTGGCAAGAGCCCTCCTCCCCTCCGTCGTCCTCGGGCTTGACCCGAGGACCCATGCCCGGAGCGGAAACTCCTCCCAAAAAATGCCCCTCACCCTAACCCTCTCCCCGTAAACGGGGCGAGGGGACGTGTTACGCGAGACGTTGGAGAGAAACGGAAAGGCCGCGGCATATCCCCTTCGCCCCGCGAGCGGGGAGAAGGTGGCGGCAGCCGGATGAGGGGCTGGGCCTCGCCAATCTTCTGCGCCGGATGTCGCGCCTGCCAAAACCACTACCCATCTTACCGAGCGGGGAATTTCGCGGCCCCAACCCATTCCATATCGTCAAAATATCCCGATCGGTAAATTCCCCTGGACGCCCGCCGAAATTCCACTATATTTTCCCGATCGGGAAAATCACATGTCGAAACAGATTAAAACTCCAGCCGATATCGGCGCCCTGGTTCGAAGCACGCGCAAGGAGCAAAACCTGCGGCAGGACGAGCTTGCCGGCGTTGCCGGCGTCGGGCTTCGGTTTATCGTCGACCTTGAAGCCGGCAAACCCACGGCGCAGATCGGCAAAGTCCTGCAGGTTCTGCAAACGCTCGGCTGCTCCATCGACATTCTGGCGCCCGGCGAGCGCAGACGATGACGGACAGGATCCTCAACGTCTGGTGGAACGGCCGCATTGTCGGTCAATTCACGCAGGACCGACACGGTGATATCGGCTTTGCCTATGCTGAAGGCTGGCTCGGCGATGATGATGCGCTGCCGCTCTCGGCCTCTCTCCCGAAACGACCGGAGCGATTTTCCCGCCGGGAATGCCGGCCGTTTTTCGGCGGCCTGTTGCCCGAGGAAAACCAGCGGATAGCTGCCGCGCAGGCCCTGGGCGTTTCTCCGGCCAATGACTTTGCGCTTCTCGATCACCTTGGCGGCGATGTCGCCGGTGCATTGCAACTGCTTGCCGAGGGCCAGGAGCCCGCGGAAACCGCGACGACTGCAGATCGCCAATCCGCGCCTTTGGACGAAGCCGGCATTGTTCGGGTGCTGGAGGCGCTTCCCGTGCGCCCTTTGCTGGCCGGCGAGGAAGGCTTGAGACTGTCGCTCGCCGGCGCGCAATCCAAGGTGCCGGTTGTTCTGATCGACGGCCGGATCGGCCTTCCCCTGCCTGGCCAGGCGACCACTCATATTCTGAAGCCACCAATAGCGCGCTTCAAGGCGACGACCGAAAACGAAGCTTTCGTGATGAGGCTCGCAGCCGCCATCGAGCTGGATGTCGCAGCGGTCGAACCGCGACATGTGCGGGAACGCCCGTTTCTTCTGGTCGAACGATATGACCGCGTCCGCGACGCCGGCGGCCTGGTTCGCCGCATCCATCAGGAGGATTTCTGCCAGGCGCTCGGCGTACCGCCGGAAACGAAATATGCGAGCGAAGGCGGGCCGACCTTCAAGGATTGTTTCGAATTGCTGAGACGGATTTCGGCAAGACCGGCCATCGATGTTCTGAAGCTGCTGGACGCTGCCATCTTCAACCTGATCGCCGGAAATGCCGATGCCCACGGCAAGAACTTCTCCATCCTTTACGATAGCCAAGGCCCGCGGCTGGCAAAACTCTACGACCTCCTCTCCACCGTGATTTATCCGGAGCTGTCGCCAAAGCTGGCAATGAGAATCGGCAAACGTGCCACGCTCGCCGAGATGGATGCGGAGGGCTGGCAGGTCTTTGCGCGAGAAGCCGGCGTTGGCACTCCGCTGCTGCGCCGCCGGGTAAACGAGCTCTGCGACAAGGTGATAGCAGCGGCCGATAAGGTCGCTGACGAGCTCGCAGACATATCGCCTGATCGAGACCCAATCGATGAAATCGCCGGCTTGATAAAGAGCCGGGCCGAGGCAGCCAGGCTGACCTCGAAAGATTGAGGAAAACGAGGAATTGCTCCCAACGTCGCGCCTCTTGCCGATCGCTGACCTCAATCTCCGTCGCCCTCGGGCTTGACCCGAGGACCCATGGCCAAGCACTCTGGGCCCACCCACGCCGCACGCGAAAGGAACCCCCATGAGCCGCATCTTCATCACCGGTTCCACCGATGGCCTCGGCCTCGCCGCCGCCCGCACCCTGATGAAAGAGGGCCATGACGTCGTGCTGCACGCCCGCTCCCGCGAGCGCGCCGCCGCCCTCGCAGACATCTCCGCTGCCGCGCTCGGCATCGTCATCGGCGACCTCGCCAGCGCCGCCGAGACGCGCTCGATCGCCGAACAGGTCAACGCCATCGGCCGCATGGACGCCGTCATCCACAATGCCGGCATCTACCTCGAGCGCAGCCGCGGCGACACCCCGGAAGGCCACGCCAAGACGCTCGCGGTCAACACCCTTGCCCCCTATCTCCTCACCGCCTGGATCACCCGCCCCGACCGCCTGATCTATCTCACCAGCGGCATGCACCGCAGCGGCGCCAGCGCCCTTGACGATATCGACTGGAAGACGCGGCCGTGGAGCGCCAGCCAGGCCTATTCGGAAAGCAAGCTCTACATCGCCACCCTCGCCGCCGCCCTCGCCCGCCACTGGCCGGATGTGCTCAGCAACGCCGTCGACCCCGGCTGGGTGCCGACAAAGATGGGCGGCGCCGGCGCGCCGGATGACCTTGAAATGGGGCATCTGACGCAGACATGGCTTGCGGTGAGCGATGCGGGAGCTGCGAAGGTGAGCGGTGGGTATTGGCATCATCGGCAGCAGCGGGAGGCGGCGGCGGAGGTGACTGATGCGGGGTTTCAGGATGCGCTTATGGAGAAGCTGGCGGGATTGACGGGCGTGCGGCTTTTTGAAGGTCGGCGGTAAGGTGTGAGGCGGGTTAGCGGGCGTTGCCGTTGCTCTATATTTGCCAGCTTGTTTGTTGAATTTCTTTTTCGTTCTTAGCTCTAAGACATTTAATGTATCGGAAATGATTTCCGCTCAACATTTCTAGGAGCTATTTGCCCGCACTCAGAACGTGTGGCATGTCTATGCCAGGTGGCGGAATGCGGCATTGGGTAGAGCAGTTGTCATCGGCGAGCAAGGTTTTGTGAGGGCGTTTGGTCAAGGTATTTTTTACATATGTATGGGGTCAGCCAGGTGACCCCGCTTGGCCACTGACTTTTGCAGGTAAGGCCGAGCGAACGCACGCAAGGAAGCATCTTTCGGAAGGGGACATTGTCTTCACCGTGGGAACCCGTGGCGCCCCAACGCCACCTGCTGATCACGGACGGGTGCTGGGAGCTTATATCGTCTCCGACCTTGAGGTGAATACCCGCGACTATGTAGATCCAAATTTGGATGAGGCCGGGTGGGTTCAGACAGTCACTCGTTTTCCCGCCGCTTTGCATCCAATAGCTGTTTGGGGAATCACTTCGGCCAACAACGTCTTTTCAACCCTCGTTGGGCCATTGACCCCGAAGCATCACCTTCACGGGCAATCGCGAATAGTCGAACTGGATCCGGTGACCGCGGAGCCCTTGCTTGCGCTAGAGCGCCGGCAATTGCCGATCGCGGTTCCAAAAACTGTGTTCGGGCAAGGACTTGTTGCTAAGACGAACAGCAAGCTTGCTCCCAAGCATCAGGGAGTCTTTTCAGGCGCGTTCGCGCCGCACGATATTTGGTATGTCTATGTGCTCGTCTTAAAGGATGCCAAGCACAAGGAGTTGGCCTTCAAGATTGGCTACTCCCATGATCCGGCTCTCCGGGCAGTCGCCCATAACACACCATTGGCGCCGGAGGTGACGAGCCTAAAATGGAGCGTGTACCTCGAGCAACCCACGCCCTCTGAAGATGCAGCTAGGAGGGTCGAGCAGACTCTCCTGGCCCGTTTCAACAAGAACCGCCTGGCTAGCAATGGCGAAATTGTCAGCGGGCTTTCGAGCGCAACTATTTCCGCGTCCATCGCCGACATCATGCGCAAACTGGAGACTGGCACGTGATCCCCAACTACCAGACCCTCATGCCCGGCGGCTGGCTTTCGAAGGCGAGACGCGATCTGCTGACGTCGCCGAGCGTGTCGCCAAGGATTTGCTGACGCAATCAAGCCACGTATTCGCGTGAGAGCGATTAGCAGTCGCCGGGAAGGCAAATAAATGGGCAAGGCCCGCTTCACAGCGGGCCTTTCTCGCTCTGGATTATCCTTAATGGCAAAATTCTCACATCAGACAATCGAGAAGCACTTACGCCGCAAGCATCCCACTTGCCCTGATTTCGCAGTCGCATTCTTTGTTGCCGAGATCGGCAAGAAGGACTGGAAAGGCGCATCGATCGGCAAAGCAGTTGGGATCACTATGCAGAGCGTGCTTCGCCATTCGATGACCGATTACGACCAATTGCTCCTTGCTGGCGTCGATCGGGAGGAAGCCCCGGCGACGGGTGCAGCCGAAAATCAACGCCATGATTGCTAGTTGGACGCCGCTAAGGACTTGAGCTGTTGGCCCAGATTCTCTCATATGTCTCCCTGACTGCGGAGAACGTGTCAGTGACTTGCATCAACGAAGTTGGGCTGTGAAGACCGCCGTCTTTGAACGAGGCGCCAGAATGATATCCTTGAGATCCATCGACCAAAACGTAACGGTCGTGAATCTCCGGCGCGCGTCGAACCTCAACTGTGAGACCATATTGAGTTGCGAAGAGGGTTGCAGCTTGCAACAAACCTTCGGCGCCTTTTTTGCCTAACAATCGGACCGACGCCGATTTGCTCACGTCCGGGAGATACCGCGCCAAGAAGTCGCTATTGAGATATGGATCAATAAAAAACAGATCGCTTCGCGCCTCCTGGATGACTTTCTTAAGTGCATCATAATAGTCGAACACCATCCCGCGATCCACAGTCACGCTCAACGGTCCGACCGTCGCCATACGCAATTTATGCCGAGCAGATCTCAATAGAACTCGTAAGTTGCGTTGGTGATCCCATGACGAGATAGACGAGTTGAGCCCCATGATTGCCATATTGGCTTCCAGTTGACCGCCAAGCCGTGTGTCGGAAAATATGGCTTTTACTCTGCCGAGCCAATCAAAGGTCTCGTCATCTGTGCCGCTCATCTCGGAGAATCCGGGAGTTGTGCGGATTATATCCTCAATCTCCGCAAGCAGATCGGCATCTGATAAGCGTTCGGTCATCGCCAGCTCCTATTCAAAAGTCACCTCAAACGGACCTTCCGAACGGATCCGAACTTCTTCGGCCGGCAGCCCGAGCATTTTTGCCCCAACCATCTTGTAAAGGTAGTCGATAACGAAAGTGCCCTTGAACTGCTTATCCTCAACAAAGCCTGTTGCTTCCGTATAGCATTCACCCACAAGGGCAAAGGGAAGCACGCCCGCTGGGCTGAGCAGAGTCGCAGGGATTTGCGTTCCTGCCGGGATATCGATCGCAACGAGATTTTGCATCAACGTCGGGCTCTCTCGATTAACAGAGATGTATTCGTCAGCGGTCTTGAAAAGGAAAGGTGAAAAACCGAAACGCTTATTTAGCTCATCAAGCCCCGCAAATGCGGAAACGATCTCAACTACGGCTGAAATGAGACCGTCATCCGTCCGAAACACTCGGCTCCCAGTTATACCGTTCCTGATCCCATCCATCCTCAAATCGACCGGAAGAGAACACGTGTTCCTTTCGTAGACGACGTGGCCGTTCAAGATCCGCGCCTCAGACCCCAGCCCTTCTGATAGTGGCTTACCGATATCGATCTTCACGTCTGCCCGCTTTCGCATTGCATCCGGTCCCAGCAGATTGCGCACGGTCGGTAGCTTTTCGTCGGTTTCATCCTTCAACCACGCAAAAATCGGGGCGTCGGGATTGCCTACCCGATAGACTTTGAACTCCCGGCCATTTGACAGAAGATAGAATTCCGCGGCGATTTCGGGATGGGTAGCATACGTGTGCGCTTGATAGCTGTCGTCCTGAGAAAGTTGAATTGACGGCTTCTTAGCCTCAACCACCCACCGAGCGTATGACACGACCTCGCAGACGAAATCAGGCTTCCCGCGCAAGACAGGGTCTTTCTCGCCCTTCTTGTGCCCCAGGAAGGCCTTGTCGTATTGCAACGAAACCTGGCTTCGCAAATTGGCTTCCGGGTTTCCTTGCGTGTAGCCTAGCGCGCGGCACAGGGGCCTTATCAGCTCTCCTGAAACGTCGTCTTCGTTCATGTGGTCAATGTTATGGGGTGCGAAAATCGACATTCTCAGGTCTCCGAATCACGCGATTTTCGCGCATCACATTGGCTTCGGAAATCGGAATTTCGTAGAAGTTGCGTTGTTCACAGATTCGCGAGAGCTTGCATCGTCTGAATCCGTTCTGTATAGCATTGGCGCAACAGAAAGACGGTCGTTACGGCGTTACAAAGATTGAAAATAACCATTGAAAATCAATGGACTATTTGATTTAGAATCTCTCCACTCCATTCAATATCCTCATATTCTTGAGTTTTTGACTGCCGCAGCATGTCCCGCATTGTCGGGCGTGCGCGCCGTCACTTCGCCTTCTTCGTCGTCGTGGCGCTGTCGATCCTGTCGCCCGGTTTGATGCCGCGTTTGGCGACGATGCCGGAGGCGAAGCGGCCCCGACCATGTTACGGAAACACGCACCGGAAAACTGTTACGGTTAGCTTTCGCTAATATTTTCTAAGCCATTGAAATAATTTAATAAGTCCGCGGTGGCTGGGGCGCCTGGATTCGAACCAGGGATGACGGTACCAAAAACCGTTGCCTTACCGCTTGGCGACGCCCCACCAGAGCTTTCAGCGGCAAACCGCTTGCTGAAATCGACGCCTGATTAGCAAAGCTCTCCGTCCGTCACAATGACTAAGTTGCGCCTCAAGCAGATTTATGCGCGCGCGGGGCGGTGGGCCGTGCTAGGAATTGGCGGTGTCATCGGCCTCGAGATCATTGCCTTCATGGACAGTCCCGCATTCGACCTCGTCTTCGAGCCGGCCTATGGGCGGGCCGTGCCGGTGGCGCCGGGGGTCGAGCGGATCACTGCGAACAATGCCGGGCCTTTCACCTTTTACGGCACCAACAGCTATATCGTCGGCGGCTCCTCGGTCGCGGTCATCGATCCCGGGCCGGAGGACGAGGCGCATTTCCAGGCGCTGATGGCGGCGCTTTCCGGCCGCGAGGTGACGCATATCTTCGTCAGCCATACCCATCGCGACCACTCGCCGCTCGCCCGCCGGCTGCGGGCGGCAACCGGGGCGGTGACCGTCGGCCAGGGGCCGCACCGGCCGGCAAGGCCATTGCGCGCCGGCGAGATCAATCCGTTTTCCGAAAGCTCCGACATGGCCTTCGTGCCCGACATTTCGATCGGCAACGGCAAGACCATCAAGGGCGATGGCTGGGTGCTCTCAGGCGTGCCGACGCCGGGGCACACGGCCAATCATGCCGCCTTCGCGCTCGATGGCGGCGATCTGCTATTCACAGGCGATCATGTCATGGCCTGGTCGACCTCGATCGTCGCGCCGCCGGATGGCTCGATGGCCGATTACATGGCCTCGCTCGAGAAGCTGATCGCCCGCGATGACGGGCTGTTGCTGCCCGGCCATGGCGGGCCGGTGACGGATCCGGCCACATTCCTCCGGGCGCTGAAGGCGCATCGCCTCGGGCGCGAGCAGGCGATCCTGACGCGCATCCGGGCGGGCGACCGTGGCATCCCGGAGATGGTCAAGGCGATCTACAGCGATACCGATCCGAAGCTGCATGGGGCGGCAGCGCTTTCCGTGCTCGCCCATATCGAGGATCTCTTCGAGCGCGGCGAGATTGCCGCGGATGGGCCGCCTTCGCTTTCCGCCCTCTACCGGCCTGCAGCAGGGAGATGAGCCAGGCGATGCTAGCCGCTTACAGCTATCGCGACGATGCCGATGTGCCCGATTTTGCCGATGACCGGCCGCTGATCGTCTTTGATGGCGAATGCGTGTTCTGCTCCGGCTGGGTGAAATTCGCGCTGAAACACGACAAGCAGCGGCGCTACCGGTTTCTCGCGGCGCAGACGCCGCTCGGCGCCGCGCTCTACCGGCATTATGGGCTGGATGGGCGCGACTACGAGACCAATATCCTCATCGAGAACGGCCGCGCCTTCTTCAAATCCGACGGCTCGATCCGCATGGTCGCCGGCCTCGGTTTTCCCTATTCGCTGATCAGGCTTTTCCGGCTGCTGCCGCGGCGGCTGGCCGACACGCTTTATGAATTCATCGCCCGCAACCGGCTGAAGATCGCCGGCCGGCAGAGCTGCATGGTGCCGACGCCGGAGCAGCGCAGCCGCTTCATCGCATGAGCGGCGACAGGCTTTCGCTGCTGATCATCGGCGGCTACGGCACGTTTGGCGGCCGGCTGGCGCGGCTGCTTGGCGATGAACCGCGGCTCAGACTGCTGATCGCCGGGCGGTCGCTTGAAAAGGCAGACGATTTCGTTGCGGATCTCAGAGCCCCGAAAGATGGATCCGAGGGCTTGGGAAGCAGCAATCTGGGGGCGACGCTGCAGGCCGTACGCTTCGATCGCGATGGCGATCTGGCGGAACAGCTGACGCGGCTGAGGCCGGATCTCGTCATCGATGCCTCCGGGCCGTTTCAGAGCTTCGGGGACGACCCCTATAAGGTGGTGCGCGCCTGCATTGGCCTCGGCATCGATTATGCCGATATCGCCGACAGCACCGGCTTCGTCGCCGGTATTGGCGGGCTCGATGCCGCGGCCAGGGCGAAGGGCATCTTCGCGCTGTCGGGGCTGAGCAGCCTGCCGGCGCTTTCCTTTGCGGCGCTCGATGTCATGGCGCCGCAGTTTGCCCGGATCGATCGGGTGGCTGCGGGCATTGCCCCGTCGGCGCATGTGAAGATCGGGCTCAATGTTGTGAGGGCGATCGCCAGTTATGCCGGCAGACAAGTGGCGGTGCTGCGCGATGGGCAGCCTTCGACCGGGCTTGGGCTGATCGAGGCGATGCGGGTGACGGTGGCGCCGCCGGGCGCGGTGCCGCTGCGCAGCCGGACATTCCTGCTGGTCGATGCGCCGGATCTGGCGCTGCTGCCGGCGCGCCTTCCCACTCTGCAATCCAGCTTCACCGGGGTCGGAACGGAGCCGCAGCTGCTGCAGCGCCTGCTCAGCCTCGCCGCCCGGCTGGTGCACCTGAAGCTGCTGCCATCGCTGCTGCCGTTTTCGCCGCTGCTGCAGCGCGCCAGCCATGCCTTGGCGATCGGCGACCATCGCGGCGGCATGTTCGTGCGGGTCGGCGGCATCGATGCCGCGGGCAAAAGCCTCACCTGCGGCTGGCATCTGATTGCCGAGGGTGATGACGGGCCGTTCATTCCGATCACCGGCGTCGCGGCGCTGGTCCGCCGGCTGCTTACCGGCAACCGGCCGGAGAACGGCGCGCGGCCGGCGACGGGGGAATTGCGGCTGGAAGATTTCGAAGCGGAATTCCGGCGGTTTTCGATTGCGACGGGGATCCGGATGGAAAGCGAGGGTGCCTGCCTGCCGCTCTACCACAGGATTCTCGGCAGCGCCTTCGAGCGGCTGCCGCCGGCGATTGCCGCGATGCATTCAGTTGGGCACTCAGCCGGGCATGCGGGCGGGGCGCACGTCGCCTCCGGCCGGGCGCGGATCGAACGCGGTGGGGGGTGGCTTGCCGGCATCGTCGCGCGCCTCATCGGCTTTCCCGCGGCGGGCGAGGATGTGCCGGTGACGGTGCGTTTTGTCGCCGAGGGCGATAAAGAGATCTGGACGCGGGATTTCGGGGAGAAGAGGTTCCGCAGCCTGCAGCTCGAGGGCAAGGGCCGCGACCGGCACCTGCTCGCCGAAGTCTTCGGGCCGTTCCGGGTGCTGGTGGCGCTGGTGCCGGAGGAGAATAAGTTACGGCTGGTGGTGCGCGGCTGGCGGTTTTTAAGGGTTCCGCTGCCGCTGTTCCTGGCGCCGGGCGGCGAGACTTATGAGGAGGAGCGTGAGGGGCGGTTCCACTTCTATGTGGAGATCGGCGGGCGGCTGACGGGGCTGGTGGTGCGGTATACGGGGTGGTTGGTGGTGGCGTGAGGGGGTGGTTCTTCCTCACCTGAGCCGGCGTGCCGTGTGAGCCCCCCTCTGCCCTGCCGGGCATCTCCCCCACAGGTGGGGAGATTGGCTGGGCTCGCTGGCTTCCCCAAACAACCGGTGTCACAGCCCGGCGAAACGGCGGAGGGACGGGAAGTTTTCGCCACTTGCCAATCTCCCCACCTGTGGGGGAGATGCCCGGCAGGGCAGAGGGGGGCTGACGGGTGGTGGCGTAATAGAGGGTGGCTGCGTCTGGAGACGTAAGAGGCCCCATCCACCGGTCAACTAACATAGAGCTTGTTCAATGGATGGGGCTCGGTCGTGTATTCCATCGAGAGAATTGAGATTGTCAAACTGCTCAATAACTGAACATCGACCTCACATTTCTCAGGAACATATATGTAAAGATCATCCGGCCTTTTCTCTGCAGCTACACTCACCCCTCCCCGCTTTCGAACGGCAAATGTATGGATGACTGAATTTTTAACATCGGGCTGAATCTGCAGTGCACATTTCACAACCCGATCAAACTCAAGAAAGTCATCCGGAACATGAAGAGAGAAGAGCTTCCCTATGGGAAACTCCATAAAGCGGCAGCCGCTGACAAATTTGAGATAAATCTCGCCTGAGAGCGTTTTCACAAAACCTGAAGTATCAAGAGTGTCCTGGTCAGGCACACTCAGAAAATCGGCCTTGCTTCCCATCACAGCTCTCCTCCTTTGGTGCGGCATAAGGTTGTCGAGCCTGCCGCACCCTATCCCGGCCCTTCGCTTTGGGCACAGGGCGTTCGCCGCTGCAATCGATTCGCTGGATCGATTGCTGCCGCCTCTGGCGGCACCGCGGCTCACCCACCCGCAATCCCCAGCAATTCGGAATCCAGCGCCTTCAGATAATCGCCGGCGATGTCGGCGCTGAAGCCGAGGTCGTGTTGGCCGTAGCGGGAGGCGACGCGGATGTCGACGAAGGTGGTTTCGGCCTCTTCGCGCAGCCGGATGAGGATATCGAAGCGCAGGCCGAGGATCAGCGTGCGGTTGGTTGCCTGCAGCGTCACGCCGTTGGCGCCGCGGATCAGCTTGGCGACATCGTCGTCATAGGGGCGCGGCGTCGGCACGGGCACGATATCGGGCGCATCGGCGACGGCAGCATCATCGCTCGGCTCAGGCTTGGCCGGCCGGTCCTCGGGGTCGCGGTCGGGCTCGGTATCGCCGGTGGTCCGGATGATGGTGAAGCCGCGCAGCTTGGCGACCTTGCGCACCGCCTCCAGCACGCGGTCGAGTGCGCCCTCATAACGCCGGCCGGTCAGCTCGGGATAGGCGGTCATCTGCTTTTCACGATCCTCCGGCATCACCGGATTGCGCTTCAGCCAGATCTGGTCGGCTTTCGGCGGCGACAGCCAATCCGGCACCGAGACCGGATCGGTGGAGACGTCGTAGATATCCGGCAAGGTCAGATAATGCTCGGTGGCAAAGGCGCCGAGCGCTAAGGGAAAGGCGGCGTAGATCAGCGCGGCGAGTGCGGCCAGCCCGCCTTCGGCGCCCGTCATCCAGAGGCTGCGCAGCCCGACGACGGCCAGAAGGGCGGCCAGCAGCGCGCCGCCGGCGGCGGCAATCAACAGCAGCACCAGATAGGGGGTGGCGAGGCCGCCGAAACGATGGGCGACCAGCACCGCCAGCGCCAGCACCAGGGAAAACGCCCCGAGCAGCCGCGAAAAGCGGGCGGCGTTGGAAACGGGACGGTCGAAACGGATGGCCATCAAACTTACCGGTTGCTCGTCAGCGCCGCGCCTTCAACCACGCAAATCGCCATACCCCTGTTTAGAGCATGATGCCGAAAAGTGTGAAGCGGTTTTCGGACGACATCATGCTCTATTTCTTTGATTTAGATCCGGATTCAGATTTTAGGCCAGCCCGGCCTAAAATCATCCGGATCTGGGCAAGATTCGGCTGAATTGAAACTGTTGTCTCGGAATATCAGATGGAATTCGCGAGCGAAGACCATGACGAGACCATGATGAAGACCGGGGCGAAGACGGGGCGATTCCATAAGCTCTTGCTGATATGGTAAAAAAGAGCCATTCTGCCGCGGTTTCATCTCCGATTTTAAAGGCAAGGAGCGACGGGATGATTTCAACCGAGATAGCCGCAAGGCCGCAGGCGTCTGCGCTTGGCGGGATCGACCACAGCGAGCCGATGCTGCCGATGGAGCTCGTCGAGCTCGAACTTTCGCTCGAAGGGTATGCCGGCGGCGATGCCGGCTTCTGCGAGGCGGTGCGCCAGGCAGCGCAACGGTCGGGTGGCGAGCTGCTGTTCGACCTGCCGGCCGGGGGTCTTATCGAGGATTGCCGCCGCATCGCGGTGCTGCGCATTCCCGATGACGGCAGTGAGATGCGCGTCGTGCTGGCGCTGCTCGATTATGCCGGCACCGAAATCCGCATGCAGGCGCCCGATGAGCAAACTGCGCATCTGGTGCGTTTCGCCGAAGCCTTTATCGAAGTGCTGGAGCGGATTTAGAGCTTCGGAGCGTGATGCCGAGAGATGGGCTAGCGCCGCTCGGCCGCCGCTTCCGCAACGCTGCGGAAGGGAAACTTGCGGCCGCATTCGCATTTGATGACGAAATTTTCCTGGTGGTTGGATGGACGCTGCACGCCAAAGCCGCGCGGCAGCCGATCGACCTTGAAATCCGGGTGTTTGCGCTTCGGATCGTCAACTTCCGAGGCTTCGGCAAAGCCCTCGTTGCCGCATTGCGGACAGTTCAGTTTTTTCGAAAATCGATCGCGGATGGCCATGCTCGTTCCAGTGTTTGCCGACCTCTCTTACAGAGGAATCTCCGGTGGCGAAAGTGGAACCATATGCGGGGGATGCCGTTCCTTTTTTTGAAAAGGAGGCGATCATGCCCAATAGAGACCCGATGCCGATCCCGAATGCCGACACGCCGCGCGGCCCAACGCCGACGCCGGGCATTCCCGACCCCACCCAGCAAAAACCGCCGCTGACGCCGGTGCAGGACCCGTCGGACACGAAGAACCCACAGGACCCACCGCTCGATCCGGCCCTGCTGCCGATTGGGGATCCGGCTGGGGCGGCGTGAGCGTCATCTTCACGCCCGCTCGCTCCTGTGCGGAGTGTCCCCTACCGAAGGATTTGGGCGCACTGTGACAGGCACTGGAACTTAGTAAACGCTGGGCCAATTGAGCACCCGGTGTAGTGTGTCCCTGTTCTCTGGCGACGAGTTTGACGGAAACGCCAACCACACTCTCCGTCATCCCAGGCCTTGAGCCTGGGATCCATACGGCTGCTGCTGATGGATGCGGCGTGGATGCTCGGCTCAAGGCCGAGCATGACGGAGGGTGGGATAGGCGGGAGAAACCGTTCACATCCACTACACGCCTCACCGCCGCAGCTTGACGCCCGCACCCGAATGGCATTTCCTCAGGGAAAAGCAAGGAATACCCCGATGCGCCTTCCGCTCCTCATCACCGTTGCCACCGTCGCCGCCGCGCTTTCCGCCTGCCAGACGATGACGCCGGAGGAGCGGCGGGCAGCGGATGAAGGGCGGTGCCTGAGCTATGGTTTCCGGCGCGGCACGGATGGGTTTGCCACCTGCCTGCAGCGCATCGATCTCGACCGGCGGGCCGAATCGCGGGCGCAAAGTGCCGAGATGATGCAGAGCATGGCCTGGGATCTCAACGGGCCCTATGTCTACCACGATCACTGGCACCATCATCATTAAGCCGGGCGCCCGCAAGGGCTGCCCAGGGCGCCCACAGGGCAGCCCATCTCTGACTATTTGCCCCCGAGGTCTTTCAGACCTCCTGAGATGACCGCCTGCGCCGCCGCCAGTCTGGCGATCGGCACGCGGAACGGCGAGCAGGAGACATAGTCGAGCCCGATCGTCTCGCAGAAGCGGATCGAGGCCGGGTCGCCGCCATGTTCGCCGCAGATGCCGAGTTTCATGTCGTTGCGGGTGCGCCGGCCGCGTTCGGCGGCGATGCTGATCAATTCGCCGACACCGTCGAAATCGAGCGAGATGAAGGGATCGTGCTCGATGATGCCCTTGCGCTGATAGGTGGGGATGAAGGCCGAGGCGTCGTCGCGGGAGATGCCGAAGGTGGTCTGCGTCAGGTCGTTGGTGCCGAAGGAGAAGAATTCGGCGGCTTCGGCAATCACATGGGCGCGAAGGGCGGCCCGCGGCAGCTCGATCATCGTGCCGACGAGATAATCGATCTTCATGCCGGCCTCGTTCATGACCTTGCCGGCGACCTCATCGATGCGCGCCTTGACGTAATCGAGCTCGGAGCGCAGGCCGACCAGCGGCACCATGATCTCCGGCACGACGGCCGCCCCGGTCTCCTTAGCTGCGGCAACCGCCGCCTCGAAGATGGCGCGGGCCTGCATCTCGACGATTTCGGGATAGGAGATCGCCAGCCGGCAACCGCGATGGCCGAGCATCGGATTGAACTCGTGCAGCGCATCGACGCGCTGGCGAAGCGCTGCCGCCTCCATGCCCATGGCGAAGGCGACTTCGGCCACCTCGTCGTCGGTCTTCGGCAGGAATTCGTGCAGCGGCGGGTCGAGCAGGCGGATCGTCACCGGCAGGCCGTGCATGACGGTGAAGAGGCCGGTGAAATCCAGCCGCTGCATCGGCAGCAGCTTGTCGAGCGCCAGCCGCCTGCCCTTCTCGTCGACGGCGAGGATCATCTCGCGCATGGCATGGATGCGCTCGCCCTCGAAGAACATGTGCTCGGTGCGGCAAAGGCCGATGCCTTCGGCGCCGAAGGAACGGGCGGCGCGCGCATCGGCCGGCGTATCGGCATTGGTGCGCACCGTCATGCGGCGGGCGCGGTCGGCCCAGCCCATGATGCGGCCGAAATCGCCCGACAGTTCCGGCTGGATCATCGGCACCTCGCCCTTCAGCACCTGGCCGGCCGAGCCGTCGATGGTGATGATATCGCCCTTCTTCAGGGTGACGCCGATGCCGAGCAGCCGCTCGTTGCGCATGTCGATGCGCATGGTGCCGGCGCCGACGACGCAGGGGATGCCCATGCCGCGGGCAACGACCGCCGCATGGCTGGTCATGCCGCCGCGGGTGGTCAGGATGCCTTCGGCGGCATGCATGCCGTGAATATCCTCCGGGCTGGTCTCGACCCGGAGCAGAATGACCTTGCGGCCTTCGGCCTCGGCCTCGACGGCCTCCTCGGCGGTGAAGACGATGGCGCCGGTGGCAGCGCCCGGCGAAGCCGGAAGCCCGGTGCCGATCACCTGGCGGGTGACACGCGGATCGATCGTCGGATGCAGCAGCTGGTCGAGGCTTGATGGTTCGATGCGCAGCACCGCCTGCTCCTCGGTAATCACCTTCTCGTCGACCATATCGACGGCGATCTTCATTGCCGCCCGGGTCGAGCGCTTGCCGGAGCGGGTCTGCAGCATCCACAGCTTGCCGCGCTCGATGGTGAATTCGATATCCTGCATGTCGCGGTAATGGATCTCGAGCTCGGTGCAGATGCCGCAAAGCTCGCGAAAAGCCTCCGGCATCAGCTTTTCCATCGACGGTTTTTCCGAGCCCGAGGAAATCCGGCCCTCCTCGGTGATGCTTTGCGGCGTGCGAATGCCGGCAACGACATCCTCCCCTTGCGCATTGACGAGGAATTCGCCGTACAGCGCCCTTTCGCCGGTCGACGGGTTGCGGGTGAAGGCGACGCCGGTGGCCGACGCATTGCCGAGATTGCCGAAGACCATCGCCTGGATGTTGACCGCCGTGCCCCAGGCTCCGGGAATATTGTGAAGCTGGCGGTAGGTGACGGCGCGTGCATTCATCCAGCTGGAAAAGACCGCGCCGACGGCGCCCCAGAGCTGCACCTCGGGATCCTGTGGGAATTCCTGCTCCAGCTCCTCCTCGATCAGCCGCTTGTAGAGAGAAACGATATGCTGCCACTCGGAGGCGCTGAGTTCGGTATCGAATTCGTGACCGAGCTTGGCCTTTTCGTCTTCGAGGATCTCCTCGAAGGCATCGTTGCCGAGACCCATGACGACATCGGCATACATCTGAATGAAGCGGCGGTAGCTGTCCCAGGCAAACCGCGCGTCGCCGGCATCATGGCCGAGCGCCTGCACGGTCTCGTCGTTGAGGCCGAGATTGAGCACGGTGTCCATCATTCCCGGCATGGAAACACGGGCGCCGGAGCGCACCGAGAGCAGCAGCGGCTGGCTGCCGGCGCCGAAACGGCGGCCGGTGATCGCCTCGATGTCGGCAATACCGGCGCGCACCTCGGCCTTCACAGCGTTCTCGATATGGCGGCCGTTCTTGTAATAGGTGTTGCAGGCATCGCCGACGATCGTCAGCCCCGGCGGAACGGGAAGTCCCAGCGCGCACATTTCCGCGAGATTGGCGCCCTTGCCGCCCAGAATCTCGTGATCGCGCGCCCGGCCCTCAGCCTGCCCGTCGCCGAACGTATAGACCCACTTGGTCATCTTCCCCCCAACACCAAACCGGGATTAGCTTAATCCGTTGGTGTTGAAATGAAAATCGACAAATGCGGCAAAATGTTGCGTTGCACAATAAATCTGGGGCGCGCGCCACAGTCGAAACGATTAAAACGGTGAACGCCAGAAAAAAGGCACAAAAAAAGCTTTGCGGGACTGCAACAATGTCCCGCAAAGCCTTGTTTCCGTCCGGCCAGGAAAACCGGACGGGGGGTCCCACAACCCAGGAACGGTTCAGCTTTTTGAAAAAGGAACCGCTCTGACCATCATCTTACGCAACTCCGGGGAAAACAGATCTGTCCTTCCCCTCGAATTGCGCTAACGGCTTCCGGTTCTTGCCCTCGCCCGGAAAACCGCACGCAAATTTGACAATGCGCAACGCTTGATTGCCAGCTTTTCAGCTGAGTAATTAGGTTGCGTCGAAACAACTTCTAATGCAAGTCAGCGAAAAGAGCATCACCCAAATGGAGTACAGGCGGCAAGAGAGCCGACCTTTTTTGGTGTTTATTCCCAGTTTTCTGATTTCACGCAATTTCTGGGCGCAAAACCGCGTCACGGCTTTGCTGAAATTGCGCTGATCCAGGCTGGAATTGCTCAGGCGATCTCGCGCAGGCGCTCGGCGGTCTGCAGGTCGACGGAGACGAGGGTGGAGACGCCCTGCTCGGCCATGGTGACGCCGAAGAGGCGGTTCATGCGGGCCATGGTGATCGGATTGTGGGTGATGATGACGAAGCGGGTTTCGGTCGACGCCGCCATTTCGTCCATCAGGTTGCAGTAGCGCTCGACATTGTGGTCGTCGAGCGGCGCGTCGACTTCGTCGAGCACGCAGATCGGCGCCGGATTGGTGAGGAAGACGGCAAAGATCAGCGCCATCGCCGTCAGCGCCTGTTCGCCGCCTGAGAGCAGCGTCATGGTCTGCGGCTTCTTGCCCGGCGGCCGGGCCAGGATTTCGAGGCCGGCTTCCAGCGGGTCGTCGGATTCGATCAGCTGCAGCTCGGCGGTGCCGCCGCCGAAAAGATGGGTGAACAGCCGCTTGAACTGGGCATTGACGATGTCGAAGGCGGCGATCAGCCGTTCGCGGCCCTCGCGGTTGAGGCTCTGGATGGCGCCGCGCAGCTTGCGGATCGCGTCGATGACGTCGTCGCGTTCCCTGATCAGCGCTTCGAGCTTGTCACTCAGCTCCTTCTGTTCCTCGTCGGCGCGCAGGTTGACGGCGCCGAGCCGCTCGCGCTCGATCCTGAGGCGCTCCAGCTCGCGCTCGACCTCGCGCGGGTCGGGAAGCGCCTGCATGGCCGGACGCCCGGTCAGCTGCAGCGCTTCGTGCGGGGCGACATTCAGGACCTCGCGGATGCGGCTTTCGCCTTCCTGGCGCTTCTCGCGGGCGGAAACCAGGCGCTCCTCGGCGCGGCCGCGGCGTTCACGGCATTCGGCAAGTTCCGACAGTGCGGTGGTCGCCTTGTGGTCGGCCTCGCGCTGGATGCGTTCGGCCTCGGCCAGAAGATCGCCGGCGTTGCGGCGCGCCTCCTCGGCCTTCTGCAATTCGCTCATCAAAGCGCGGCGCTTGTCGTCGAATTCGTCCGGCGCCAATTCGAGCTCGGCTGCCTCTTCGCGCGCCTCTTCCTCGCGTTCGCGCAGCGTGGCGACGTGCTCTTCAGCACTTGCCGCCCGCTGGCGCCAGGTCTCGCGCTCCTGGCCGATCGCCAGGATGCGGCGCTGGCGGGCTTCATTTTCCCGGGCAAGGCTTTCGTGGCGAGCGCGGCTTTCGGCCAGCGCGCCGCGATCGGTCGCCACCTCCGCCTGCTGGTAGCGCAGCCGCTCGTCGATCGCGGTGAGATCGGGCGCGTCCTCCAGCTCGATGCGGGCATTCTCTTCCTGGATGGCGACCTCCTCCAGCTGCGCGCCCAGCTGGCTGACCGCCTCGCTGACGACATCGCGGCGGCGGATCAGATCGCCAGAGGCCCGCTCGGCGGCTCCAAGCGCATCGCGCGCCTCGGCGAGATGACGGGAGGACAGCCGGCTCATGTCGCGGGCCTCGGCAAGCCGTCGTTCTTCGCCGCGGATCGCATCAGCGGCGGCGGCCTGCCGCTCCTCGGCTTCGGCAAGCACGTCGCGGGCAAGGGCTGCCTCGCCTTCGAGCTCGGCCAGGCGGTTTTTCTGGGCAAGGCGAAGGGCTGCAGCGCTCGGGGCGTCGGCGCCTGTCACGTGGCCGTCCCAGCGGTAGACGGCGCCGTCTTTCGTCACCAGCCGCTGGCCGGGCTGCAGCGCCGCCATCAGGCGCTCTGCGTCCCCTTCCCCGACCAGGCCGATCTGGCGCAGGCGGCGGGTGAGTGCGGCGGGCGCGCTGATATGGGCAAGCAGCGGCGTGACGCCGGATGGCAGTGCCGGGTCGCCGGCGCCATCGCCATTGTCAGACCAATGGGCCGGGGCCTCGGCAGCGAGCGGCGATTCCAGATCGTCGCCGAGGGCAGCACCGAGTGCTGTTTCGAAGCCGCGATCGACCTTCAGCTCATCGGCAACCGGCGGGAATTCGCCGGCAGCGGCACCAGCGGCGAGCATGCGGGAAATGGTGCGGGCCTCGGTTTCCAGCGCATTGAGGCTCGAGCGGGCCTGATCGACCGGCGCGCGCGCCAGCGCCTCGGTCTGGCGGGCGGCGGCAAGCGCCTGCTCGACGAGCTGGACGGCGGCTTCGGCGTCGGCGAGCGCGATTTCACCGGCCTCGACGATGGCGCGTTTTTCATCCGGGTCAGGCAGGCCGGCGATCTTGTCGCCGATGGTTGCGAGTTCGTGGTTGGCCTCATTCATCTGGCGTTCGAGGCGCATCCTGCGGTCAGCGAGATCGCGGATGGCGCGCTCCAGCTGGTTGCGGCCGGCAGCGGCCTCGGCGCGCTCGGCGGTCAGCTGGGTGAAGATGCGTTCGCTGTCGGCAAGTTTTGCCGCCGCTCCCTCGAAGGCCTCGCGGGTTTCCTCGGCATAACGGCCGGAATCGGCCAGCACTTCGGAAATCTCGGCCTCTTCGGCATCGAGCCTTGCCAGGATAACGGCATTGTCGGCGACTAGTCGCTCCTCGCGGCGGATATCCTCGCCAAGCTGGGCGAGACGGCGTGTCAGCTCGTCGCGGCGGCGCAGAATGCGGCCGACATCCTCCTCCAGCTGGCTTCGGGCGATCTGCAACCGCTGCAGAGCGGCGGCGGCGCGCGCCTCACCCTCGCGCAGTTCCGGTAGCTTCAAGCTGGCGATGGCCTGGTTCTTCGCCGCCTCCATCTGGGCTTGCGCCTTTTCGGCGACGACGACCGTCGCCTGGTTCAGCGCGCTGTCCGCCTCGGCCTCAGCTTCCTTGGCCTGCACCCAGCGAATATGCAAGAGCATCGCCTCGCGGGCGCGGATATCGGCAGACAGCGTCTTGAAGCGGTTTGCCTGGCGGGCCTGCCGCTTCAGGCTCTCGATCTGGCTTTCGAGCTGCGAGGTGACGTCGTCGAGACGCTCGAGATTGCCCTCGGCGGCCCGCAGCCGCAATTCGGCCTCGTGGCGGCGGGAATGCAGGCCCGAGATGCCGGCCGCCTCTTCCAGCAGCTGGCGGCGGGCCTGCGGCTTTGCCTGGATCAGCTCGCCGATCCGCCCCTGCCCGACCATCGAGGGCGAACGGGCGCCGGTGGAGGCGTCGGCAAACAGCAGTTGCACGTCCTTGGCGCGGCTTTCCTTGCCGTTGATGCGGTAGAGCGAACCCTGTTCACGCTCGATGCGGCGGGTGACCTGGATCTCGTCGCTGTCGTTGAAGGCGGCAGGCGCGGTGCGCGTTGCATTGTCGAGATAGAGCGCCACTTCGGCGGTGTTGCGGGCCGGGCGGTTTCCCGAGCCCGAAAAGATCACGTCGTCCATGCCGGAGGCGCGCATGTTCTTGTAGGAATTCTCGCCCATCACCCAGCGCAGCGCCTCGACGAGGTTGGACTTGCCGCAGCCGTTCGGGCCGACGACGCCGGTCAGCCCCCGCTCGATGATGAATTCCGTCGGCTCGACGAAGGATTTGAAGCCGACCAGGCGCAGCTTGTTGAACTTCATGCAGAAGCTCCGCGGCGCGGGGTGGGCAAGGAGCCGCACCGCAGCCACAAAAAAACGGGCGCACGGCTTTCACCGTCGCCCGTTATCGTCAAACGGATCGGTTCAGAGCAGACTGTCGATGAGCCCCGACAAGGTTTCAACCGGCATGTCTCCAGAGTAGCGCTTGCCATTGATGAGGAAAGTCGGCGTGGCATTGACGCCGAAATCCTTGGAACCTCTTTCCCGCACGGCGTTCACTTCATCCAGAAGCTTCTGGTTCGTCAAGCATTTCGTGAAGCTATCCTCAGTAAATCCGGCGAGCTTCGACATCTGCAGCAGTGCGCTGCGGCCGTCATCGGCGGCGGCCCAGACCTGCTGCTGCTTGAACAGCATCGAAACCATCGGGAAATATTGCTCCGGCGTGCTCAGCTGCTCCGGATTGGCGGGGCTGCAGCGGGCGAGCATGAAGGCGGCGGCGGCACGCGGGTCGAAGGGGAATTCGCGAATGATGAACTGCACCTTGCCGGCGTCGACATATTTCTGCTTGATCGCATCGAAGGTGGTGTTGTGGAAATGGGCGCAATGCGGGCAGGTCATCGACATGTATTCGACGATCTTGACCGGGGCGTCAGCCTTGCCGAGCGCCATCTCAGGCAGCGGGCCGGGCTTCAGCACTGCGGCCATGTCGACATCGCCATCGGATTGCGGCGTTTCGGCCGGCGATGTCGCCGCCGTCTGGATGGTGTCGACATTGGTGCCGTCGGCCAGGGTCTTGCCGGAGGACGAAGCATCGGCAGCGTCCTTGCTGTCGTTGCAGGCGACAAGCGCTGCGGCAGCTGCGGCGATGGCGATCCCACCCAGGAGGCGGCGTTTCGTCAGTTGCATTTCAGACATCTGCATGGGTTCCCCATAAGCAATGAGAGTGACGGCGTGACTGTGCGATATAACGGCTGGCGGCCGCTCACAAGCCACGGTTCACCAACTTCCTTCAAAGAATTGTGACCGTGATGGGACCGCGAGCCAAAATTGCGATCGATGCGTATGCGGATTCATCGATAGACATCGCGGCGGTTGCCAATCCGCACGATGAGGATCAGCACCGCCCCATCGTCGATGTTTGCGATCACTCGATAGTCCCCAACGCGATACTTCCAGAAATCCCCGAGTTCAGACCCCTTAAGCGCCTCTCCGATGGATCGTGGATCGTCCAACCTTGCAACGCGATCATTCAGGAATCGGAGTATTCGGCGAGCCGCCTCATGCCCAAGCTTCTCAAGCTCACGCTCGGCTGCCCGGTGAAACTCAATTCTCCAAACCATGACGCGCCATCAGCTCGGCCAGCGGCACGCTATCGCTCTCACCCCGACGAAGTTCTTCGAGGCGTTTTTCGGCGAGGTATATATCTTCGAGATCGTCGAGATGCTCGAGGATGGCCTGACGTGCATAGAAACTCTTGCTGCGGCCCGTGCGCTTGGCAAGTTCATCGAGCCGTGCTTCGATATCGGGCGGCAACCGCAAGGCCAGCATGATTTTTCTCCTGAATGCTATACACGTATAGCATCCTAAGGGCTGTATCGCCAGCCCGAGCGATCGAATGTCAGCGTTGAGTTCCCCGCTTGCCCATCACGGCGGTCCCTAAGCGCTGGATCGCCTGGCGCAGTTTGTCGCCCTCTATGCCTTCCATCATGCCTTCGAGCTTGCGGGCGGCTTCGCCCTTCAGCGGCGGCGGGGTGCGGGAGCGGCGGGCGGGGTTTGAGACCGGCTTCTGGACGATGCGGATCTGGTGGACGGCGGCAAAGCCGAAGAAGCTGTTGATGCGCTGGATGAGTTCACCCTGGGCATGGGTGAGAAAAAGCGCGCGCGCGCCTTCGCAGGCAATCGTCAGCACACCGGGGCGGAAGCCGCCGACCTCATTGCCGCCGCGGGCCCAGGCGATCTTTTCCGGGCGGGTGCAATCGGCAAAATCCTCGCCGGCGATTTCGCTCCATGAGCCGAGCAGGGCCGTGTTGATGCCGGCGCGGCGCGCCAGGACGGGATCGATCAGCCCGTTCGCCAGCTCGGAAATCTGCTTTGCACCTTTGCGTGGATAACTCATCGAAACCCTTGGATGCCCCTGCCAATCGCACAGGCAATTCGCATCACCGGCTTGATCGCGCGGCATTGCTTCGCCAAGTATAGGCACTTCCCCCGATCCCGGCAAATCATGACGCTCACGAAACCCGACACTCCCTCCGCAAAGCCCCTGCTCGACTGGTACGACCGCCACCACCGCGACCTGCCCTGGCGGGTCTCGCCCGGCATGGCGGCCGGCGGCGTCAAACCCGATCCCTATCGCGTCTGGCTTTCCGAGGTGATGCTGCAACAGACGACGGTGCAGGCGGTCAAACCCTATTTCTCCAGGTTTCTCGAACGCTGGCCTGCGGTGACCGATCTTGCCGCGGCCGAAAGCGACGCGGTGATGGCCGCCTGGGCGGGGCTTGGCTATTACGCGCGGGCCCGCAACCTGAAGAAATGCGCCGAAGCAGTGGCGAAAGAGCATGGCGGCGTCTTTCCCGATACCGAAGAAGGGCTCAAATCCCTGCCCGGGATCGGCGACTATACGGCAGCGGCCGTCGCGGCCATTGCCTTCAACCGGCAGGCGGCGGTGATGGACGGCAATGTCGAGCGGGTGATCTCCAGGCTCTATGCGATCGACACGCCGCTTCCGGCGGGAAAGCCACTGATGAAGCAGAAGGTGGCGGCGCTGACGCCGGCTCTGCGGCCAGGCGATTTTGCCCAGGCGATGATGGATCTCGGGGCGACGATCTGCACGCCGAAACGGCCGGCCTGTTCGCTCTGTCCGTTCCGCGGCGCCTGCGAGGCGCTGAAACTTTCCGATCCCGAGCTCTTTCCGGTTAAGGCGGCAAAGAAGGAAAAGCCGGTGCGGCAGGGCGCGGCCTTCATCGCGGTGACTGACGATGGCGAGATCCTGCTGCGGCGGCGCATCGACAGCGGCCTGCTCGGCGGCATGACCGAGGTGCCGACAACGGCCTGGACGGCGCGCCTCGACGGCGAAACCTCGGCCTCAGCCGCGCCCTTCGAGGCGGCCTGGCAGGCATGCGGCACCGTCATCCATGTCTTCACCCATTTCGAGCTCCGGCTGTCGATCTGGCGGGCGGCGATCGCCGGCAAGCCAAAAACGAATGTCAGCCCGAATGACGAATGGTGGGAGCCGGTTACAAATCTTGAAGCGCAGGCCTTACCCACAATCATGAAAAAAGCGATCGCGGCGGCTATTCCTCTCGCGTTCAAAACATCCAAGGGATGACCATGACCACCGAGATAAAGCATATTGTTTTCGATATCGGCAAAGTCCTTATTCATTACGATCCGCATCTTGCCTTCAGCCGGCTCATTCCCGATGAGACCGAGCGCAACTGGTTCTTCGCCAATATCTGCACTCATGACTGGAACATCGAGCAGGACCGCGGCCGCACATGGGCGGAGGCCGAAGCGCTGCTGATTAAAGAGCACCCTGCCCGCGAAGAGCATATCCGCGCCTTCCGCAAATATTGGCACGAGATGGTGCCGCACGCCTATGAGGACAGCGTCGCGATCATGGAGGGGCTGATCGCCGAAGGGCGCGACGTGACGATGCTGACCAACTTCGCCTCCGACACGTTTCGCGAGGCGCAGGCGCGTTTCCCCTTCCTCACCCTGCCACGCGGCGTCACCGTTTCCGGCGATGTCGGCCTGATCAAGCCGGATCTCGCGATCTACGAGAGCCATACGAAGAGCTTCGGCCTCGATCCCAAGGCAACGATTTTCATCGACGACGCGTCGGTCAATGTCGAAGGCGCCAAGGCCTTCGGCTGGAATGCGGTGCTGTTTTCGGGTGCCGAGAAACTGCGCAGCGATCTCGCCGCGTACGGATTGAAGGTCTGACCCCATGGCTTTCGACCCGGCAGAGGAAATCGACCGCTTTCACGCCGCCATCAACGCGCTGGATTTCCCGGCGATCGAGGCCTATTTCGCCGAGGACGCCACCTATGTCTCAAACGGCGTCGGCAGCCTTGCCGGCCGGGCTGAGATCATGGCGGCCTTCCGGAAATATTTCGAAGACTATCCCGATCAGACGGCGGAAAATTCGCTGGTGGAGACACTGACCCCGCTGTCCGGCCGGGCGGTCTGGTCGCTTCGCGCCACCCATAGCAAAACGGGCAAGCCGCTGATCCGCGACGGTGAGGAGACGATCACCTTCAATTCGGAAGGCCGCATCACCCGCGTCGACGTCACCGATTACAAGGATTTCTGATTGCCGCATTCCCTAGCTCAAATAGAAGACGCCCGGGGCTCAAACCCCGGGCGCCTTGGCCTTCTTCCGCAACTGGAGGAAACCGGAAGAAGGTATTTCGATCCGTCGAAGGTGCTGCTCACTTCACCTTGGCCAGATCACTGCGGATGGCGGACCTGAGATCGTCGATCGGGCGCAGGGACTGCCCGTCTTCGAAATGCCAGAAGGTCCATCCGTTGCATGCATCGAGACCCTGCACCTTGGCGCCGAGACGATGAATGGAGCCGGCCTCGCCGCCTGAAGCCACGGTGCCGTCGGCGCGCACGATGGCGCTGTAGCGGCGCTTCGCGTCGGTCAGCACCTGGCCGGGTTTGATCATGCCGCTTTCGACCAGCACGTTGAAGGCGACGCGGACTTCGGCCTTCTTGCCGGTCATGACGGTCAGTTCCGCCTTGCCGAGCGGCTCGACGGCGGCGATGCGGGCCGAGGCCGCATCGATATAATCCTGTTCGCGCTCGATGCCGACGAAGTGGCGGCCGAGACGCTTGGCGACAGCACCCGTCGTTCCCGAGCCGAAGAAAGGATCGAGGACGATATCGCCGGGTTTGGTCGAGGCCATGATGACACGGGCAAGCAGCGCTTCCGGCTTCTGCGTCGGATGCACCTTCTTGCCGTCCTCTCCCTTCAGCCGTTCGCCGCCGTTGCAGATCGGAAAGAGCCAGTCGGAGCGCATCTGCACGTCGTCATTGGCGGCCTTCATCGCATCGTAGTTGAAGGTATAACCCTTGGCCTTGGCGCTGGGGCTTGCCCAGATCATCGTCTCATGGGCGTTCTGGAAGCGACGGCCCTTGAAATTCGGCATCGGGTTGGTCTTGCGCCAGATGATGTCGTTGAGGATCCAGAAATTCAGATCCTGCAGCGTCGCGCCGACGCGGAAGATATTGTGGTAGGAGCCGATCACCCAGATCGAGCCGGTGGGCTTCAGCACCCGTCGGCAGGCGAGCAGCCAGGCGCGGGTGAAGGCATCATAGGCCTCGAACGAAGCGAACTGATCCCATTCGTCATCGACGGCATCGACCAGCGACTGGTCGGGACGATGCAGCGTTCCGCCGAGCTGGAGATTATACGGCGGGTCGGCAAAGATGATATCGACGGAGTGGCTGGGCAAAGCTTCAAGGGCGCTGACGCAATCGCCCTTGATGATCGTGTCGACCCAAGAGCCCGGCCGGGAATCCGACTTGACGGAAGCCTTGAGGTCGGCAAGCGGAAATACTGATGCCATTCTGATACTCACTCATACGCTCTACGCTTAACTGTCCGTTATGGTTACCCAACTTAGTTACCAAAGCCTGAAGCCGTGGGCGATTTCGGGAATTTATTCGGGAGGCGGTCGAGCGAGCGAGTGGGAATGGTAGGCCGCTAGGCGACTGAGCCGGTTCCTCGCTCACTGAGTCGAGCGAGCGACGCTAAAGCTCATCCACTCTACAAGCCAGTCAGCGCAATCGCGGACGGTCGAAGTACTCGATTCCACCTTCGCACGGAACGTCTCCGATCTCCCCAGATCGAGCAGCGCTTTCCAGGAATTGCCGCATCTTTTCAGCTTTCGGCAACAGGCGGCGCGTTAGTCGCTCAAGGCACGCGCTGGATTGCGAAAAAACACATCGGTCAGGACGATTATGGCCCTCCCAATCCGGCAAGCTCAATCCAAAGAACCGCGCTATCACATAGCGCATGGAGCCTGCCCTGTGAGACTTATCCATGGCCTCCAACGATATGCTCCGCAAATTAAGATCTAGCCCTTGCTTGTTCTTTATTGCCAAGGCCGCAAGGTACACCGATATCTCTTTTGAGGAATATCCTTGTATATTTGGGTGAGCTCCATATTCTGCATAATAAGACAGATCTACATATGACCATTTTTGTGGGTCAGAGCGAGTATCCCACATTCTCAACCAATATGCCGAGCACTCTTTTTGCTTCGAAGTTGCAGCACCGGCTGAGATGCTCAAAATGCAGAGCGCCACAATCAAAACTTTGCTTCGATGCCGTTCAACAGCACCGTACGACAGAAAATCGGAAGAAACTGGCCAGTTCCGTTTTTTTCGTGCTAGCTGGCTTTCCCGAAACACGATGTAAATCTCCTATCAAAAGGCTCCCCGCAGCCTGTCAAAAGCCATCGATAGATGAAATAAATTCGTTGTCACGCGTATAGTTCGAACGGGTTACGCCAGTTGCAGTTTTCACAGCGCCGGTCTGGCGATCGCGCGGGATGCGCTCGCTCTCGACCTCACGCCGCATCGTGCACACTCCTGCTATCGGCCGGGGCCTCGTCGCGTTCGAACATGCCGTAATCGCGCACGACACTGGCGATACGCAGGCGATAATCGGCGAAGATGCCGCCGCGGCCGGCCTGCTGGGCGGCGCGATGGGTCTCGCGGTTGCGCCATTCCTTGACCGCCGCCTCGTCGCGGAAGAAGGAGAGCGACAGCAGCTTGCCGCGGTTCGTCAGGCTCTCGAAACGCTCGATCGAGATGAAGCCGTCGATCACTTCGAGTTCGGCGCGCAACTCGCCGGCAAGATCCAGATATTTGTGGCGTTCGCCCATATAGGGCACGACTTCGAAGATGACGGCGATCATGGCAGCACCAGCTTGGCGTGAGGGGCGGAGACATTTTTGAGGAAGATGCGATCCTCCTTGCGGATGAAACCTTCGCGTCTGGCGAATTCGTAATTCTCGCGGCCGAGCGGGTCGGCCGCCAGCCGGGCGCGATAGGCTTCGTAGGCGGCGAGGCTTTCGATGTTGTAGACGCCGTAGGCCGTGGTCGCCGATCCCTCGTGCGGGCCGAAATAGCCGATCAGGTCGGCGCCATTCCTGGGGATCGTCTGGCCCCAGTTGCGGGCATATTCGGCAAACGCCTCTTTCTTGAACGGGTCGATCTGATAGCGGATGAAGCAGGTAATCATCGATTTCTCCTTTTGCTTTCCATCCTTTTTCGCACATTGCCTGACGGCGATGCTTCGGTTACGATCGAAGTATGAAGGAAGGTCCTGATATTGCGCAGATCGGCGCGCTCATCGGCGATCCCGCCCGCGCCAACATGCTGGCGGCACTGACGGGCGGCCGGGCGCTGACGGCGACCGAGCTTGCCGGCGTCGGCGGCATCACCGTGCAGACGGCGAGCACGCATCTTGCCAAACTCGAAGCCGGCGGGTTGCTTGCGCAGCGCAAGCAGGGGCGTCACCGTTATTTCACGCTGGCCGACGAGGCCGTCGCCCGGCTGATCGAAAGCATGATGGGCTTTGCCGCCGGACGCGGGCATCTGCGCCACCAGCCGGGGCCGAAAGAGCCGGCGTTGCGCAAGGCGCGCATCTGCTACGATCATCTGGCCGGCGATTACGGCGTGCGCATGCTCGACAGCCTGATTGCTTCAGGCTCGATCGACGCGGTCGGCGACGGGTTGGCGCTGACCGAAAAGGGCGAAAACGATCTCAAATGCATCGGCATCGATGTCGGCGACCTGAAATCGTCGCGCCGGCCGCTCTGCCGCTCCTGCCTCGACTGGAGCGAAAGACGCGCCCATCTTGCCGGCAGCCTCGGCAAGGCGCTGCTGTCAAACTTCCTCGACAAGAGCTGGGCGCGACGCACGGCTGAAAGCCGCTCGATCCTCTTTACCCCGGAAGGCGACCGGCAGTTTCTGATGCTGTTCCCGATCGATGCATAGGTTTGCTGCGATCTGCAAAAAATTTCAACCGCCGTTCCGGCTAGCCGGAAAGCCGCCGTCGCCAGACAACTCCACTGGGTTGGTTGATGAGAACGACGTGAGAAACGACTTGCTCCCAGTGTTGTTGCGGACCTGCCGGTATGGACGTGGTGTCGGTGGATTCAGCCAAGATCGACGTTTATGGCGAAGTCCCAGGTGCCGGCGCCGTTTTTGGCCAGGCCGATCATCATCAGGCCGAGCGCCTCAAGCGTCTGGGCCATGTGCAGGCCGCCGACGTCGAACGGACGCAGCCCGAGACTTTCGAGGAAGGTCGAAACGCGCGCCTTCGCCTCCGCATCGTCGGCTGCGATGAACGCGTCGAGGCGTCCACCCCTGGCAAGTACGTGACCGAAGATCGTGTTGAACGCCTTGACGATGTGCGCGCCGGCGGGAAGGCCCTTGGCGGTCTCCTGCGCACCAGAACTGTCGTGAGGGGTGACGAGGCCCGAGAGGTCAGGGGCAACTGGGTTGGCGATGTCGATGATCACCTTGCCGTCGAGCGCGTCCCCAAAGTCGGCCACCACCGCCGCCGCACTTTGGTACGGCACGGCGAGGATGACGATGTCGCCCGCCGGCGCTGTCCCGTACGCCCCTGTGGTCGCTCCAGCTGCGAGTTGGTCGGCGAGCGCCCGCGCCTTGGCGGGGTCTCGGCTGACAACCTCGACAGTGTGTCCGGCCTTGGCTGTACGGCCAGCGATCGCTGCGGCCATGGTTCCTGAGCCGATGATGCTGATAATGCTCATGTGCAGTCTCCTAAAGAGTTGAGTTATGCTCGTCGTGTCCAAGCTGGTCAGCCGGCGGGGAAATAATGGCCGTTGTCCAGGTCCTTGAGCAGGCCGGGCTGAGTGGGTTCCCAGCCGAGGGCCCGGCGGGTGATGGCATTGGACGCGGCGACGTCCAGCTTCACCAGATTCGCGAGGAACCCGAAAAAGCCTGGCAGCATCAGCTCATCCGCGGGAATCGGCACGGCCGGCAGGTTCAAGCGGCTGCCGATGGCTTCGGCGATCTCGCGGAACGCAATAGCCTCATCGGCAACCGCATGCCAATTCCTCCCGGCGGGGCTCTTCTCCAGCGCCAGACGGAACACGGCGGCGAGGTCGCGGGCGTGCACGGCCGACCAATTGTTTTTGCCGTCGCCGGGATAGCCGACAACGCCCTTCTCCTTCGCAAGCCCGATCAGTATCGGGAGGAAACCGGCATTGTCGCTCGTGCTGTGCATGATCGTCGGAATCCGTACGACCGAAGAGCGCACGCCTTGCTCGGCGAGACCGAGCACCGTCGTTTCGGCAATGTTGCGAACTCGCAAGGTGCCCTTGAACTTCTCGCCGCCAGAGAGGGTGGCGTCCTCCTCGGTGGCTGGGCGGCCGAGATGTTCCCAACCCGGCGAGCCAATGCTCCCCGACGTGACCAGCGGCTTTCCGGTCCCCTTCAGAGCCTCACCGTATGCGAGCATGATCTTTTGCTCCGCGGCAGCCACCGCGTCGAGGCCACCGGTGGGAAGCAGGTCTTGCCGGTGCGCGACGTGGATGACGCCGTCGAAGTCTGCGGCCGCCGCTTTTAACCCATCGAGATCATCGAGGTCGCCGCGACGCACCTTGGCGCCAAGCGCGGACACCGCTTCCGCAGACTTGTCCGACCGGGCAAGCGCAGTGACCTCGTGACCGGCTGCGATAAGGTCGGAAATGATATACGGACCGGAATGGCCGGTCCCGCCAGTGACGAAAACGTGCATGTTACTGTTCCTTGTGGGTGATGTGATGCGGGAGTTGATGGTACCGGTTCACTCAGCCGAGAAGGCTGACGCCGATTGAGAAATTGGTGTGCTTGACGGAGTGGGTCATGAGGCCCAGCGACAGCAGGCAGGCGTGCTCCAGCGTCCGCGCCATAAGCAGCTCCCCGGTATCCATGGGGCGCAGTCCGAGGCTCTCGATGAACGCCGAGACGCGTGCCTTCGCCTGTGCGTCGTCGCCGGCGAGGAGCACGTCCAACGGGCGGTCCTCGACTGGACCGGCAGCCAGGACATGCGAGAACAGGGTGTTGAACGCCTTGACGACTACCGCATCGGCAGGGGCGGCCTTGGTGATTTCCCGTGCGCCGAAACTGTCCTCAGGGGTCACGAAGCTCGTGTAGTCGGAGGCAACGGGGTTGGTGATGTCGACGAGGAGCTTGCCTGCCAGCCCTTCGCCGTACTGCTTCACCACGTCGAGTACGGCGGCGTAGGGAACCGCAAGGATAACGATGTCTCCAGCCGGGGCAGCGCCAAACGTCCCTGTCGTCGCGCCGGCTCCGATCTGCGCGGCCAGCGCCCGCGCCTTCGCGGCGTCGCGACTCGTCACCTCGACGGTGTGTCCGGCCTTGGCAGCAAGCCCGCCGATCGCTGCGGCCATGCTGCCTGATCCGATGATGCTGATCGTGCTCATGTTCGTGTTCCTCGGGCGTTCGCCATCACTTCTGGTTTCGTGTCGAGTAGCGGCTCTGTTGCGATTTTCGCGGATCCACCCTATCTGATGGATCACTGATCCAGCTGCTATAATTGGATCAGTGATCCACATATACGGATCACCGGTCCAGTTATCAAGGCCAGACATGCGAGCCGACGCGAAAAAGAATTACAGCCATCTCCTCGCGGTCGCGCGTGAGGTCGTCACAGAGCACGGCGTCGATGCGTCGATGCGAGATATTGCCCGCCGGGCCGGCGTCGGATTGGCGACGCTGCTTCGTCATTTCCCGACGCGAGAAGCCTTGTTCGAAGCCTTGCTGCGTACGAACCTGGACGCCCTGACACAGAGGGCAGGTGAACTCGAAACGTCTGACGCCCCTGACGAAGCGCTGTTGTCCTGGTTCCGCGAATGGGTAGCATTCGCCGAAAGCCATCAGGGCGTTGTCGCCCTGATGGCGGCGGCCCACACGAACCCGGACTCCGCTCTTTATGCTTCATGCGCAGCTGTGCACTCAGCGAGCGCGCGACTACTGCTCCGTGCCCAGACCGAAGGTACGGCGCGCTCTGATATGAATGGGGACGACCTGTTCGGCCTGATGTCGGCGCTCGGCTGGCTCGTCGACTTACCCTCATTCGCGCCGAGGGCAAATCATCTCGTTCACATCATCGCGAGCGCCATCCTGACAAACCCGGCGAGCAACGGTATCAGGAAGGCGACTTGTTAAATCGCCGCCTATAGACCGCATCGAAGGCCAACTCCCCGCAATCGGCGGCAAGGACTAGCCTGCCGTCGATGCCCATCGTATCTCTCCGTTTTCCTTACGTGGAATTGTGTCCGAGCCAGGCGGACACGTTGTGACCCACGAGGCAGGATCGCATCAAAATTTGCGATCCCGATTGATCAGTCGAACCTGACCAGGTCCTTAAAGATCAGCTGACCCCAGCTCTTTCCGCGCGCCTGCACAAGCAGTCCACCTTCCGAAAGCCCGCCAAGTTTGATCGGCGCAAAACCGAGATTTTCCGCAAGCGCACCAATCTCCATTGCGGCGTCGTCATCGTCGCTCGCCAGGAACACAACTCTCCTGCCACCATGTACGGCCGGATCTTGGTCGAGGACGGCAGCGGCCAAATGGTTGAAGCCCTTGACCAGTCGTCCACCAGTGAAGGCCTGCGCGACGAACTTGGAAGAAGGCTGTCCTCCCAGGTCCTCAGGAGGCACGCCGTAGGCATTTGTTAGATCGACGATCGTCTTCCCCTGCCAGGTGGGGAGTGCCTTTGCGACATCCGGGTGCGACTCGAAACGGACAGCCAAAAAGATGATGTCCGCCTTGACCGCTTCCGCCAGTTTTGTGGGAATGATGGTGGGTCCGATCGCGGCCGCTGCGGAAGCAAAGCTTTCCGGGTCGCGCGTGGTTGCAACGGATACTTCGATACCTCTACGGGCAAACGCCTTGGCCAGAGCCTGGCCGACATTGCCGAAGCCGATAATTGCATAGCTCATATATATTCTCCTTGGGTTATCACGCGCCTCCGGCGCTCCGAACGATCGAATGGAGCGCCCGGCCGGGCGGAGTGCGTCAGAGTTGTGCTAGGCCGCCGTCGACGGCAACTTCGCCGGCGGTCATGAAGCTGCTGTCCGATGACGCGAGAAAGGCGGCCACCGCTCCGATCTCCGCCGGATCAGCCATGCGCTGGAGCGGCGTCATCGAGGCGAAAACCTTCTGGCCCTCCTCGCCTAACGCCTCCTTTGCGAGTTCGGTCGCCGTCGCCCCGGGCGACAGCACGTTGACCCGGATGCCGGTGCCTTTCAGGTCCTCCGCCCAGGTCCGTGCCAGGTTGCGCACCGCCGCCTTGCTCGCACTGTAGGCTGTCATCCCCGCGGCGCCGGTGGTGCCGGCGCTCGATCCGGTCAGGATGATCGAACCGCCCTCGCCCATCAGCGGCAGCGCCTTCTGGACCGTGAAGATCGTACCCTTCACATTGGTGTCGAAGGTTTCGTCAATGTGCTCGGCGGTGATCTTGCCAAGCGCAAGCTGGCTTCCCGCCCCGGCATTGGCGAAGACGATGTCGAGGGTCCCGCGCTCAGCCTTCACCGCTGCGTAGAGTCGGTCGAGGTCAGCCGTATCGGAAACCGAACCCATCACCGCGCGGGCATTAGGCCCGAGGTTTGCCACAGCAGCGTCGAGCGCTTCCTGACGGCGGCCGAAGATGAAGACGAACGCGCCTTCCTCAATGAAGCGCTTTGCGGCGGCGAGGCCGATGCCGGTAGCGCCTCCGGTGATGATGGCGGTCTTTCCATTCAGTCTAGTCATCTTGTGCATCCTTTGTTGGAACTGGTCGGAAGCTGGAGAAAGGCTTGGGGGGCAGCGCACCGACCCGCCTTGTACGCCATGCAGGTAGGATGCTGAGAGCAGCGCTGTCAGTGTAGAAAGATGCACAAGCGTGGTGCATAATTACACCGACTGCTTTATATGAATGACGCTAATTGCACCGCATCACGACATCAGCATTACGAGTTGGCCAGGAACACCATGACGATCGATTGGGACGACATTCGATATTTTCTCGCTGTGGCACGACACGGTTCTGTCCGCGCCGCCGCCGACCACCTCGAAGTCAATCACACAACGGTGCTAAGGCGCATCGCTCAGCTTGAAGCCCGGCTCCGCTCGCAGATGTTCGAAAAACTGCCGGCGGGCTATCGCCTCACTGAAGCTGGCAAGCAGGTGCAAGAGTTTGCGGAACAGATGGAGGCTTCTTCTCATCTGTTGGTGAGCCGCGTGTCTGGCCGTGATCAAGGCGTGCGTGGTCCCCTGCGAGTCACAATGGCGCCCACGCTAGCGACACATTTGTTAATGCCTGACTTTGCCGCTTTTATGCGACAGCACCCCGAAATCGAAATGGAGATCCAGTCCTCTTTAGAAAATGTGAACCTGACAAATCGCGAAGCCGACGTGGCCTTGAGAGTCGTTTTTGACCGCAATTCGCTGCCACAGAACCTTCACGGCGTGAAAGGCCCAGACCTCTCCGTAGGTGTCTATATGTCTCGCGACCTGCTCGCGGCTTGGACGGCCGGCAATTCGGGCCACATCAGGTGGATAACGAAAAACGTAGAGGGCGTGCCCGAGTGGGCCCATGGCGATGCCGTCGAAATTACCGGAGCCCCGTTCCGAGTTCCAGAAGATGCAGCGCATCTCGAAGCGTTGCGCCTTGGCCTAGGGATTTCGGCGCTTCCCAGCTTCGTTGGAGATGCTGAGCCGCTGCTCGTCAGAGTTCCTGGCACAGGTCTCGGTCCCCATGGAACGCTCTGGGTGCTGACACAGGGCGAGACGCGAAAGACCAAGCGTGTCCGCTTGTTCACGGAGTACATATCAGAGAGACTGCGTGCTCATGCGGGTGTTCTTGCAGGTGACAAGTCTCGGTAAAATCTATCGTCCACATTCCATAAGCAGCGACGAATCTCGACCACTTTGCCCAATGTTTGAGGTTGACGAGTCATTCGCCGAAACCGCTTAATATGGCATCAGTCGATGGTCGGGACGCTTAGCATATGTTTCCCGACATCCTCTCACCGGACCCGATCCTGCTGGCGCACATGCGCCCGCAGCGCCGCGAGAGTGAGCGCCAGTGCGGCGTGATTGCTTTCGGCTTCACCCAGCACGTTTTCGCCTTCCTCGATCTCGCGCAGCTGCGCGCCGTAAAGCCAATCGTCAGATGTCTGGAGGCCGCGGGCCAGGTGCCAGACCGCATCCGGCCGGACTTCCCGGCAGAGATCGATGGCGTGATTGACGTCGTGAGTGAAGGGCCGCGCCATCAGGAAGCCGTGCTGCGACCTGATGCTGCTCGGCATGTAGTCGTAGGGACCGTCGAAATCGTTCGGCTCGGCCGGCCGGAATTGCTTCAACAAAAAGGCGCAGGTGATGAAGGCGTCGATCCGGCCGTCGGGCATATCGGTCTTTTCCAGGGTTTCGATGATATCCTCGATCGTCATGCAGTCTTCCTCTTGGTCCGTTCCTTGGCATGCCGCCTCTCCTCTTCCCATAGCGGCGGTGGCGTCCTCTTCCCCGAGCGCCATCTAGTGCAGGAGAATGCCAAAGGTAGTCCCGGGGCTGTGTCGAGCTGGTGATCACGCGGATTTCATCGATCTCGCACCCGCCTCGCTTGAGGTAACAGCCTGACGCGCACGTCCTGGTCGAATTGTCTTGGCTTCGGCAATAGAGGTTGGCTGGCAGTCGGCATTGGTCGCCGGCTCGTAGGCTACTCAGCACCATGCTTCAATCTAACCAGGAAAGGCTCTAACAGCCTTTCTTCCTCATCTTCCTTTCGACCTTGGCCCTCTTTTCGGGCCCATCCCCTGCATGTTTTCCGCCGGTCAGGCCATGATCCATCATCGCCTGCAGCTCTGCACAGCTTCTGTGGTGCTTCCCGCCCTTAGCGGTGACGTCGGTGGATGTGAAGGCAAATAGCAGCGCGACGGCTGCCGCCGATCGAACAAGAGCTGACAGCCTCATGGTTCCTCTCCTATTGCCCTGCATGGTACGCTCAGGGCCGCGAGCCGGCAATGAGGGTCGTGTCGCGCCAGCCTGGAAATACTGGTGTTCCGACCAGCCGGACGGACGGGAAAGTGTCCCATGACGCGCGATCGAAACCCGTGCCGTTGAGCTCGGACCAAGGTCTGGCGCCCCTCCGACTGAGGGCCTAAGGCCGGAACAGTGGGGTGTGACCGAAGTTTGTCAGGCAGCTCTCCTTCCGCTCCGGATGTGACAGAGCTGAAAATCAAACGGAGGAATACACCATGATGAAGGTAACACATCTCGCCTTGGCAGCGGCCTTTCTGGCCGGTACGGCCGTTTCCGGCTTTGCTCAATCGTCAAGCACTGTCGGCACCGGCGGTTCGTCGGCCGGCGGCGGAACTGCGAGCAGCACGATCGGTACTGGTGGCAGCTCTGCCGGAGGCACCTGCCCTGCCGGCGCAACCAACTGCAATTCCGGCTCGTCCTCGACGGTCGGCACCGGCGCCTCGTCGGCTGGCGGCGGCACCTCGAGCAGCACCGTCGGCACCGGCGGTTCGGCTTCCGGCTCAGGCTCCGGCTCCGGCTCTGCTTCAACGCTCGGAACCGGCGGGTCGTCGTCCGGCGGCGGCACATCCAGCAGCTCGGTCGGCACCGGCGGTTCCGCCGCGGGCTCCGGCGATGCGAACTCAGCCTCGAGTGTCGGAACCGGCGCGTCGTCTGCGGACGGTGACAAGACCGGCAGCACCGTCGGCACCGGCGGCAGTGCAGCCGGAACCTCGCACGACAGCAAGGGCAAGAAGGGCTGTGCACCCGGCCAGGTCAAGAAGGACGCCACCGGCAGCCATGGCTGCTGATGATGTCGGCCGGCGCCCTGGCGGCGTCGGCCAATCCCTTGGAGAAAACCAATGACCCAATTTTCCACGATCGCACTGACCGCTTCGCTCACCTTGATCGCCGGGCAGACCCTGTCCGAGGAGATCAAGCTCGACGACGGAACGACATGCACCATCGTCCAGTCGCAGGCGGGGGACATGTCCACCACGGTGACGGCGGGCAACGGGCACGTGTCGTCATCGACGACGACCGGCGGCGGCTCGGCCGGCTCTTCTTCGTCCTCGGCCTCCGCCGGATCCTCGGCGGGATCGGGAAGCGTCGACAGCTTTTCGACGGCAAGCATCACCAGGCCTGACGGCACCGTCATCACCAAACGGTCCGACGGAACCTGCTCATTGACGAAACCGGCGAAATAGGAGACGGCCATGAAACACATCAACCTTATCGCAGCAGCGTCGATCGTCTTGCTGGCATCGACCTCTGCCGGCCTTGCGCAGGATTGCAAAGCGGCCGGGACGGTCGGCACGGGCGGAAGCGCTTCAGCCGGCGGCACGTCGGCAAGCTCGCTCGGCACCGCAGGCACCTGCCAGACCGACGGCGGCACGACCTCTTCAATCGGATCGGGAGGAAGTGCGGCCACCGTCGACGGAAAGGCGCAAAGCAAGACGCATGTCAACGACAACGGCGACAAGCTCAAGGCGCAGACCAAGGCCCAGGCCGTCGACAAGGGAACTTTCAGCAAGTCCCGCACAAAGACCAGCACCGACGGCAGCGCCTTGGAAAGCACAACCCGTACGATGTCGCATGTGCCCGGCGAGAAGCCGGTCAAGAATACCACCAGTCAGAAGATCATCCTGCCGCAACAGTAGGTTAGATGGGCTCGCTCACCCGAACAAGGGCGGGCCCTTTGCCTCGGCACGAATGGCGCCCGGTGCTTGAAGCGCTCCTCCTCTGCACGATCGGCCAGAGCATTCAACTGCTCATCGAATGAAGCAAAGAATACAACCCGTTGTTTTTACGCGGCTTAACGGCGTCTCGCTGAGAAATCATTAAGCATGTTCCGATATTCTCAGGTTCTACATTAACGTGAGAGCCCGGATATGGCGTCGATCCAAAACAAGATCATCATTGCAAGCGTTGCGATATTCGCCCTGGCGGGCGGCGCCACCGAGGTCGGCATCTGGTCTGCCTCCACCCTCTCGGCAAACAGCACCGATGTCGCGCAGTCGGCGCAAATCCTGCGCAATCACATGCAGGCCGATATGATGCATGACGCGCTGCGCGCCGACGTGCTCGCCGCCTTGCTGGCGTCGAACCCGGCAGCCGGCATCGACCCAGCCGCGGTAAAGGCGGATCTTGTGGAGCACGAGGCATCGTTCCGAGAGATGATTGACGGCAACAAGGCTCTTGTCTCCGACGGACAAACGAAAACGGTCCTTTCCGGCATCGAACGTCCCCTTCTCGTCTATGTGGAAAGCGCCACGAAGATGGTCGACCTTGCGAGCAAGGATCCGTCGGCCGCGTTGAAGGCATTGCCGGACTTCATGCAGCAGTTCTCGACATTGGAAACGGCCATGGAACAGGCCGGGGACCAGATCACCGCTGTATCGGATGACATTTCCAAGCGCAGCGCCGACATCAAGGCCTCGGTCGATATCGTTCTGAAGGCGCTTCTGGCCGCGGCCGCGTTGTTCGCCATTGGCCTCTATTTCCTGACCCGCAAGAGCGTCACCAAGCCGATCCTGGCGCTTTCCAGCGATATGCAGAAGCTCGCCGATGGTGACACGGCCATTGCCTGCACCGGCATTGGCCGCTCCGATGAAATCGGCACGATGGCATCGGCTGTCGAAATCTTCCGCCATGCAGCGATTGCCAACAAGCAATTGGAGCAGGACGCCGCGGCGGCTCGGTTGCAGGGCGAAACCGAACGGGTCACGGCCCGCAAGCAGGCTGAGGAGGATGCGGCCGAGCGGCTGCGGGTTGCGACATCGGGCCTTGCCGCAGGTCTGAAGCGGCTTGCCTCAGGCGATCTCGCCTTCCAGATCGAAGAACCGTTCGCACCTGATTTCGAGGGCCTCCGGCATGATTTCAACATGTCGATCCGGCAGCTCGATCAAACCCTCGGCGCCATCGCTGCTGCCATTGCGGCGATCGACGAAGGCACCAGGGAAATCGCGTCCGGAGCCGGTGATCTGTCGAAACGCACCGAACAGCAGGCAGCCTCTCTCGAAGAAACCGCAGCAGCGCTCGACCAGATCACCGCCAATGTCTCGAACTCCAGCAAGCGGACCGACGAGGCGCGCACCGAGGCGACCGATGCAAACCGCAATGCCGCCAAATCTTCCGAGGTCGTGTCCCATGCCGAAGAAGCCATGCGCCGCATCGAGGCCTCGTCGCAGCAGATCTCCAGCATTATCGGCGTGATCGACGAGATCGCCTTCCAGACCAACCTGCTGGCACTGAACGCCGGCGTCGAAGCTGCGCGCGCCGGAGAGGCGGGCAAGGGCTTTGCAGTGGTGGCCCAGGAAGTCCGCGAACTCGCCCAGCGCTCGGCTCAGGCGGCAAAGGAAATCAAAGGCCACATCCAGAAATCGTCGGTGGAAGTCGAAAGCGGCGTCAAACTGGTTCTCGACACCAGCCAGGTCCTGAGCGCCATCAGCGAGCAGATCGCCCGCATCAATCAGCACATGGATGCCATTGCCGTATCGGCAAGAGAACAGTCGACCGGCCTTGCCGAGGTCAATACCGCCGTCAATTCGATGGACCAGGTGACCCAGCAGAACGCCGCGATGGTCGAACAATCGACCGCCGCGTCCGGTCATTTGGCTCAGGAAGCCGCCAGGCTGCGTGAACTCGTTTCCCGGTTCAAGCTGCATGCGACCGCTTCGACGCAGTCCGGACGACGGGGTGGGCAGCTGGCGGCCTGACGGCTTGACGGGGGGCGATCCGGCAGCGACCACGGAGCCGGTCGCTTGCCGCATCGCAGCCATGCTTGGGATCCGGTTGAGCTTTAGCCGGGCTTCGTGTAAAGCCGCAGCATTCCCAGACAAGATCCGGACTTCCAGCCCAGACTTCCAGCAAGGCGTGAACATATGGACGGCTTCGACCTCATCATCTTCGACTGCGACGGCGTTCTCGTCGATTCGGAAATCATCGCCGCGGAAGTTGAATCCGCGCTTCTGACGGAGGCCGGATATCCGATCAGCGTCGAGGAAATGGGCGAACGCTTCGCCGGCATGACATGGCGCAACATCCTGCTGCAGATCGAACGTGAGGCGAGCATTCCGTTTTCGGCCTCGCTGCTCGAAAAGTCCGAGCAGATGCTCGACCTCAGGCTGGCCGCCGACGTCAAGGCCATTCCAGGCGTCGAATTCGCCGTCTCCAGGCTGCCGATGAAGCGCTGCATCTGCTCGAATTCGAGCAGCAAGCGGCTCGACATGATGCTGGGCAAGGTGGGGCTGAAGCCGCTGTTTGCGCCCAATATCTTCTCCGCCAAGGATCTCGGCCCCGACCGCGCCAAGCCGAAACCCGACATCTTCCTGCACGGCGCAAGCCGGATGGGCGTGTCACCGGCCAAGGTGGTCGTCGTCGAGGATTCCGTGCATGGCGTGCATGCGGCGCGCGCCGCCGGCATGCGGGTCATCGGCTTTACCGGTGCCTCGCACAGCTATCCCGCCCATGCCGACAAACTGACGGATGCCGGCGCCGAAACCGCGATCTCCCGCATGAACGACCTGCCGGGCGTCGTCGCCGCGCTGGCCGCCTGGGACAACGTTCTCTAAAGTCTGGGCGCCGAGCCTCTCCCCCTCATTCCTGTGCTGGTCACAGGAATCCAGTGCGCCCAAGTCCTTGGGCGCGGGAGAGCGGCTTCATCGCATCAGAGTCGTTCACGGCGCCGACGCGCCGTGGCTGGATTCCTGTGACATGCACGGGAATGAGGCAAAGTGGGGCATCCGGCCCCCGGTCGCCGATATCGCTTTAGCTGTTCTTCTTGGTCTTGGCCGGCTGGGTGTCGAAGCCGACGTTGACGCGCACGAGCGCGCCGGAGCCGACAGGCATCTTGATGCCGTCCTTGCGGAAGATCACCTGGGTGCCCGGTGCGCCCGCCGGAATCTCGGTCGGGAATTTGGTGACTTCGGAATAGAGCACCGTCTCGCCGTCGACGACGGTGACGCGGATCGGCAGCGTCACCGGGCCGGGGGCGCCGGCCGGGCCGGTGATCAGGCGCAGCTGGGCAACGACGGTCATCGTCAGGTTCGTGTCGCTCAGCGAGCACTGGCGAGTGTAATCGCCGAACGAGGCCTGGAAAACGATCTGCTGCGGATCATCCTTCTTGCCCTTGGCATAAGTGCGGAAGATCGCATCCTGGTCGCGCATGAAGATCTGCGGGCAGGCGCCCTGGACGACGGGGGCGACAGCGCCCTGTGCCGTCGTGGCCGTGCCGATCGAAGGATTGTTCGAGGATGGGTTGGCCGGTGCCAGCGGCATGATCTGGGCGGTGCCGTTCGGCTGCGTCGGCGCCGACTTGCTGTCACCACCGGTGCCGAGCGTATCGCAGCCGGCGAGCAGGGCAAGGAGGGAAGCTGAGATAATGAGACGCGAGACCTTGCCGAGCACTATGTTCCACCCTTTGTACAAGCGTTTCTTGGAGGCCCCAGGTCTTTTCCGTGAGGCCTTTCACGACGGTTTGCGATGGTCTATATCAGCGGCGAAAACAAAAATCGATTGGGTACGCGCCGTTTTGATGCACTTTTCGCCGCCGGATGCGGGCAACTTCAACAAGATAACGGCGATGGTATGGCCTGAAGGCAGCCCCTTCTCGATTTCCGGGCCCGGTTTCCGGCAGTGCGGGCCACCGCTCAGCCCGACCGGATTTCCTCCAGCGATAGATCAAGGATGACGAACGTGGATTATATCTCGACCCGCGGCGAGGCCCCTGCCCTCGGCTTTTGCGACGCCCTGCTGACCGGGCTGGCGCGCGACGGCGGGCTCTATGTTCCCCGTGAATTTCCGAGCTTCTCCAAAAAACAGATCCGGGCGCTGCGCGGCAAGAGCTACCAGGAGATCGCCTTCACCATCCTGTCGCCCTTCACCAATGGCGAGATCCCCGAGGCGACCTTCCGGGCGATGATCGACGAGGCCTACGGCACCTTCCGCCATCCGGCGATCGCGCCGCTCGTCCAGACCGGACCGAACAGCTTCGTCATGGAGCTGTTCCACGGCACGACGCTCGCCTTCAAGGACGTGGCGATGCAGCTGCTGGCCCGGCTGATGGATTATGCGCTGGAAAAGCGCGGCGAACGGGCGACGATCGTCGGCGCCACCTCGGGCGATACCGGCGGTGCGGCGATCGACGCTTTTGCCGGCCGCGAGCGCACCGACATCTTCATCCTCTTCCCGCATGGCAAGGTCTCGCCGGTGCAGCAGCGGCAGATGACCACCTCGTCTTCAGCAAATGTGCATGCGCTTGCCGTCGAGGGCAATTTCGACGATTGCCAAAACCTGGTGAAGGCGATGTTCAACGACGCGGCGTTCCGCGACAAGGTCGGCCTCTCCGGTGTCAACTCGATCAACTGGGCGCGCATCATGGCCCAGATCGTCTATTATTTCACGGCGGCGGTCGCACTCGGCGGGCCGGACCGGAAGATCTCGTTCACGGTGCCCACCGGCAATTTCGGCGATATCTTCGCCGGCTACTGCGCCAAGCGCATGGGCCTGCCGATCGACCGGCTGGTGATCGCCACCAACGAAAACGACATCCTGGAACGGATGCTGAAGACCGGCCGCTACGACATGAAGGCGGTCAAGGCGACGAGCTCGCCGTCGATGGACATCCAGATTTCGTCGAACTTCGAACGGCTGCTGTTCGAAGCCTATGACCGCGACGCCTCGAAGGTGCGCGCGGCAATGGAAAGCCTCAAGCAATCCAACGGTTTCGAGATCGGCGCGCAAGCGCTGAAGGCGATCCGCCGCGACTTCCGCGCCGGCCGCGCCAGCGAGAAGCAGGTGGCCGAGACGATCCGTACGATCCATGCCGAGACCGGTTATCTGCTTGATCCGCATTCGGCGATCGGCGTCTTCGTTGCCAAGAAGAAGGAAAAGCCGAATACGCCGATGGTGACGCTTTCGACCGCGCATCCGGCGAAATTCCCCGCCGCCGTAAAATCGGCCTGCGGTATTGACCCGGCGCTTCCGACGTGGCTTGCTGATCTGATGCACAGGGAGGAGCGCTTCCAGATCATCGAACCGGAGCTCAAAGCCGTAGAAAGCTTTATCGGCAGACATGCCCGCGACAAGACGACGGCAGGCGCAGAAAGATAGCCAATGACAGTTGAGTGCACCCGGCTGAAATCCGGGCTGACAGTAGTGACAGAAACCATGCCGCACCTTGAAAGCGTTGCGCTCGGAGTCTGGATCAAATCGGGATCGCGTAACGAGACGGCAGACGAGCACGGCATCGCCCACCTGCTCGAACACATGGCCTTCAAAGGCACGGGGCGCCGCACGGCCCGCCAGATCGCGGAGGAAATCGAGGATGTCGGCGGCGAGGTCAACGCCGCGACGTCGACCGAGACGACCTCTTATTACGCCCGCGTCCTCAAGGACCACGTGCCGCTCGCCGTCGATATCCTTGCCGACATCCTGACGGAATCGGCCTTCGAGGAGGAGGAGCTGGAGCGTGAGAAGCAGGTAATCCTGCAGGAGATCAATGCCGCCAACGACACGCCCGACGACGTGGTGTTCGACCGGTTCTCCGAAGTCGCCTATCGCGACCAGACGCTCGGCCGGGCTATCCTCGGCACGCCGGAGACCGTCGTCTCCTTCACGCCGCAGCAGATCCGCGGCTATCTCGGCCGCAACTACACGACCGATCGCATGTTCATCGTCGCCACCGGCGCCGTCGAACACGACGAATTCCTGCGGATGGTCGAGGATCGTTTCGCCAGCCTGCCGAGCGAGCCTTCGGCGCCGCCGGTCATGGAAGCGGCGCGTTATATCGGCGGCAGCGTGCGCGAACCGCGCGACCTGATGGACGCCCAGATCCTGCTCGGCTTCGAGGGCAAACCCTACCACGCCCGCGATTTCTACTGCTCCCAGATCCTTGCCAATATCCTCGGCGGCGGCATGTCCTCCAGGCTGTTCCAGGAAGTGCGCGAGTTCCGCGGCCTCTGTTATTCGGTCTATGCCTTCCACTGGGGCTTTTCCGACACCGGCATCTTCGGCATTCATGCCGCGACCGGCGGCGAAAACCTGCCGCAGTTGGTGCCCGTCATCATCGACGAGCTGCACAAATCCGCCGATCAGATCCACCAGAAGGAAATCGAGCGCGCCCGCGCCCAGATCCGCGCCCAATTGCTGATGGGCCAGGAAAGCCCGGCGTCGCGCGCCGGCCAGATCGCCAGGCAGATGATGCTTTACGGCCGGCCGATCTCCAATCCGGAGATGATGGAACGGCTTGAGGGCATCACCATCGAGCGGCTGACGGATCTCGCCGGCCGGCTGTTCTACGACACGGTGCCGACGCTTTCGGCGATCGGACCGCTGGACCAGCTCGCACCGATGGAAGACATCACCGCTTCGCTTTCGGTCCCGGCACCGAAGACGATGCAGGCCGGCCGCTGAGCCGTTCGTCCTGCCGGGAGTGATCGATGCCAAAATCGGTGTTTCGGTTTCTGTCGCGGCAACCGGAAGCGGTGGAGCTGGAGAACGACAGATATCTGCTGCGCCTGCCGCGCTATCAGGATTTCAACCAATGGCACCGGCTGCGCGCCGAAAGCCGCAAGTTCCTGGAACCCTGGGAGCCGACCTGGCGACGCGACGAGCTGACGGAGGGCGCCTACCGCGCCCGCGTCATCCGCGGCAAGCAGGAATATGCCTCGGGCCAAGCGGTGCCGCTGTTCATTTTCCTCAAGGAGAACCACACCCTCGTCGGAGGCGTCACCATCGGCTATATCAGGCGGGGTGCGGCACAAAGCTGCATGATCGGCTACTGGATGGGCGAACGCCATGCCGGCCAGGGGCATATGTTCGCCGCCCTGCAATTGGTTATTCCTTACATCTTCGCCGGGCTTGAGTTGCACCGTATCGAAGCAGCCTGTATTCCAGATAACGCGCGCAGCATCCGCCTGCTTGAAAAGGCCGGGTTTCAGCAGGAGGGTTATTTGCGCGGATATTTGAAGATCAACGGTCAGTGGCATGACCATGTGATGTTTTCACGTCTCGCCACCGATACGGATAACGGCAGGAAACCCGACAGCCGATGACCAGAGACCGCATGCTGCCCAAGTCACCGTCCGGACGAATGATCGCGGTGATCGCAGCCCTTTTCCTGGCAGTCTTCGCCTTGGTGGCGGGCGCTGCCCAGGCGGCCGAACCGGTGAAGATTTCCCGTGACGACACCGCGCTCGACCTGACCGCGACGACCGAAATCTACGTCAATCAGGGCGAGGCCTTTCAGGTTTCGACGGCTGCCGGCGCCGACGGTATCCGCCGCCGCATCGAGGTCAGGGCAAGCTCGGAGAACCACCAGGGTGACTGGGCGGTGTTTGCGCTTGCCAATGTTTCGGAGGAACAGCTCGAACGCGTCATCGTCGCGCCGCATTTCCGTCTGGTCAATTCCAAGCTGTTCTGGCCGGATCTCGGCTCGCAGCGCATCAGCGCCATCACGCCGAGCGAAGGTTTTGCGCTCGATCGGCAGCCGAGCGACGAGGCCGACGTCTTCCGCATTACGCTGAACCCCGGCGCCGTCATCACCTTCGTTGCCGAGCTGTCGACGCCGGAGCTGCCGCAGATCTATCTCTGGGAACCGAACGCCTACAAGGACACGATCAACGCCTTCACGCTCTATCGCGGCATCGTGCTCGGCATTGCCGGCCTGCTGGCGGTGTTCCTGACCATCCTCTTCGTCGTCAAGGGCACTTCGATGCTGCCGGCGACCGCCGCACTCGCCTGGGCGGTGCTCGGCTATATCTGCGTCGACTTCGGTTTTCTCGGCAAACTGATCAGCGTCGCCTCCGCCGACCAGCGAATATGGCGCGCCTGCGCGGAAGTGGCGCTCGCCTCCAGTTTCGTCATCTTCCTATTTACCTATCTCAACCTCAACCGCTGGCATGCGCATCTCGGCTACGCGACGCTTGCCTGGGTGCTCGGCCTTGCCCTGCTCTTCGGCGTGGCGATCTACGATCCGTCGATTGCCGCCGGCATCGCCAGGCTTTCCTTCGCGCTGACGGCGGCGACCGGGCTGCTGCTGATCATCTATCTCGGCTTCAATCGCTACGACCGCGCCATCCTCCTGGTGCCGGCCTGGGCGCTGACGCTCGTCTGGCTGTTCGGGGCATGGATGACGGTCACCGGGCGGCTCGACAACGACATCATCCAGCCGGCACTCGGCGGCGGCCTGGTGCTCATCGTGCTTCTGATCGGCTTCACCGTCATGCAGCATGCTTTTGCCGGCGGCGCCTTCCAGCAGGGGCTGTTTTCCGATCTTGAGCGGCAATCGCTGGCGCTGACCGGATCCGGCGACATGGTGTGGGATTGGGACGTGGCGCGCGACCGCGTCGTCACCATTCCCGACGTCTCGACCAAGCTCGGCCTTTCCCCCGGCACCATGCATGGCGCAGCGCGCAACTGGCTGCCGCGGCTGCATCCCGATGACCGCGACCGCTTCCGCGCCACGCTCGACGTGCTGCTCGAACACCGGCGCGGCCGGCTGAACCACGAGTTCCGCATCCGCGCCGAGGACGGGCATTTCCACTGGCTGTTGATCCGCGCCCGGCCGGTGCTCGGCTCCAACGGCGAAATCATCCGTTGCGTCGGCACGATCGTCGACGTGACCGAGCAGAAGAACTCCGTCGAACGGCTGCTGCACGATGCGCTGCACGACAATCTGACCGGGCTGCCGAACCGGCAGGTGTTCCTCGACCGGCTGCAGTCGGTCCTGGCGCTGGCGCCGGGCGGCGATACGCTCAAGCCCACGGTGATGGTGATCGACATCGACCGCTACAAGCTGGTCAATGATTCGCTCGGGGTCGCTGCCGGCGACAATATCCTCATCGCGCTGACGCGGCGCCTGCGCCGGCTGTTGAAACCGCAGGACACGCTGGCGCGGCTGGCCGGCGACCAGTTCGGCCTGATCCTGGTTTCCGAGCACAATCCGACCAAGGTCGCCGATTTCGCCGATGCGATCAGCAAGGCGATCATGGTGCCGATCAACTTCGCCAACCGCGAGATCATCCTGACGGCCTCGATCGGACTGACCTCCTGGGTAGACCGTCAGGAGAGCGCCACCGGCCTGCTCAGCGACGCAGAGCTTGCCATGTACCGGGCAAAACGGGCCGGCGGCAACCGTGTCGAGCCATTCCAGCCGGCCTTCCGCGACTTCGGCACCGACCGGCTGCAGCTGGAAACGGATCTGCGCCGCGCCATCGAGCGCAAGGAATTGTCGATGGTCTACCAGCCGATCGCCCGGCTTGAGGATGTCGAGGTCGCCGGTTTCGAGGCATTGATGCGCTGGGAACATCCCAAACGCGGCAACATCCCGCCCTCCGAATTCATCCCGATCGCCGAGGCCTCCGATCTCATCGGCGCGCTCGGCATGTTCGCGCTCGAACAGGCGACCAACGATCTGATGAGCTGGCAGCAACTGACCGGCGAATTGCCGATCTTCGTGTCGATCAATCTGTCGAGCGTGCAGCTGCTCAACAACGAGCTTTATGACGACGTGCGTTCGGTTCTTGCCAAGACGCATTGCCAGCCCTCGCGCCTCAAGCTCGAACTGACGGAGTCCATGGTGATGGAAAATCCGGAACAGGCCCGGCTCGTGCTGCAGAAGCTGAAGGAAGCCGGCATCGGCCTGGCACTCGACGATTTCGGCACCGGCTATTCCTCGCTCGCCTATCTCACCCGTTTTCCCTTCGACATGATCAAGCTCGACAAGGCCCTGGTGCGCGACGGCAGCGACAAGAAGGCGACCGTGCTCAGATCGGTGATCGCCATGGCGCGCGAACTTGAAATGAAGGTGGTGGCCGAGGGGATCGAATCCAACGAGGATGCGATCGAGCTCGCCAAGATGGGCTGCAACTACGGGCAAAGTTATCTGTTCGGGCCGCCGATCGCTTCGGAATCGGTGCTGCGGCTGCTGCGGGAGCGGTTTCCGCTGACCAAGCGGGCGTGATCTTAGAACAGGATGGTTTCAGACCGGTCGGCCTAACTGACGACGGCCGGTCTCACCGCTCAATAGGAACGCTGAGACCGACCTTCACCCGATCCATCGCGACGAATGTCCGGAAGCGCTTGACGTTGTTGTTGCCGAAAAACAGCCGCCGCGTCAGCGCCTCGTAGTCGGCCATCGAGGGGACGACGATGACCAGAATGAAATCGGCCTCGCCGGTGACGTAGTAACACTGCTGGATTTCCGGCGCGGCGGCGAACTGGCTTTTTGCCTGTTCGATCTGTTTTGCCGTTTCGCTGATAACCTCCACCTCGACGAAGATGGTGATCGATTGTCCAAGTGCCGTGGGGTCGAGAACGGCGACGTTTGCCTGGATGACTCCATCCTCCGCCATCCGTTTGATCCGGCGTTGGACGGCAGGCGCTGACAGGCTGACGGCTTCGCCGATTGTCCGCTGTGGCGTGGTATTGTCCCTTTGCAGGATCGCCAGGATCTTATGGTCGAACGGATCCAAAGGGGATTTTACCAAGCGGCTCAAAATGGGGCTCCAACGAAACAAAATTGCAAAACAGCCCGAGAAATACAGCGCCTTTTTCGCCTCGCCTGCAATATGTTTTAGCCGAACACCTGAAACGAGGCGCACATGTTTTTGCTGAACACCAGCTCCGACTACCGTCAGCCGCTCGACCCGCGAGACGCCGAAATCCTCGGCATGGATGCCGCAAACGCCGTCGAGCGCCACCTGACATTCCGGCAAAACCACGCGGAAACGCCCCTCGTTGCTCTGCCGGCACTGGCAGCCGAGATTGGTGTCGGCTCGATCCACATCAAGGACGAAGGTCATCGGCTCGGCCTCGGAAGCTTCAAGGCGCTTGGCGGCGCCTATGCGGTGATCCGGCTCGTCCTCGAGGAAGCGGCCCATAGGCTCGGCCGCGCCGTCGATGTCTCCGAATTGCATTCTTCTCATGTCCGAGAGGTGGCCGAGACGATGACCGTCGCCTGCGCCACCGACGGCAATCACGGCCGGTCGGTGGCCCAGGGTGCACAGCTGGTGGGAGCCCGGGCGGCGATTTTCGTGCACGCCGGTGTCAGCGACGAACGCGTCGCCGCCATCGCCCGCTTCGGCGCTGAGATGATCCGTGTGGACGGAACCTATGACGATTCCGTCCGCGAAGCGGCGCGCATTGCCGAGGAGAAGGGGTGGACGATCGTGTCGGACACCTCATGGGCGGGTTATGAGCGCATTCCCGGGCTGGTGATGCAGGGCTACACCGCCCTTGTCCGGGAGGCGCTGAGAGCAATGCCGCAGCCGCCCACCCATGTCTTCATTCAGGCAGGCGTCGGCGGGATCGCTGCCACTGTCGCCGGCCACATGGCCATCGCCTTCGGCGACAAACGCCCGACCTTCACAGTCGTCGATCCCGCCCGCGCCGCCTGCCTGTTCGAAACGGCGCGGGCCGGACATTTGGTAACCGTTGCCCATGGCGAGCCGACGGTTATGGCGATGCTCGAATGTTACGAACCCTCGCTCGTCGCCTGGCGTATTCTCTCTCGGGTCGCGGACGCGTTCATGACCGTGGATGAAGACGAGGCGATCTCGGTGATGAAGCGGCTCGCCGATCCGGCTGGCAACGATCCCGCGATGGTCGCCGGCGAAAGCGGCGGGGTGGGGCTTGCCGGGCTGATCCGCGCCGTCAGCGATCCTGCGATCAGGGAGGCTCTGTCGATCGACGGCCATTCCCGTATCTTCCTGGTGAACACCGAAGGCGCGACCGATCCCGGCAAATATGAAGAGATCGTCGGCCTATCCCCGGCGGTGGTCGCCGCTAAAGGCAAGATCGGAGCTTCAGCATGAGCCATCGTTCGATCGATCCCGCGCGCCTGCTCGGACGCATCGCCAAGCTCGGCGAGATCGGCCGCGATGCCGACGGAAGGCTTGTCCGATTGGCGGCGTCCGATAGCGAAAAGCTTGGACGCGATCAGGTTGTCTCCTGGCTCGATGAGGCCGGGCTGGAGGTTGCAGTCGACCATATCGGCAACATCTTCGGCATCTGGAATGGCGCGGGCGCCGGGAAAAAGCCGATCATGATCGGCTCCCACATCGACACGGTGATCAATGCGGGCATCTATGACGGATGTTATGGCGTGCTGGCCGGCCTGGAGGTGATCAAGACCCTCAAAAGCCAAGGGTTTGAACCGTCGCGCCCAATCGTTGTTGCCGCCTTCACCAATGAGGAAGGGGTGCGCTATGCGCCCGACATGATGGGTTCGCTGGTCTATTCCGGAGGCCTCGATGTCACTGCTGCGCTGAAGACGGTGGGCACGGATGGCACGGTGCTCGGCGATGAACTCGCGCGGATCGGCTATGCCGGCACCCATGCGCCCGGCTTCATGACGCCGCATGCCTATGTCGAACTGCATATCGAGCAAGGTCCTGTTCTCGAGAGGGAGCGCATATCGGTCGGCGCGGTCGAGGATCTGCAGGGCATTTCGTGGCAGAGGGTGACCATCGACGGTGATGCCAATCATGCCGGCACGACACCGATCTCGATGCGCCGGGACGCCGGCTACGCGGCTGCCCGCGTCATCACCTTTCTGCGGGACCGCGCAAAGGCATCGAACACCCCAACTGTCGCGACCGTCGGCTGCATCGCCTTCGAACCGAACGCCATCAATGTCATTCCTTCACGCGCGACGTTCACGGTCGATCTGCGTGATCCGGACGAAGACCGACTGAAAGAAGAGGAAAACGCGCTCGCCGCATTCCTCGATCTGCTTTCCTCAGACGAAAAGGTTGGCGTATCCGTCGAGCGGCTGGCACGATTCGAGCCGGTCAAGTTCGATCGAGCGATCGTTCAACGGATTGAGGTTGCCGCCGGGGATCGCGGCCTGGCGTGCAGGCGCATGACATCGGGTGCCGGCCATGACGCCCAGATGATTGCGCGCATCGCGCCAAGCGCGATGATCTTCGTGCCCAGCCGCGGCGGGATCAGTCATAATCCGAAGGAGTTCACATCAGACACGGACCTTGTCGCGGGAGCGAATATCCTCCTCGACGTCGTTTGCGGACTTGCAACAGGGGAACGGCCGAAATGAGCGTCGACAGCCAGATGCTGCAACGGGAAATGACCGCCTGGAGGCGCGACCTTCACAGCCATCCCGAATTCGGCTTCGAGGAGAAGCGGACGGCGGCCTTCGTCGCGCGGAAATTGCGGGAATTCGGGCTCGACGAGGTGGTCGAAGGTGTTGGCGGCACAGGGGTTGTCGGAACGCTCAGGCGTGGCGGCGGCAATCGTTCCATCGCGCTGCGCGCCGATATGGATGCCCTCAGGATCACCGAACAGGGCGATCGGTCCTATCGATCGCAGGCCGCCGGCGTGATGCACGCCTGCGGCCATGACGGCCATACGGCAATGCTGCTTGGCGCCGCCAGGATGCTGTCGGAGGAAGGCCATTTCGACGGCACGGTCCGGTTCATCTTTCAGCCTGCCGAGGAGTGGGGCAAAGGCGCCTTGGCGATGCTCGGCGATGGCCTGATGACGCGCTTTCCCTTCGACGAAATCTACGGCCTGCACAACATGCCGGGTCTTCCGGTCGGCGTTTTCGAGACCCGCGCCGGCGCGATCATGTCGGCTGAGGATAATTTCGAGATTGTCCTCAAGGGCGTCGGCGGACACGCCGCGCGTCCGCACTCAGGCAACGAAGTCCTGGTCGCCGCCTGCGCACTGGTGACGAACCTCCAGACGATCGTTTCCCGTCGGCTCGATCCGACCGATATCGGCGTCGTCTCGGTGACCGAACTTCTGACCGACGGCACCCGCAACGCTCTGCCCGGGCTGGCGCGCATCCTCGGCGATGCCCGCAGCTTCCGCCCCGAGGTCAGCGCGCTGGTCGAGAAGCAGATGCGCCTGATCGCAGAGGGGACGGCGCTTGCCCACAATGTTTCGGCCGAGGTGAATTACACCAGAGAATTCGTCCCGCTGCTCAATGATGCCGTCCTTGTGGAGGAAGCCTTTGCCGCAGCCAGCAGTGTCTTCCCCACGGAAAATATCAATGCCCGGCGCGAGCCGATGACCGGATCGGAAGACTTCGCGCGCTTCCTCGACCATGTCCCCGGCTGCTTCGTCTTCCTGGGCAATGGCGAAGACTCCGCGCCGCTTCACAATCCGAATTACGATTTCAACGACGATGGACTGATCCATGGGGCCAAATTCCACACGAGCATCGTGCGTCGGCGCCTGAACGCAAACTGACATCCGATCCGATCGGGCGCGGCCTGCACCGAGCCTCGAAACCGAAGACATCTGAGGCGCGCGGGGACCTCGCCGCCCGTTTTCGGATGCATCGCGTTACGGGAATAGACGAAGGCGTCTACAACCCCCTCCGACAGACCATTGACCAACGGTCTGCGATGTGCGCCTCTCAGTGCTTGCACAAGGAAAATCCCATGCTCAAATTTCTGCTCACCCTGTCCTTGGGTGTTTTTTGCGTCGCGCCGCTTCAGGCCGGCGAACTCACTCCCGCCACCAAAAGCTGCCTGTCGGGGGAAAAACAAGGGCATTGCGAGCGCTGGGTCAAGGATTTCAAGACAGCCACGGAACTGGCGCATAAAGGCGATCACGGCGCACAGGTAACCGTCGCCTTCTGCCTGTCCACCGGATGCCATGGCGCCGTCACCATCGACAAGGTCGCTTCCTGCAGCTGGCACCTCGTCATCGCCAATTCGGGTGCCGCGACAGTGCTCGATGGTTCCAACCTCAGGAACACCTGCCGGCCGATGACGCCGGCTGAGAAAGACCAGGCCCGCGCCTTGTCCCGCGATCTGGTCCAGAAGATCTATAAGCGCCCGATGGTCACGACCGATCAGATGTAGTCTTCATCTCGCCGATTTTGATTGAATTTCCTAGCCCTTAAACTTTTATTCACAGCCTGCTGATCTTGTACTGACCGCAATGATGATCGTCATCGCAGCCGGCAATGTTGCCGCTCCCGATGACGATCCGCACGGCGCGCGGTGATGTTTCCGCTTGCATCTTCGGGATGAACCCGCCGAAATTTTCAATTCGCCTGGTTTCGAAGACAGAGACGCGTGCTCACCCGCACGCATGCGTGGCTCGCCTATCCCTCATTCAGCGCCGCCAGCCTTCCTCGATGACCTCGCGCCCGAAGCAGATTTCATCAGCCGACATGAAGGGCTTTTTAGATGATCAGAACCGTTTCAGCGAAACTCATCCTTGCGACCGGCACTGCGATCGCCGGCGTCCTGATCGCTTACACCGCCTTCAATGCGGTGAGTGTGAAGACCAATACCGAGCGGGAGGTCATGGCGCTGGCGACCGAGCAGGCGGCCGTGGTCAGCCAACAGGTGGCAACCAATATCACCGAGGCCACCTCGGCCGGTACGGCTCTGGCCGCAAGCCTCTCCGGTTTCGTCGACGGCGGATCGAAAAGCCGGGCCGACATCGTTGCGATGATCAAGGCCGTGGCTCCGCAATATCCGAGCGTGTTCGGCGCCTGGATGTGCGAATTGATCGACGGTCCCCACCCGACAACCGGCACGGAGGCCTTGAACAAGGAAGGTATTTTCACGCCGTATTGGACCAAGGGCGATGACGGCAAGATGGAATTCTCGACATGGAGCATCAAGCCTGAGGACGAATATTACAGCGCGCCGCTGAAGAGCGGAAAGGCGATCATCACCTCTCCCTATCTGACCAACATGAATAAGCTCGTCACCTCGGTTTCGGTGCCGATGCAAGTGAACGGGACTGTCGTTGGCCTTGCCGGCGTCGATATCAAGCTCGATGATCTCACAGCCGCCTTGACGCAGATGCACCCCTTCGATGGCGGGCGGGTCATGCTGCTTGCCAATGACGGCAAGTGGCTCGCCCATCCCGACAAAGACAATCTGATGAAGGACTACGCCGATGCCGGCGCAGATGACGTCAAGCAGGCGCTGGCCGACGGCAAGATGCGGGTGATATCTGGTTTGCCTGATGGCGCCGTCCGCCTGGTCTATCCGTTTACCGCCCGCGGAATGAACACCACCTGGGCGGCGGTCCTGGATGTGCCGGCCGCAACCTTCTCGGCGCCGGTTTGGCAACAGATCTACAATACGGTCATTGGCGGACTTCTTATTCTGGCCGTGATGCTCGGCGTCATCCTGACGGCGAGCCGCACCCTGATCGGCAAGCCGCTGAAGGGGATTCTGAGCGCCGTCCAGAAGATGGCGGGCGGGAATTATCGCGAGCAGATCGACCATAATGGCAGCGCCGACGAGCTTGGAAGCCTGAAGAGCGCGCTCGAAAAATTCCGCCATCAACTCGCCCGCGGCGAGGCGCTCAAGGACGAGCAGGAGACGCTTCAGGCGCAGGTCGAAACCGACCGCAAACGCCAGGGCGACCTCGAGCAGGCCAAGGCCGAGGATCTGCACCATTTCGTCGAAGTCGTGCAGAGCCGGTTCGGCCTTCTGGCTTCGGGCGATCTGACCGTCAGGATGAACGACAAGGTGGCGCCGGAATTCGAGACGATCCGGGCGAACTTCAATACGTCGGTTTCCGCATTGGAAGACACCATCCGCAACGTCGTCCACGCCGTTTACACCATCCGCTCAGGCCTCGGCGAGATTTCGACGGCGTCGAACGATCTTGCGCGGCGCACGGAACAGCAGGCCGCCTCACTGGAGGAAACGGTCGCGGCACTCGGTGAAGTCACCCGCGGCGTCAACGACACGTCCGAAGGGGCAAACAGCGCGCAGCAAACGATGAAGCTTGCCCGCGCCGATGCCGAAAAGGGCGGCGAAGTCGTTGCCCGTGCGATCGAGGCGATGACCGAAATCCAGGGCTCCTCCGGCAAGATCGGCAATATCATCCGGGTGATCGACGAAATCGCCTTCCAGACCAACCTGCTGGCGCTCAATGCCGGCGTCGAGGCAGCGCGGGCCGGTGAAGCCGGCAAGGGCTTTGCCGTCGTCGCCCAGGAGGTCAGGGAACTGGCGCAACGCTCCGCCCAGGCGGCAAAGGAAATCAGCGGGCTGATCTCAATGTCGTCGTCGCAGGTTCAGACCGGCGTCAACCTGGTCGAAGAAACCGGTGTGGCGCTCTCCAAGATCGTCGATCGCGTTGTCGGCATGAGCGATACGGTCAATGAAATCGCCACCAGCGCGCAGGCGCAGGCAATCAGCCTGCGGGAAGTTTCCGCCGCCGCCGATCTGATGGACAAGGTTACCCAGCAGAACGCCGCCATGGTCGAAGAGACGACGGCCGCAGCACAGGGGCTTGCGCAGGAAACGGAGAACCTGGCAGCGGTCGTCGGCCGCTTCGGCCTCGGCGGCGCAGTTTCGCGCGCCAGCCAGTCGCCAGCAGCGATGAAGCTGGCGAGCTGATCAATGCATGTCATCAGGACGTGTGCAGCGGTTCCGAGACACCGACCTGCATAAACAAAAGAGCCAGCTTCACGCCGCAACGCCGGCGTGGAAATAATCTCATTGCCCTCCCGGCTTTCGCGGCTATTCTGCCGGCACAGAAAATCGGGAGGAGCACTGATGATCCTGCACTGCGTATTCCTGCGGCTGAAGACCGCGGTGACGAGCGACGACAAGCAGTCGCTGTTTGCGGCGATCGCCGCCCTCAAGCAGGTTATTCCCGGCATCCTTGATATCAAATACGGGCCGAACGTTTCGCCCGAGGGGCTGCACGGCGGCTTCGTCGACGGTTTTGCCGTGACCTTTGAGAGTGCTGAGGCTCGCGACGCCTATCTCATCCATCCCGAGCATGCGACCGTTGGCGAGCGTATCGTCTCTTCGACGGATGGAGGCCTTGCCGGCATCCTGGTCTTCGACCTCAATCTGTAAGAGCCGCAAGCGGTCTACGCGAAAACGGGATCGGCCCGAGCGGCCCTCCCCTTGTGCTGCAAGGACATGCTGCACTTAGGCTTGCAGCAGTGTCTCGCAGCCGCGAGCAAACAGCGCCGTCCTCGGCTGATTTATGGAAAAGACTGATACGGATATGCAAAGTTCCGCCCTTCGCCGCGCCGTCACGATCGTCGCGCTCGCGAACCTCGCCTATTTCGGAATCGAGTTCACGGTCGCCCTTTCGATCGGGTCTGTCTCGCTTTTCGCAGACTCGGTCGATTTCCTCGAAGATGCCTCGGTCAATCTGTTGATCCTGATGGCGCTCGGCTGGTCGATGCGGTCGCGAGCCCGCGTCGGCATGGCACTCGCCGCAATTCTGCTCGCACCGGCGATCGCCACGATCTGGACCGCTTGGCAGAAGTTCACCGTGCCTGTTGCGCCCGAGGCCTTTGCGTTATCCCTGACTGGCCTCGGCGCCCTCGTCGTCAATCTGGGCTGCGCCTTGCTGCTCGCCCGCTTTCGTCATCACGGCGGAAGCCTGACGAAGGCGGCCTTCCTGTCCGCCCGCAACGACGCGGTCGCGAATATCGCCATCGTCGGTGCGGGATTGATCACCGCGTTTTTCTGGACGTCGGCGTGGCCCGACCTGATCGTCGGGATCGGCATCGCAATCATGAATGTCGATGCGGCGCGCGAGGTGTGGACTGCGGCCCGTGACGAGCACCGGGCCGCAGCCTGACTGTGCGCCAGCTCAGCTCGATTTCGCCATGGCGGCGGCGAGCTGGTCGACATTGTAGCGGAACATCTTCTCGTAGGTCGGCGCCGGTCCCTTGGCGTCGGACAGCGATTCGACATAGAGCTCGCCGCCGGGCTCGGCACCGGTTGCCTTGGCGACCTGCTTGACCAGGCGCGGATCGTTGGAATTCTCGAAGAAATAGGCCTTCACGTGCTCGCCCTTGATCTGCTCGATCAGTTTGGCGACGTCGGCGGCCGATGCCTCGCTTTCGGTGGAAAGGCCGAGGGGCGCGAGGAAGCTGACATTATACTCGCGGCCGAAATAACCGAAGGCGTCATGGCTGGTCAGCACCTTGCGGCGATCGTCGGCTACCTTGTCGAATTTCGCGTGGGCGTAGGTGTTCAATTCGTCCAGCCTCTTTGTATACGTCTCGGCATTGGCCTTGAACGCCGCGGCATCGGCGGGGTCGGCAGATGACAGCGCCCTCTCGATATTGGCGACCCAGATCTTGACGTTGACCGGGCTGTTCCAGACATGCGGATCGGTGATCTTTTCGCCGTCCTCATCCATGGTGCGGGTGTCGATGCCTTCGGAGACGGTGACCGGCTTGCCCTTGTAGCCCGAGGCGGTGATCAGCCGGTCCATCCAGCCTTCCAGCCCTTCGCCGCTGACGAAGGTCACTTGAGCCGCGTTCAAATTCTTGGCGTCGGCCGGCGACGGCTCGAATTCATGGGGATCGCCGTTCGGCCCAACGAGGCTCTTCACGTCAACATGGTCGCCGCCCACCTCCCTGACGACATCGGCAAGCACGGTGAAGGAGGCAACCACCTTCAGCGTTTCGGCGGAGGCCGGCATGGCCGACAGCGCCATCAGAGCGGGGATTGCTGCGGAGAGAAGCAGTCTGTGCGATGTCATCGAGGTCTCCTTGGGAATCAGCCCTTCAGATGCGGGCGGGAAAGAAGCGCCTGGCGAGGCCCGAGGGCGCGAAAAAGATCGAAAAGGCGTAGAGGATCGCCGCCGTCATGATGATCGTCGGGCCGGAGGCGAGTTCGAGATGGTAGGAGGCGATCAGGCCGAGATAGCCGGAGGCGGCGGCACTTGAAGCAGCGATCGCCATCATCACGGCTAAGCTGCGCGACCAGAGCTGGGCGACCGCCGCCGGCAGCATCATCAGGCCGACCGCCATCAGTGTGCCGAGCGCCTGGAAGCTGGCGACGAGGTTCAAGACCACCATCAGCAGAAAGAGGACGTGATAGACCGGGCCACGCCCGCCGACGGCGCGCAGGAAGCCGGGATCGAAACATTCGGCCACCAGCGGCCGGTAGATGACCGCGAGGATGACGAGGGTCAGCGAGGTGATCGCGCCGATCAGATAAAGGGCCGGAGCATCGATCGCCAGAATGGTGCCGAAGAGCACATGCAGCAGATCGATATTCGAACCGCGCAGCGAGACGATCAGCACGCCGAGCGCCAGCGACGCGAGATAGAAGCTGGCAAAGCTCGCATCCTCCTGCAGCACGGTCATCCGGCTGACGGCGCCGGAAAGCAGCGCCACCGACAGGCCGGCGACAAGGCCGCCGAGGCCCATCGCCGTCAGCGACAGCGAGCCGGCGACGAGGTAACCGATCGCCGCCCCCGGCAGCACGGCATGGCTCATGGCATCGCCCATCAGGCTCATGCGCCTGAGCATCAGGAAGACGCCGATCGGCCCGGAGCCGAGTCCGAGGCAAAGGCAGGCGACCAGCGCCCGGCGCATGAAACCGAAATCGGCAAACGGCGCGAAGAAGAGATCGTAAGCCGTCATGCCGCCGGCGCCTGTTCAGGGCCGCAAGCCTCGGCATCCTCATCCCAGCGCTCGGCCATGGCGCGGGCCTTCAGCAGATTGACTGAAGACATGACCTCGGCGGTCGGGCCCCAGCCGACAAGCTCGCGGGCAAGCAGCAGGGTCTCGGGAAAATGCGCGCGCACGAGCTCGAAATCATGCAGCACGGCAATCACCGTGCGGCCCTCGCCATGCCAGCGGGTGACGATATCGATCAGGTCCCTGGTGGTGCGGGCATCGATTGCCGTAAACGGCTCGTCGAGCAGGATGATGCCGGCATCCTGCAGCAGCAGGCGGGCAAACAGCACACGCTGGAACTGGCCTGCCGACAGCGATCCAACATGACGTTTTCCGAAACCTTCGAGCCCGACCGCGGATAGCGCCTCGCCTGCCCTCTTCATCTCGCTGGGCGCAATGCGGCCGAAAGCTCCGGTTTTCTTCCAGGCGCCGAGCATGACGGTGTCGATGACCGAGATCGGAAAACGCCGGTCGATCTCGGCCGCCTGCGGGAGATAACCGAATTCCGCCCGCCCCAGCCGATGCTCGACCCTGCCTTCGGCCGGGCGAAGCTCCCCCATGATCGCCTTCAACAGCGTCGACTTGCCAGCCCCATTCGGCCCGGCAATCGCCGTCAGGCTGCCCGGCGCAAAGGCGCCGGAGACATGATGGATGGCGGGATGCCGGTTATAGGCGACCGTCAGATTGTCGATACGGATCACCGGCGTCATGGCAGCAGAACCGCCCAATGAATGGCCAGCCAAAGGGCGGCAATGACCAGCGAGATGCCGATCACCCTGGATAGAGCCGACTGTCCCAGCAGGCTGACGGAGGGGCGGTCGGGGTTCGGCGGCATGGCTCAATCCTATAAATGTTATAACATGACGGTTATGTTATAACAATTGTGGCGAGATTGAGGCGAGGCTTCGTCGCGAAGTTGTTATTGCGGGATAGCGAGGTGCGGCCATTTGACAGCCAAGTGCGTCAGGGCGGCTTAGCGCATATAGGGGTCGGCGGAGAAACTGAACCCGTCGATGTGGCGTCGATCGGCAGCGGAGCCTGAGCGTGATGAGAGCTAGAGAGAGCTATCGATGGGAGGCATAATCCGCGCGCATCCCACCAACGTTGCTGTCCTTGCTGCAGAACCCACCCCACCCTCCGTCGTCCTCGGGCTTGACCCGAGGATCCACTTTGCCCTCGATCAGCACCGGGCGTGGATCCCAGGCTCAAGGCCTGGGATGACAGAGGGTTGGGGGCCAATAGTGCCAAACTCAGTGCGTCGATTTCCAGGTATTAAGTGGCAGATACCGATCGAACGCTCAGAGCAATTCCAGCATCGCGGCTGCACCCGAGACCGTGGCCTGGCCGGGGCTTTCCTCGATGTTGAGGGCTTTGACCACGCCGTCTTCCAGCAGCATCGAATAACGCTTGGAGCGCAGGCCGAGGCCGCCGGCGGAGAGGTCGGTGTCGAGGCCGACGGCCTTGGTGAAGCCGGCGTCCCAATCGGCGAGGAAGTGGATCTTGCCCATGCCGCCGGAGGATTGCGCCCAGGCGCCCATCACATGCCAGTCGTTGACAGAGACAACGGCGATGTCGTCGACGCCTTTGCCGAGGATGGTGTCGCGGTTTTCGAGATAACCCGGCAGGTGGTTCAGCGAGCAAGTGGGCGTGAAGGCGCCCGGCACGGCAAACAGCACGACGCGTTTGCCGGAAAAGAGCTGTTCGGTGGTGATTTCGACCGGGCCGTCAGCGGTCTTTTCCTTGAAGGTGGCAGCAGGAAGCTTGTCGCCGATTGCGATGGTCATGGTTTTCTCCTTGAGTTCCGGCTTTGGAGGGCCGGCTTGTTGAGGTTCTGGCATTGGCGGCGGCGGGCACCGCAGAAGGATCTGCGGCGACTATAAGATCGGCTCCTTCAAAGGCAAGGCCGAGCGTTCAAAGGCAAGCCCGTCACTCAAAAGGAACGGTCGTCTCCATTGCCCTTTCGCCATTGATTACCAGCACGCCCCAGCGCTTGCCTGATATGTCGTAATCCTTCGGCAGTTTGCCGATGGCGACGTCGGTCTTGAAGACAGCGCCGTCGCGTTTGCCGCCGATCTGCTTGGTGAAGGCATAACCGCTCGGCCCGGTGACGATGATATCGGGCGCGCCCGTCCCTTCGCCCGGCAAGGCCAGCGTCAGCGACAGCGTCTTCCGGTCAGCCGCCATCGCATGCGCCGTCACATCGAAATCGGCCGATGGCGCCTTCGGCAGGCTTGCATCGGCCGCCGCAAGGATCGCCTCCTCTTGGCGGTGCGACTGGATGGCAGGGCCAAGCTTCAGCTGAAAATTCGCCTGGAAGGGAATGCAGATATCTTTGCAGATGCCGATGAAGGCCAAGGCGTCGATCTCGACTTCGCCTTTGCCTGCCGCTTTCAGCGACAGCGGCAGCGTTACCGGCGCGTCATAGCCGATATCCTCGACCACGCCGTTGAAGAAATGCTTCGGAACGGGATAGCCGATGGCATCGAGCGTCACGCCGCTGCCCGCCGCGATGGTGAACTGAGGCGGAATGCCGCTGTTTCCGGGCTCTTTCCAATAGGTGATCCAGCCTGCTTTCGGCTCGATCTGCAGAGCGGCGCGGATTTTGCCGGCGGCATCGGGCGCCAGTGCGACGAGGCGCATACGGCCGCCTTCGTTCTCCGCCCAGGCGCTCATTTCCGCGTGGGCCGAACAATGGGCGGCGAGAACTGCGCCCATTGAGACGACCGCAATTAAAAGCCGGCGCGGGACCGAGGAAATAATCATCATGGAACAAAGGTTTATCGAAAGTGCTGTTTGGCCGCCAGAAGTCGCGGCGATTTAAATCTTCATTTTTGGTTGATTGATGTGTGACATTGGCCCATGTTTCTCTTGTCAAGCCTCGGTGCGGTTGGCAGCAGGAGGAACGATGTCCTTATCGACGCTGAAGAACAGACGGGAACGTGGCTTCTTCGATGGCCAGTTCCTCATCGCCATGCCCGGCATCGAAGACCGCAATTTTGCGCGCACGGTGATCTATATCTGCGCTCATTCGGATGCCGGCGCCATGGGCTTCGTCATCAACCGCCCGCAGAACCTCACCTTCACCGATGTGCTGCTGCATCTCGATATGATCAAGCAGGAAGATTCGATCGTGCTGCCGAAGCGAGCGCGCGACTTCCCGATCCAGACCGGCGGCCCGGTGGAAAGCGGCCGCGGCTTCGTGCTGCATTCGGACGATTACTCCAGCGATTCCTCGATCCCCGTCAGCGACGACATCTGCCTGACGGCGACGCTCGACATCGTACGTGCCATCTCCAAGGGCGATGGGCCAACGCGCGCGACGATGCTGCTCGGCTATTCCTCCTGGTCGGCCGGCCAGCTGGAAAACGAGGTCGTCAACAATGGCTGGCTCACCTGCGCGGCCAATGAGGAACTGATCTTCGACCGCAGCCTCGACGACAAATACGAGCGGGCGCTCGCCGGCATGGGTGTTACCGCTGCCATGCTTTCGGCCGAAGCCGGGCATGCCTGAGCCGACTGGCCTGAATGTGGCGGGAACGAATAGTTGCGATTGACGTTTCATTTCGGCAAACACGGGCAAGAGGCCCGTGCTGACGAAGGAGACATCACCTATGGGTAGCACCAGCGACAAGATTTCCGGCAAGGCAAACGAAATTGCCGGCAAGACCAAGCAGGCCGTCGGCAAAGCCACGGATGATCGCGAAATGCAGGCCAAGGGCACCGTTCAGGAAGCCAAAGGCAAGGGGCAGGTCGCAACCGGTAAGGTCAAGGACAAGCTCAAGGGCGCCGTCGACCGGCTCTGAGCCACAAGCTCATCCGTCATGAACCATGCCTGCTGCGCCCCTCGCGCGGCAGGCATTTTTAATCCACCACACTCAGGCTGTGCAGAGATATACGATGAAGCTTTTCGCCTGCGACAATTGCGATCAGGTCGTCCACTTCGACAACCGCCAATGCGTCCGTTGCAACCATCGCCTCGGCTTCCTGCCCGGCGATCTCGCCATGCATGCGCTGGAGCCGCGCGACGAAACGCTTTGGCAGCTCGTTTCGGACCCCGACCGTGAAGTCCGCTTCTGCGCCAATGCCGGCCTCGACATCTGCAACTGGCTGGTGGACGGCGATGGCGAAAGCGAATTCTGCGTTGCCTGCCGCCATAACCGGTTGGTTCCGAACACCGATACCCAGAACGGCATCGATCGCTGGCGGCGCATCAGCCAGGCGCAGCGTCATCTGTTTTATTCGCTGTTGCGCTGGAGGCTGCCGCATCCCGATCGGGCGCAAGATCCGGAAGGTGGGTTGGTGTTCGATTTCCTCGAAGATTCGATCGAGAGCAACGGCTATGTCGTGCCGGCCATGACCGGCCACGAGGAAGGGCTGATCACCATCCGCGCCGCAGAGGCCGACGATGCGACGCGCGAGCAGGCGCGCAGCTCGATGAACGAACCCTATCGCACCCTGCTTGGCCATTTCCGCCATGAGACCGGCCATTTCATCTGGAACAAGTTGGTGCGCGACCGCGACGGCCAGGCGGATTTCCGCGCCGTCTTCGGCGACGAGCGGCAGGATTATGCAGCCGCCCTGCAAAACCATTATGCCGGCGGCGCGCCCGCGGGATGGCAGGACAATTTCATCAGCGCCTATGCGGCATCCCACCCCTGGGAGGATTTTGCCGAATGTTTCGCCCATTACCTCCATATCGTCGATACGCTCGAAACCGCCCGCGCCTTCGGCATCGCCATCGATCCGCGCGGCCATGAGGAAATCGCCGGCGAGGTGGATTTCCTTCCCTACCGGGCAAGGAGCGCCGAACAGCTGGTCAGCGCCTGGGTGCCGCTCAGCCTGGCGATCAACGCCATCCAGCGCAGCATGGGCCAACCGGATTCCTACCCCTTCGTGCTCTCCTCACCTGTCGTGGCCAAGCTCGAATATCTGCACCGGCTGATCCAAGGCGCGGCGGCATCGTAGCAGGCGGCGGCGCGAGAGAGCTGCTGCTTGCTTCCTCTTCTCCCCAGCGGGGGTCCGAAGGACGGGTCGAGACCTGTGGCTCGACCGCGGTCGGTGGCCCGAAGGGTCTGATGAGGGTGCACGCACGGCGTGCCCTTCATCATTGCCCTTCGCTCGCGCTCAGCGCATTCGCGCTCGCCGCTCACCCCCTCATCTGCCTGCCGGCATCTTCTCCCCGCTGGGGAGAAGGGGAATCGTGGCAGCGCCTCGAGCAGCAGGAGAAACAATCCTGCCCATTATCCGGCTTACTTAGAACGAAACCGCCTTGCCCTTCTTGAACGGCTCCATGCCCCTGCGTGCAAGTTCATCGGCGCGTTCGTTTTCCGGGTGGCCGGCGTGGCCCTTGACCCAGTGCAGCGTCACCGTGTGGCGGTTGCGGGCTTCTTCCAGCGCCTGCCAGAGCTCGGCATTCTTCACCGGCTTCTTGTCGGCGGTCTTCCAGCCGTTTTTCTTCCAGCCGAAAATCCACTTGGAGATGCCGTCCTTGACATAGGCGCTGTCGGTATAGAGATCGACCTCGCACGGGCTCTTCAATGCCTGCAACGCCGAGATTGCCGCCAGCAGTTCCATGCGGTTGTTGGTGGTATCCGCCTCGCCGCCGCACAGCTCTTTTTCGGTGTCGCCATAACGCAGCACCGCGCCCCAGCCGCCGGGGCCGGGATTGCCGGAGCATGCGCCGTCGGTGAAGATATCGACGTGTTTCATAGGCTCAATCCATATTCGGCCGGCGATTTGATCTGCCGGTGGAAGCGCAGTTTGCGGAGATATTCAAGCGGGTCCTTCTTGGTGACCATGGCGCCCTCAGGCGTCGTCAGCCAGTCATAGAGCCGCGTCAGGAAGAACCGCAGCGCCGAACCGCGCGACAGCACCGGCAAGGCGGCGATTTCGGCTTCGCTCAACGGGCGCACGCTCTGGTAACCCTCGAGCATCGCCGTGCCCTTGGTGATGTTGTAAGCGCCGTCCTTTTCGAAACACCAGGCATTCAGGCAGATCGAGACGTCATAGGCGAGCAGGTCGTTGCAGGCGAAATAGAAATCGATCAGGCCGGAGAGCCGATCGCCGAGGAAGAAGACATTGTCGGGGAAGAGGTCGGCGTGGATGACGCCAGCCGGCAGGCCCTTCGGCCAGGCGGCGGAGAGGAAATCGAGTTCGCTGCGGATCTCGTTCTGCAGGCCGGGCTCGACCTCGCCGGCGCGTGCCTCGGACTTCTCCCAGAGCGATTGCCAGCCGTCGATCGAAAGCGCGTTCGGGCGCTTCAGCGCGAAACCTTCGCCGGCGACATGCATTTCGGCCAGCGCCCGGCCGACCTCGCGGCAATGCTTGGCTTCCGGCTTTCTGAGCCACATGCCTTCGAGGAAGGAAATCAGCGCCGCCGGGCGGCCGGAAAGCGAACCGAGCAGCGCGCCATCGCGGCGCGGCAGCGGCAGCGGGCAGGACAAGCCGCGGGCGGCAAGATGCTGCATCAGGCCGAGAAAAAACGGCAGATCGGTCTTTTCCACCCGCTTCTCATAGAGCGTCAGGATCAGCGGGTCCTTGGAGGTGTGCAGCAGGAAATTGGAGTTTTCGACGCCTTCGGCGATCCCCTTGTAGGAGAGCAGCGTGCCCGCGTCATATTCCGTCAGGAACCATTTCAGATCGTCTTCGGCGATATCGGTATAGACTGCCAAGTGAGGTCTCGCCTTCATGCATTGCTGTTATTGGATCCACCGGACTGACGATCCGGGGTCGCGATAGGGTTTTAAAATGATCAGCCGTTGACGAAGGCCATGTCGGCCGCCGTCAGCTCGATGCTGCGCAATTCGCGATTGACGAGGAAATTTTCGGTCTCCCGCACCGTTTCGGCCAGCTCGACGCGGGCGTCGAAGCGGGCGCGGAACGCCTCGATGATCTCATTGACGATGACCTCGGGAGCGGAGGCGCCGGCGGAAAGGCCGAGCGTCGAAATCGTGCCGATCTCGTTCCAGTCGAGTTCGGCGGCGCGCTGCACCAGGATCGATTTCTTCGCCCCTGCCCTCAGCGCCACTTCGACGAGGCGCCTGGAATTGGAGGAATTCGGCGCGCCGACGATGATGAAGAGATCGCAGCCGGGAGCTGCCTGCTTCACCACTTCCTGGCGGTTGGTCGTCGCATAACAGATCGAGTCCGCTGCCGGCGCCGTCAGATTCGGGAAGCGCTCGTGCAGGCGGGTGATGACGCCGGCGGTATCGTCGACCGACAGCGTCGTCTGGGTGACATAGCCAAGATTGTCGGCGTCAACGGGAACATAGGCGTCGGCATCCTCGATCGTCTCGATCAGCGAAACCGAACCCTCCGGCAGCTGCCCCATCGTGCCGATCACCTCGGGGTGGCCGGCATGGCCGATGAGGACGACATGGCGGCCGAGGCGATTGTGGCGCATCGCCTGCTTGTGGACCTTGGAGACCAGCGGGCAGGTGGCGTCGAGATAGAACAGGTTGCGGCTCGCCGCATCCTCCGGCACGGATTTCGGCACGCCATGGGCTGAAAAGACCACCGGCTGGGCGCGATGCTCGGCCGGGATCTCGTCGAGCTCCTCGACGAAGACGGCGCCCTTGGCCTCCAGCCCCTCGACGACGTAGCGATTGTGGACGATCTCGTGGCGCACATAGACTGGCGCGCCATAGGATTTCAGCGCCAGCACGACGATCTGGATGGCGCGGTCGACGCCGGCGCAGAAGCCGCGCGGGCCGCAGAGCCTGATCGTCAAAGGAGGTTTCGCCGCAATATTCATGTCTGTTCCGGGTTGAGAGATTTAGGGACCTCTAGCCCAATATAAGCGAGAATTGAAGCGATACTATTGCGCAGGCTGCTTGCCGGGTTTGCGGAACCAGGAGATCCCGACCACGGTGACGAGCACGGCGGCAAGCCCGTACCAGGTGAAGGCATATTGCAGGTGGTCGTTCGGCAGAGCCACTTGGGTGACGCCGCCGATCGGCAGGCCGGCCGGATTGGGGGTGGAATCTGCATCGACGAAAAACGGAATGACGCGCGCCTTGTCCAGCCCGACGCTTTCGGCCATGACGTCGAGATCTTTCCAGTAGAAGATGTTCTTGGCGACGTCGTTGTCCGGCACCACCCAGGAGGGTTTGCCGGGAAGTTTTTCGCGGGCCAGGCCGGTGACGGTCTGCTGGTCGGTCAGCTGGCCCTGCATGCGCATTTCCGGCTCCTTGTTCTCATAGGGAACGAAGCCGCGATTGACCAAGAGCGTGCGCCCGTCGGCAAGCTCGAGGGGCGTATAGACGTAGAAGCCGGTCTGGCCGCGCCAGGTGGCGAAGAAGTGCCGCTCCTTGTTGTTGATATAGCGGCCGGTGGCGGTGACCCTGCGATATTCGATGTCGCCGCCGCTTGCTGCCATCGCCTCGATATCGGCAAGCGGAACGGGGGCAGCCAGCTGGCGCGCGGCGATATCGGCAAGCAGGCCTTCCTTCCAGTGGAGGCGTTCCACCTGCCAGGTGCCGAGCGAAATCAGGATGGCAAGGGCGATCAGTACCAGGATGCCGGTGATGACAGGCAGCCGGCGGCGCGGCATTACGTGCTCTATATCAGTCACTCAGGCGTCCTTCGCGGGCATTATGGCGGTATTGCATGGCGATCAGGATGCCCTTGAACCAGCGCAGCGTCAGCAGCGACAGGATAATCGTCAGCGGCCCGAAGAGCAGGATGTGCACCCAGATCGGCGGCCCGTAATTCACCTGCAGCCACAATACCATGCCAATGACGATGAAGCCGACGATGAGGATGACGAAAACGGCCGGGCCGTCACCGGAATCGGCGAAGGAATAATCGAGGCCGCAGGACGCGCAGCGCGGCTTGAGCCCGAGCAGACCATCGAACAGCTTGCCCTGGCCGCAGCGCGGGCAGCAGCCCTTGATGCCTGTCTTGACCGGGTCGACGGGGGGATAATGGGCGCTATCTTCGCTCATGCCATTCCTTCTCGGCAGTCCATGCTGCCTTAACTCTCCCATAAAGTATTCGCATCCCGAATGGAAATGCCTGCGCGTCCACCTGTTGGTGATTCGCGCCAAACAGAAGAAGAAAACTGATGACGAGCGATAACCATGCCGGACAGATCATTATCCTGAACGGTGCGCCGAGAAGCGGAAAATCCAGCATTGCGCGCGCAATCCAGGAGGAATTCGAGGGGCCGTGGATCAACCTCGGCGTCGACAGCTACAATACCATGACGCCGAAGCGTTTCCTGCCCGGCATCGGCCTGAGGCCCGGCGGTGAGCGGCCGGAACTCGAAGAACTGGTGCCGTTCCTCTATGCGGCCCTTTATGAGTCGATCGCCATCCACGCCGGATTGGGGCTCAATGTAGTGGCCGATCTCGGCCATCATGACAGCTACTCGCAGCCGCTCGGCATCCTCGGCGACTGTACCCGACGCCTGGAAGGCTTTTCCGTGCTGTTCGTCGGCGTGCACTGTCCGATCGAGACGATCATGCAGCGGCGGGAATTCAAACAAGAAGGCCGCGAGACACTCTATCTCCGCGCCAGCGAAGCGGTGCCGGTCCCCGAGCCGGTGCAGCGCTGGCAGGATGAAGTGCACCGGCCGGGCATCTATGACATGGAGGTCGATACGTCGGTGCTCACCGCGCTCGAATGCGCCGAGGCGATCCGCTTGCGGCTGGATCTCGGCATTCCAGTGCCTTCGGCTTTCGAGCGGATTGCTGGCGCGCGCTGATGGCTATAGAACTTCAGCAGGTGAAAGAGGCCGCGGGCTGGCAAGCCTATCATGCCATTCGGCGGCATGTATTGTTCGAACTGCGCGGCCTCGACAGTTACGATGACCAGCATCCGGATGAGCATGAGGCGCGCCATATACCGCTCCTGCTGAGGAAGGACGGCGTTGCTCTCGGCACAGTCCGCCTCGATCTGTCGGATGGTGTGACCGGTGTCGTGCGGCTTGTCGCCATCCTGCCGGAACACCAGAGACAAGGGTTCGGGCGGATTTTGATGTCCGAAGTCGAGAAACTATCGGCCAAGCACGGCCTCTGCCGCCTGGAGGTCCATGCCGCGCCGGATGCCGTGCCTTTCTACGAAAAGCTCGGCTGGGTCATGGTCGACACCGACAGAAGCAGTCCGCTCATGGTGAAGGACATTCAATCCGTTCGAGGCACCTGATCGGGCAACAGTCCAGGTCGCGGCTCTGAATTCACGCAGACGTTTTCGATTCCGGGCTGCTTTGCCCCAGGCGCGGCTCCGTCCCCGCCAGCAGTCGCTGGGTGTTGGCGCGATGGCGCGCAATCACATAAACGCCGCCTGCAATCACCAGCAAGCGATAGGGCACCGGCTGCTCCAGACTGCAGATGAGGGCGATCGCGGTCAAAGCCGCCAGCATCGAAGCAAGGGACACAATCCTGAAGACGGCGAGGACGCCGCCAAAAACCGCCACGGCGCCCAAACCCACCGGCCAGGATATTGCGAGCAATACGCCGAGCCCGGTCGCAACGGATTTTCCACCTTTGAAATTCAGCCAGATCGACCGGCTATGGCCCAGCAACACGGCCAATCCGGCCAGGCAAACAGTCCAGGCCAGCCAGGTTTCCAGATCAAGCCCTGGCGGCGTGCCGTACAGCAATCTGTGGAACCAGGGATAAAACCAGCAGGCAAAGAGGATTGCCCCCACGCCTTTCAGCACATCCACCAGGAGAACGGCCGACGCAGGCCACTTCCCCAGCGTTCGCAATACGTTGGTTGCGCCAATCGACCGAGACCCGTGCTCCCTGATATCGATGCCCCTGAGCAGTCTCCCCGCGAGATAACCTGTCGGCATGGAACCGATGAGATAAGCGATCGCCAAACCAACCACGCCAGTTATCCAGAAAACCATGGAGGCACCTCGCCGCTCGAATGTCAGGCAATCATCATTTCGTCGTTTTCGGGCGACACGCATCAAGCCATAAAAAAGGCGGGCACGAGGCCCGCCTTCTATTTGAATATCGCTGCAATCAGCCGGCTGCGACCGGTGCGCCCCAGCCGCCCCAGACGTAGATGCAGAAGAACAGGAACAGCCAGACGACGTCGACGAAGTGCCAGTACCAGGCGGCCGCCTCGAAGCCGAAATGCTGTTTCGGGGTGAAGTCGCCGCGCATCGCGCGGATCAGGCAGACAGCCAGGAAGATCGTGCCGACGAGGACGTGGAAACCGTGGAAGCCGGTCGCCATGAAGAAGGTCGCGCCGTAGATCGAATTCTTGAAGGCGAAGGGCGCGTGGGCATATTCATAGGCCTGCACGCAGGAGAACAGCACGCCGAGCAGCACCGTCAGCGTCAGGCCCTGGATCAGGCCCTTGCGGTCGTTGTGCAACAGCGCATGGTGCGCCCAGGTGACCGTCGTGCCGGAAAGCAGCAGGATGACGGTGTTGTAGATCGGCAGGTGCCAGGGATCGAGGACCTCGATGCCCTTCGGCGGCCAGGTGCCGCCGGTATAGAGCAGGCGCGCGGCCTGAATCGCTTCGTTCGGATAGAGGCTGGCGTCGAAATAGGCCCAGAACCAGGCAACGAAGAACATCACTTCGGAAGCGATGAACATGATCATGCCATAGCGCAGGTGCAGCGAGACGACGCGGGTGTGGGCGCCCTCATGGGCTTCCTTCACCGTATCGGCCCACCAGCCGTACATGACGTAGAGAACCAGCGCGAAGCCGATGTAGAAGAGCCAGGGATTGGCGAGTTCGAAGCCGGCGACCTTGAACGAGCCGCCGTTCAGGTAACGCATGTAGCAGACGCCGCCGATCGCCATGAGGAAGGCGCCGAGCGAGGCGATAATCGGCCACGGGCTCGGATCAATGATGTGATAGTCGTGATTTTTCTGATGAGCATCGGCCATGTATTATCCCCGGATGTCTTCCTTCACTCGGCTCCCGGCTTAGCCGGAAACGAGCCTTGATCAAAGTTTCTTTTCAATCTTTACCGCTCCACCCTCATTCGAAGCCAGCGGCTTCGGACCCTCTTTCGGGTAGAACGTATATGACAGCGTGACCGTACGGATGTTCTTCGATTCCACGGCCTTGACGATTTCCGGATCGATGTAGAACACCACCGGCATGTCGAGCTTCTCGCCCGGCTTCAGGTCCGTTTCCGTAAAACAGAAACATTGCACCTTGTTGAAATAGACGCCCGCCTCGCCCGGCGTGACGTTGAAAACCGCCTGGCCGCGCTGGGTTTCGTTCGAACGATTCTCGGCGGTGAAATGGACCTTTATCGTTTCGCCAATCTTCGGATTGACCTCGCGCTCGACCGGCTTGAAGTCCCATTGCAGGCCGGGCGCGACATTGGCGTCGAAGGTGACGCGCATCGTGCGGTCGAGCACGACGCTCGACACCTGGTCGACGCGCTGGGTCGTACCGTTATAACCGGTGACCTGGCAGAAGATCCGGTAGAGCGGCACGGCAGCGTAGCTCATCGCGCCCATGCCGAAAACGAAGCTCAGGCACATCATCACCACGGCGCCGTTGTTGCGGCCCGGCTTTTTCGGTGCGGCGGCGTTGTCGCTCATCCCGCCGTTCCCCCGCCGATCTTCACGATTGCCATCACGTAGAAGAGAACGACGAGGCCGGCAAGCACCAGCCCCAGGGCGATGTTGCGGTTGCGGCGCGACCTGAGTTGCTTTTCCGTGAGCTTGACCAATTCCATCAGAACCAACCTCCCGTATGCGAGACCAGCACCGACGCCAGCCGGTCGATCATCAAGGCGGAGAACACAGCGAAAAGATAAAAGATCGAGAAGCCGAAGAGCTTCTTTGCCGGGATCATCTTCAGATCGCCGTCGGGCATCCGCCAGACGGCGATGGAACAGTAGATGAAGATCGCGCCGAGGGCGGCGGCCACCAGGCCGTAGCCGAGGCTGGCGAAGCCGAGGAAGGTTGGCAACACCGCGCAGACGGCGGTCAGCACTGCATAGGCGACGATCTGATGTTTGGTCACCCGCTCGCCGGCGACGTTCGGCAGCATCGGCACGCCGACGGCCTCGTAATCGCGCATCTTGAACAGCGCCAGCGCCCAGAAATGCGCCGGCGTCCACAGGAAGATGATCAGGAAAAGCACGGTGCTCTCGATCGTCACACTATCGGTCACGCAGGCCCAGCCTATCATCGGCGGAAAGGCGCCGGCAGCACCGCCGATGACGATGTTCTGCGGCGTCGAGCGCTTCAGCCACATGGTGTAGACGACGGCGTAGAAGAAGATGGTGAAGGCAAGGATGCCGGCCGAGAGCCAGTTGACGGCAAGGCCGAGGATCACCACCGAAAAGCCCGAAAGCACCAGGCCGAAGGCCAGCGCTTCCGAGGGGGCGATGCGGCCGGCCGGGATCGGACGATTGGCGGTGCGGCTCATGATGGCATCGATGTCGGCATCGTACCACATGTTCAGAGCGCCGGAGGCGCCGGCGCCGACGGCGATACAGAGAATGGCGATCAGGCCGAGGACGGGATGGATGTGGCCCGGCGCCAGCACCAGGCCGGCAAGGGCGGTGAACACCACGAGCGACATCACCCGCGGCTTCAGCAATTCGAAATAATCGCGTGCACTCGCTTCCGACAATTCGCCGTCCTTTGCAAGCGTCCCGTGATTGTCGATGACCGTCATCATTCCGTCCTGAATGTCAGAATATCAGGACGCCGTATCGAATGCGGCGTCCTGACACCCGCGCAATTACTTGATGCGCGGAAGCTGTTCCCACTGGTGATAGGGCGGCGGCGAAGGCAGCTGCCATTCGAGCGTCGTCGCACCCTCGCCCCACGGATTGTCGCCGGCGACGCGCTTCTTGGCGAAGGCTTCGAAGACGCCGAAGAGGAAGATCAGCACGCCGAAGGCCGAGATGTAGGAGCCGATGGAGGACACATAGTTCCAGCCGGCAAAGGCATCCGGATAATCGATGTAGCGGCGCGGCATGCCGGCAAGGCCGAGGAAATGCTGCGGGAAGAACACCAGGTTGACGCCGATGAACATGACCCAGAAGTGCAGCTTGCCGACCAACTCGTTGTACATGTAGCCGGTCATCTTCGGGAACCAGTAGTACCAGCCGGCGAAGATCGCGAAGACGGCGCCGAGCGACAGAACGTAGTGGAAGTGGGCCACGACGTAATAAGTGTCATGCAGCGAGCGGTCGAGACCGGCATTGGCGAGCTGGACGCCGGTAACGCCGCCGACCGTGAACAGGAAGATGAAGCCGATCGCCCAGAGCATCGGCGTGCGGAACGAGATCGAGCCGCCCCACATCGTCGCGATCCAGGAGAAGATCTTCACACCGGTGGGAACGGCGATGACCATCGTCGCGAAGACGAAGTAGCGCTGCGCGTCGAGCGACAGGCCGACCGTATACATGTGGTGGGCCCAGACGACGAAGCCGACGGCGCCGATCGCGACCATGGCGTAGGCCATGCCGAGGTAGCCGAAGATCGGCTTCTTCGAGAAGGTCGAGATGATGTGGCTGACCATGCCGAAGCCCGGCAGGATGAGGATGTAGACCTCGGGGTGACCGAAGAACCAGAACAGGTGCTGGTAGAGGATCGGGTCGCCGCCGCCTTCCGGAGAGAAGAAGGAGGTGCCGAAGTTACGGTCGGTGAGCAGCATGGTGATACCGCCTGCCAGGACCGGCAGCGACAGCAACAGCAGGAAGGCGGTGATCAGCACCGACCAGGCAAACAGCGGCATCTTGTGCAGCGTCATGCCGGGAGCGCGCATGTTGAGGATCGTGGTGATGAAGTTGATCGCACCGAGGATCGACGAGGCGCCGGCAATATGGAGCGCGAAGATCGCAAGGTCGACCGCCGGACCGGGCGTACCGGTTGTTGCCAGTGGCGGATACATCGTCCAGCCGCCGCCGGTACCGTAAGCGCCTGCCGGGCCCTCGACGAACATCGACAGCAAGAGCAGCGCGAAGGCCGGAACGATCAGCCAGAAGGAGATGTTGTTCAGACGCGGGAAGGCCATGTCGGGCGCGCCGATCATGATCGGCACCATCCAATTGGCGAAACCGCCGATCATCGCCGGCATGACCATGAAGAAGATCATGATCAGCGCGTGGGCCGTGGTGAACATGTTGAACATCTGCTTGGCGCCGTCGATGGCGGCATCGCCCTCATAGCCGTAGACCATCGAGGCCAGGCCATGGAAGATCTGGATGCCCGGCTCCTGCAGCTCCATGCGCATGGCGACGGAAAGCGCGCCGCCGATGATGCCGGCAATGATCGCGAAGATCAGATAAAGCGTGCCGATGTCCTTGTGGTTCGTCGAGAACAGCCAGCGATTGGCAAAGCTCGGCTTGTGCGCATGGTGATCACCGTGCCCATGATCGTGATCATCATGCGCGTGGTCGTGATCATGAGAATGATCGTCGTGAGCGGAAGGTCCAGCCATTGTCCCGGTCCCCTTAATTACTGTGCTTCGGCGACGTCGAGGGTCTTTGCGGGACCATCGGTTGCGGCCATGAGTGTCTTGTAGGCGCCGGGCAGGTCGCTGGCGGCTGCGGTCAGCCACTGCTTGTACTTGTCCTCGGAGACGACGCGGATGGCGATCGGCATGAACGCATGGTCCTTGCCGCAGAGCTCGGAACACTGGCCATAGAACAGGCCTTCGCGCTCGGCCTTGAACCAGGTCTCGTTCAGGCGGCCCGGCACGGCATCGATCTTGACGCCGAAGGACGGCATGGCGAAAGCGTGGATGACGTCGGTCGGGGCAGAGGTCACGAGAACGCGGACCGTCTTGTTAACCGGCAGGACCAACTCGTTATCGACGGCGAGAAGCCTGGGATAAACCGACTTGTCTTCCTTGCCGGCCGCGGCGCGGTCCTGATCCTTCAGCAGGTAGCTGTCGAAAGCGAGCGGGCTGTCGCCCGAACCTTCATATTCGTAGTTCCACTGCCACTGGGTGGCGGTTGCCTTGATCGTCACATCGGGGTTTTCGGGCAGCGTCAGCTGCGCCGTCAGCAGGTTGAACGAGGGAATCGCAAGAAGAAGCAGCACCAGGACCGGCCCCACGGTCCAGGCAATCTCGATCAGCGTGTTGTGGCTCGTCCTCGAGGGAACCGGGTTCGCGCTGGCGCGGAACTTGAAGCAGACGACGATGAGCAGGACCAGAACGAAGAGCGTGATCGGAACGATAAACCACAGGGTATATTGTTCGAACCAGTGGATCTCCCGCATGATCGGCGTTGCCGCCGGCTGCAGCGTCGCCTGCCACGGCATTGGCTGGTCGGCATATGTGCCGGAAGCAAAAAGCAGACAGACCAGCGCGGTCAGAGCTGCATAAGCCTTCTTCATCACCTTATTATCTCCCTCGAGCGCTTGACCTGCAAAATAGGACGCAGAATCCTTGCCATCTTCAGCGCTTCAAACCACAGTTTGGCATTTGCCGCAACAGGTCAGAGCAATTGTCTATGCGGCATTTTTGCTGAAAGCACAGGCAGGCCAGAACGGCAAAACATCCCAAGTTTTTCATCAGCATATGAAAAATCGGCTTTCCGGCCAACCCGCGCGCCACACATTATTTCCGAAAGGTCCAATTTCCGCCGCAGTCCCCCGGTTTTCACGGGGTGGGGCTTTTCATTTTTGGTGGGCAGCTTCAACAATAGCCGCAAATGATTCGATATCCAGAGGTTTCCATGGGTTTCCGTTCCCTCGCGCAGTCGCTTCTCGTGACCGCCAGCATCGCGGCCGCAGCGACGACGCCCGTTTTCGCACAACAGCAACCCACGCCGGCCCAGGCCAAACCGCCGGCTGCCGCCCCTGCCCCGGCTCCCGCTACGACGCCGCAGCAGCCGAGTGCGGCCAGTCCGAATATCCAGGTGACACCCGGCCAGACCCAGCCGCAGGCGCCGGGCACGGTGAAATCCAATCACGGCGCATGGTCCGTCGTCTGCGACAAGCCGGCAGGCGCCTCGACCGAACAATGCGCGCTGATGCAGAACGTCATCGCCGAGGATCGGCCGGAGGTCGGGCTTTCCGTCGTCGTGCTGAAGACGGCCGACCGCAAGTCGAAGATTCTCCGCGTGCTGGCGCCGCTCGGCGTGCTGCTGCCGAACGGCCTCGGCCTCAATGTCGACGGCAAGGATATCGGCCGTGCCTATTTCGTCCGCTGCTTCGCCGATGGCTGTTATGCCGAGGTCGTGCTCGAGGACGAACTGCTGAAAACCTTCCGCAGCGGCGCCCAGGCAACCTTCATCGTCTTCCAGACACCCGAAGAAGGCATCGGCATCCCGGTCGACCTCAAGGGCTTCGCCGAAGGCTTCGACGCGCTGCCTTGAGGGCTATGCGAGCGTAGCGCAACTACGCTCGCCCCCTCCCCCGTCGCTGTACTTGCTCCATAGGCTTATCCCACCCTCCGTCATGCTCGGGCTTGACCCGAGCATCCACGCGGCACCCTCGGTGGCGGGGATGGATCCTCGGCTCAAGGCCGAGGATGACGGAGGATAGGGTGACGTTCCAGCCAAACTTGACGCTGGCGCGGGGAAAGCCATCCGGCGGGAGCGCCCCTGCAGGGCAATGCGACAAAACACTTATATCTCCTTCGCGCGCACTCCCATCTCCTGAGATGAACTTGCTCAACAAAGAAAATTCGACGGCAGGGCTTCACTCTTTGTCGGTTGGAGCCCTATCTAAGTGCGTAAGCGCATTTCTGAACGTATGCCCATTGGAGCCAGACCATGACCACCGATCTCCTGACGCTATTCGATGCCGACGAAGCCACGATGCGTGGTCTGGTCGCCGAGGCGCTCGCCGGCGCGGATGATGGCGAGCTGTTTATCGAGCATGCGCAGGCCGAAGCGCTGACCTTCGACAATGGCCGGCTGAAGGGCGGCAGCTTCAACACCGAGCAGGGGTTCGGCCTGCGCGCCGTTGCCGGCGAAGCGGTCGGTTTCGCCCATGCCGGCGATCTCTCGGTGGCGGCGCTGAAGCGGGCGGCGGATGCGGTCGGCGCAGTGACACGCGGCTACTCCGGCACTTACGCCGCTGCCCCCCAGCGCACCAACAAGAAATTCTACGGCGACCAGAACCCGATCGGCCAGCCGAGCTTCGAGGAAAAGGTCAAGGTCCTGCAGGACATCGACGCCTATCTCAGGGGCAAGAACGACAAGGTGCGGCAGGTGACGGCCTCGGTTGCGGCGAGCTGGCAGGTGGTCGACATCCTGCGCGCCGACGGACATCGCGTGCGCGACATCAGGCCGATGACGCGCATCAACATTTCGGTGATGGTCGGCGAAGGCGATCGGCAGGAAAGCGGCTCCTACGGCAGCGGCGGGCGCATCGGCTTCGGCGACTTCATCGCCGAGGGCAGCTGGCAATATGGCGCCGACGAGGCGCTGCGCCAGGCGCTCGTCAACCTTGAGGCGATCGATGCGCCGGCGGGCACGATGGATGTCGTTCTCGGCTCCGGCTGGCCGGGCGTGATGCTGCACGAGGCCGTCGGCCACGGGCTGGAAGGCGATTTCAACCGCAAGAAGACGTCGGCCTTTGCCGGCCTGCTCGGCCAGATGGCCGCCGCCCCCGGTGTCACCGTCGTCGACGACGGCACGATCGACAACCGCCGCGGCTCGATCACCATCGACGATGAGGGCACTCCCTCCGGCTATAATGTGCTGATCGAGAACGGCAAGCTGGTCGGCTATATGCAGGATCGCCAAAATGCTCGGCTGATGGGTATGGCGCCGACCGGCAACGGCCGCCGCCAGGGTTATGCCCATGTGCCGATGCCGCGCATGACCAACACCTATATGCTTGGCGGCGACAAGCCGCCTGAGGAAATCATCGCCTCGGTGAAGAAGGGCATCTATGCCGTCTCCTTCGGCGGCGGCCAGGTGGATATCACCTCCGGCAAGTTCGTCTTCGGCTGCACCGAGGCCTATCTGATCGAAAACGGCAAGGTCGGCGCGCCGATCAAGGGCGCGATGCTGATCGGCAACGGCCCGGATGCGATGAAGCGGGTATCGATGATCGGCAACGACATGAAACTCGATACCGGCATCGGCAATTGCGGCAAGGGCGGCCAATGGGTTCCCGTCGGCGTCGGCCAGCCGCATCTGCGCATGGATCAGGTGACGGTCGGCGGCACCCAGACCTGAGGCGAAAGGAGCCTGTGATGGTGGAGGTCGAGATCAGGCGTTTCACGGAAGACGACGCCGATGCCGTGCTGTCGGTGATCCTGACGATCCAGCGCCAGGAGTTCGGCATCGATATATCAGCCGATGCGCAGCCGGATCTGCGGGTGATCCCGGATTTCTATCAGTCCGGCAAGGGGCAGTTCTGGGTCGCGGTCGAGGATGGCGCGATCGTCGGCACGCTCGGGCTCAAGGATATCGGCAATCATCAGGCGGCGCTGCGCAAGATGTTCGTCGCCGCCGCGGTTCGCGGTGGCGAACACGGGGTGGCGGCGCGGCTCCTCGACCGGATGTTTTCCCACGCCAGGGATGCCCGCCTCACCGAAATCTTCCTCGGCACGACTGACAAATTCGTCGCCGCCCACCGCTTCTACGAGAAGAACGGCTTTACCGAGATCGCCAAGAGCGCCCTGCCCCGCTCGTTTCCGTTGATGGCGGTGGACAGTAAGTTTTATCGACATAAGGTCGACTGACTCCAGCGGCCGGCATGCCTCAGCCCTTCAGCACCTCCGCCGGCTGAAACAGCCACTTCCGTTCAATCGCCGCGGCAAGGTCGATATCGTTGCGGCGGGCAAACAGCAGAAGGTGGCCGAGAAGGTCGGCCGTCTCGTCGGCCAGATCGCGCCGCATGTCTTCAGGCGAGCGGCCTTTCGCACGGCCGCGGCCGGTCAGCCGGTTCCATGCCTGGGTCAGCTCGCCCATTTCCTCCTGCAGTTTCAGCAGAAACCAGTCGGCGTCGCGTTCGATGCCGTTGGCGGCGACATGCGCCGAGGAAGAGATTTCGAACTGGTCGGCAAGACGACGCAACATCGGCGTTCTCCTTTTGTTTATGGAAGAGACGCTGATTCCCGATGTGTGTCCAGAGGGGATTGCCCGAGTGGGTGATTTGACGATCAGCCGTGCTCTGGCAGCAGCATGCAGTCATAGGAGCGCTGCTTCAGCGCAGCGCAGGCGGAGACCGCGGCGTCCTTGCTGGCGAAGCCGACGAAGCGGGCGCGGTAGATCTTGTTGGCGCCCTTCCCGACCGCCTCGGTATAGGGCGAGGCGGAAACGAGCGGCGCGCCGCCCTCAGACTTCGCCTGGGCGAGAAGCGCCCGGGCCGCATCGGCGCTCGGAGCGGCCGAGATCTGGATCTGCCAGTCGCCATCGCTCTTCTCTGCCGACATCTTCGGCGCCTTGCCGGCGTTCAGGATTTCGTCCATCGCGACCGGACGCTCCAGCGGCACGACGGTGTCATCGGCATAGGCCAGGCTCTTGGCTGCGAGATCGTCGGCCTGGCGTGGTGCGCTGAGCGGCACCGGAACATCGGAATCGTCGGCGGCCGACGCGACTTCGACAGGCTCGCTGGCGCCGACGCTCGCCACCAGCTTTGCACCGCCGGAAGACGAGGCACGGCCGAGATAACGATCGAGCAGACCGGCCATCTTGTCGTCGCGGCTGCGGGCGGTACGGCCGCCGAGCACGACGCCGACGACCCGGCGGTTGCCGTCCCTGACGGCGCTGACGAGATTGAAGCCGGAGGCGTTGGTATACCCGGTCTTGATGCCGTCCATGCCCTGGTAGCGATACATGAGATTATTGTGGCCGCGCACGGTCCGGCCGCGGAAATTGAAGCTCGCCGTCGAAAACAGCCGGTATTCGTTCGGATAATTCTTCATCAGCGCGATGGCGAGCGTCGACATGTCACGCGCCGTGGTGACCTGACGACCGTCCGGCAGGCCTGAGGCGTTGACGAAAACGGTGCGGCTCATACCGAGCTGGCGGGCTTTGGCGGTCATCATCCCGGCAAAACCGCTTTCCGAGCCGCCGAGCTTTTCGCCCATGGCGGAGGCTGCATCATTGGCGGATTTGATGATCATGCCATAGACCGCCTCGCGCACGGTGATCGTACCACCAGCCTTGACGCCAAGCTTGGTCGGCGGCCGGGAAGCGGCGTATTTCGACATCTTGATCGGCGTATCCCAGGCGATCTTGCCGCGCTTCAGAGCTTCGAAGGTGAGATAGAGCGTCATCATCTTCGTCAGCGAGGCCGGATGGTTCAGCGTATCGGCGTTTTCGGCGACGAGAACCTTGCCGGTGCGGGCATCGAGGACCAGCGAGGCGCTGCCGGCAAGGGCTGCAAGAGGCGCCGAAACGGCAAGCGTTACGGTCAAAACAGCCGCCAAAAGCGTTCTCATGCAGTTCCCCTTGATGCGTCGGCTCTCGAATGGATCGGCCTTTGTGCCGTAATGTGACAGAAGCCGTAAGTTTGGCGCGACTTTGAGGCAACGCCTATCATTTTTCTAGTCTTTTCATCGTCTTGGTTAACAGGAAATGAGAGGCCTGTGCAAAATCGGGATTCAGCAAGCCTTAAGTCGCGCTTGCTATTTTCCCGCAAATGTTGGGGACAGGCGCCTGATGACGGGACATTTGAAGCGACTGGCAAAACGCGCAGCGATCGGCGCCGGGCTCGAGCTCTCCTGGCTTCTCGCCGCCGCCGGGCTGATGCGCGAAGCCCGTGGGCGCGGCGTCATCTTCACGCTGCATCATGTCCGCCCGCACGTGCCGGAGGCTTTCGAGCCGAACGCGCATCTCGAAATCACCCCGCGTTTTCTCGATACCGCGCTGCGGCGGCTGCGGCGGGAGGGCTATCGCTTCGTGCCGCTCGATCAGGTGCCGGCGCTGCTGGCCGAGCCCGAGGACGGAAAGCCTTTCGCGGCCTTCACGCTCGACGACGGCTACATCAACAATCTGGAGCATGCGCTGCCGCTGTTCGAACAGCATCGGGCGCCGTTCACGGTGTTCGTCGCCAAGGGTTTTGCCGAGGGCTCGCACAGCATCTGGTGGGAGACGCTCGCCGTCCTGTTGCGCCGGCAAAGCGAACTCCGCTTCGATTTCGGCCGCGGCAGCGAACGACTGATGCTCAACAATCCGCAGCAGCAATGGGGTGCCTTCGACCGCTTCGCCGCCTATATCCACCGCTCCGACGAGGCGCGGGCGGTCGCCGCAATCGACATGCTGGCCCGGGAAAACGGCATCGAGCCGACCGATATCACCCGCGAACTGGTGATGCAGCCCGGCCAGTTGCAATGGCTGGCGACCCATCCGCTTGCAACCCTCGGCGCCCATACGATCAGCCATCGGGCGCTGGCCCGCCTGCCGGAAGCCGAAGCGCGGATCGAGATGCAGGTTTCGGCCGATTACGTCGAGGCGCTGACCGGCATCCGCCCCGTGACGATCGCCTACCCCTACGGCACACCGGAGGCTGTGACCGCGCGCGAGGCGGCGATTGCCCGCAATCTCGGCTTTCAGGCTGCCGTCACCACCCAGCCGGGCCTGCCGGCGGCGAAGCAAACCGCCTATCTCTCACGCATTTCGCTGAACGGCTTCTACCAGAAGCGACGCTACGTCTCCGCCCTTGCCTCCGGCATTCCGCTGAAGCTGATGGGCAAATAGCGCCGCTTATGGATACATCCTGACCTTGTCCCATGCGCCTTCCGGCGAGGGCCGGCGGAATTCGACCCGGTCATGCAGGCGGAATTTCTGATCTTTCCAGAATTCGATCGAGGTCGGCCGGATGCGGAAGCCCGACCAGTGGGCGGGGCGTGGAATATCGCCGATGGCATATCGCGCGGTATATTCGGCCACGGCCTTTTCAAGTGCGAAACGGCTTTCGAGCGGGCGGGATTGTTTCGAAGCCCAGGCGCCGATGCGGCTGCCGCGCGCCCGCGTCTTGAAATAGGCATCGGCTTCGGCATCGGTGACGATCTCGACCGGGCCGCGCAGCCTTACCTGGCGGCGCAGGCTTTTCCAGTGAAAGCACATAGCGGCCTTTTTCTGGCCCAGAATTTCAAGGCCCTTATGGCTCTCGAAATTGGTGTAGAAGACGAAACCGTCTTCGTCGAATCCCTTCAGGAGAACCATGCGGACATTGGGAAGACCATCCTCATCGACCGTTGCCAGTGCCACGGCGTTCGGGTCGTTGGGTTCGGAAGCCTCCGCTTCTCCAAGCCATTCGGCAAAGAGCTTGAAGGGTTCGCCACTTTCGGTAAAGTCACCGCTTGTTAACTCGTTTGCCGACATATTGGTTCAAATGCCCCGGATTATTCAAAACTCGCCCAGCTTTCGATAACTGGACAGGATGCAGGGTGGAAGTCATAGCAAAGTCATATCGCCATACAAAGGGCCTGCGGCGACGCAGCAGCGTGTTCTTCGTCATCGGCGTTGCAATGCTTTCGCTTTCCGGCTGCCTTGCAGGCGGCATGGATTTTCTCAGTGAAGCCAAGGTCGACCGGTCGGTGGCAACCGGCACCGTGCCGCAGACGCCGCCGAGCACCGATACGCTTTCCGACGAGATGACCGTGCGCAATGCCGTAACCTCGGCCGATGTGCAAAGGCTCGAGGGCCAGCCGCTTCCCTGGGCGAATGCATCGACGGGCAGCGCCGGCGTCATCGATACGATCGTCGAGAACAACGAATCAGGCCAGATCTGCCGCCAGTTCCGCACCACGCGGCATTCCTATGTCGGTATCGCCAAATTTTACGGCAAGACCTGCCTCGTCGGTGGCGGCAACTGGCAGCTTTTGAGCTTTCAGCCGGAAAGTTAATTCGGGAAAACGAGCTGATCCGGCATCGCCGACAGGTTAACGCCTGCGGGCTTTCCGCCGCATGCTTAGCAAAAAGCTAACCATTCGACGCAAAACATCGCACATCTCCCCACAGAAATAAGAAGTGATTAGCAACTCCGACGCACGATCAGCGTTGAGAGGGGTTGTCCCTGCCTTTGCGGCGGGATGGCGCGTTCCGAGTTGATATTGAGCTTTTACTATTGAAATTTGGGGATGCCGGGCAAGGACGTGGCCTCCCGCATCGCAACACCGGCGGTTTGACATGCGCGATCCTTATAAAATTCTGGGCGTCAGGCGCGACGCGGCGGCAGACGAGATTAAGGCGGCGTGGCGCAATATGGCCAAATCTGCCCATCCCGACCACAATCAGAGCGACCCGACGGCGACGGCCCGGTTCGCCGAGATCGGTCGCGCCTATGAAACGCTGAAGGACCCGCGCAAACGCAGTCTGTTCGACAATGCCGTGCGGATGGCGGAAGCCAAGAAAAACGAACAGACGATCATGCAGCAGCGGCACGCCGCGCGCGAGGCTGCCGTGCGCGCCAAGGCGGCGCAGGCCAATGCCGAGCGGGTGATGGAAGAGCTTGCGCGCGCCGCCCAGAAGGCGGCTGCCGAAGGCCCCAGACAACAGGCAGGATCGGCTGAGCCCGCCGACGAGATGGTCGAGCGCATTTTCGGCGCCCAGGCACGCGCTGCCGGCGGCGGCCAGGCGCAGGGCCGCGCGCAACAGGCGCAATACCAGCAGGCCCAAAACCAGCAGGCCCAGAATCAGCAGGCGGGCGAGGCCAGCAGGCGCGTGGACGGCGACGCCGCGGAGGCCGACACCAAGGTCGACGAGGAGGCCGGCGAGGCTGGGCCAAATGCCGGCGCCAACCTGCCGCTGCCGCTCAGCATCCTGACCTCCCTGGTGCGCCGTTTCACCGGCGCCAAGGATACCGGCCTGGAAAAAGCACCGGATGAGGTGGCGACGGCAACGGTGACGATCGACGACGTGTTGAAGAGCGGCTGGATCACCGCGTCACTGCCGGAGGGTCGCGAGATCGGCTTCGCATTGCCGGCCGGCACGAGGGATGGCCACGAACTGCGGCTCAAGGGACAGGGCTTCAAGCTGCCGGGCATGCAACGCGGCGATGCCGTCATCAATATCCGCATTGCGCCCGATCCGCGCTTCACGGTCGACGGCTTCGACCTGCACGCCGTGCTGCCGCTCAGCATCGAAAATGCCGTTCTCGGCACCGAGGCGCGCATCGAGGGACCGAGCGGGCCGCTCAACATCACGGTCCCCGCGTGGTCGGGCTCGGACAAGACGATCAGCATCCCCGGCCAGGGATTGCCCCGCGAAGAGGGCGGCAGAGGCGATCTAGTCGTCGAATTGCGCATTATCCTGTGGGAAAAACCCGACGACAAAGTCACCGATCTGATGCGGAGCATGCGCGAAGGCCTGTTCCTGTGAAATATTTATGACTTTCGCACCCTTTGTTACGATACCTAACAGTTGATGATCCAGGCCAAGCTTGAACCGATTAGCGGCCTATGCCATAGGCAGGATCAATCAGAATTCCTAGGGAGCGAAATATGGCTCAAGCATCCGGCCTCATGGCAGGCAAACGCGGCGTCATCATGGGTGTCGCCAACAATCGTTCGATTGCGTGGGGTATTGCCAAGGCCATTCATGCGCAGGGCGGAGAAGTCGCGCTGACCTACCAGGGCGATGCGCTGAAGAAGCGCGTCGAGCCGCTCGCCGCCGAAATCGGCGCGACGCTGGTCGGCCACTGTGACGTTGCCGACGAAGCCACGATCGACGCCGTTTTCGAAAACGTCGAAAAGCTCTGGGGCAAGATCGATTTCCTCGTGCATGCGATCGGCTTCTCCGACAAGGACGAGCTGACCGGCCGTTACGTCGACACCTCGGCCGACAATTTCGCCAAGACGATGCAGATCTCCGTCTATTCCTTCACCTCGGTCGCACGCCGCGCCGAGAAGCTGATGACGGATGGCGGCGCCATGCTGACGCTGACCTATTACGGCGCCGAAAAGGTGATGCCGAATTATAACGTCATGGGCGTCGCCAAGGCCGCGCTCGAAGCGAGCGTCAAATATCTGGCCGTCGACCTCGGGCCGCAGAACATTCGCGTCAACGCCGTCTCGGCCGGGCCGATCAAGACGCTTGCCGCCTCCGGCATCGGCGATTTCCGCTACATTCTGAAGTGGAACGAATACAACGCGCCGCTGCGCCGGACCGTCACCATCGAGGAAGTCGGCGATGTCGGCCTCTATCTCCTGTCGGACCTGTCGCGCTCCGTCACCGGCGAAGTGCACCATGCCGACAGCGGCTATCATGTCATCGGCATGAAGGCGGTCGACGCGCCCGACATTTCCGTCATCAAGGACTAAAGCATTTCCGGAGCCGAGACCGTGCTTATCTACGTGATCAGACACGGCCAGACTGCCTGGAATGCCGAGCGCCGCCTGCAGGGTCAGAAGGACGTTCCGATGAATGCCACGGGCCTGGAACAGGCCCGGCAGAACGGCATCGCGCTTGCCGGGATTCTCGGCGACACCGTCGATGAATTCGATTTCGTCGCGAGCCCGCTCGGCCGCACCCGCGCGACGATGGAAATCATGCGCACCGCCATGGGCCTGCCGCCGCTTGCCTATCGCACCGATCCGAGGCTGGTCGAGATTTCCTTCGGCGACTGGGAGGGCTCGACGATCAAGGAATTGAAGGCGACGCAGCGCGAGCGGGTGGCCGAACGCAACGCCTCGAAATGGGATTTCATCCCGCCCGGCAATGACGCGGAGAGCTACGAGATCCTCTCCTGGCGCACCGGCTCATGGCTGCAATCCGTCGATCGCCCGACGGTCTGCGTCACCCACGGCGGCGTCATCCGCACGCTGTTCCAGGCGATTTCCAACCTGCCGAAGAGCAGCGCTGCCGAAGGCGCAATCCCGCAGGACCAGATCGCCAGGATCGACACCGCCGAGCGGACGATCGTCTGGCTGTAGGCATTGCATCTGAATCAAAATGCTTTCGGAAGTCCCGCCTGTTTCAGCATTTCATTGGCTGTATGGCGTGATTTTACCCCATGATCGACCGTGAAATGGCGGTTGGAAATCGGGCTTTACCAGATTTCGTGATCACCCTTTCCCGGTCGCACATATTCGCAGCCGGCTTTCAACAGTAGCTCTTTGAGTTCACGTAGATAGCCGGCCATGCGCTCAGTAGGTCGGATTGGCCGGCGTGTCATAGTGTATGTAGTAGCTGAATGAAGAGGAATTTATAGCCGCTCTCGACGGTTAGGCTTCCTACTTGACGATATCGAGATCGTTGATGACGCGCTTGCCGTCGACTTCGGTATAGAAGACGATCACCTTCACGCCGGCTTCCAGGCCATCGAAATTGAATTCCTCGGGCGCCTGATAGGTTTTGCCGTCATCGAGCGTCAGCACGAGATTGGCGGTGTCGACCTTCTTGATCGTCGCCTCGACATCGGCGCTCTCGGCAAAACCGCTCATCGGCGACAGGAAACTTGCTGTTGCCAAAAGCGTGGCGACGACGAAACGCATGGCGACAATCCTTTTCAAACGCTGCACGAGAACATGACTGGCCACACATAGCCTCCTGAATATGGCGAAAATTGCCCGTAAGAATGTCTTTTCCCGCCTAATTGATGAATAGGATTTTAAATATAATCAAGGTGCCGCGTTAACCGCGGTTTTCCCTTCCCATGATTTTTGGCATCGCCTGCGGGCAATCGTAAATTAACCCCCGCCCCCTACAGTTGCCCGGACGATGGGGGTTTCATTTTGCTATCCAGGCTGAGCGACAACAAGCAGTTGCGGCGCGTGTTGAGGAATACCCGCGTCTCGTTCCTGGTTTCATCGTTTGCCGCCCTTGTCGTCATCATGGTCGGCTTCGGCCTCGACCGCGCGAATACGGCATCTTATGAGCGCGAACTTCATATCCGCACCGAAAGCGAGGCTAACCTCATCCGCGCCCGGGTCATGGCGGAGATCCACATGGACCTCAGCATCGTCCGCGACCTGACCAATCTGATCTCCGTCAGCGCAGCAAACGGAGAGGAGATGGAGCGGCAGATCAATTGGCTGCTGATTCAGAACCCATCCTTCATTCATATCGCCGTCGCCCCCGATTTCATCGTCAGCAACGTCTATCCACCGCAATCGGGCAATCCGCGAATCGGCCGCGACGTGCGCGAAGCGCTTTTTTCACGCCAGGCGATGACGCCTGCAGCCGGCGATCAGTCGGCCCGCTTCTATGGCCCGATCAGCGCCGAGGGCCGCGACGCCTTTGCCATATTCTTCCCGGTTTTCATCAAGGAGAACGGCCAGCGGCGGATCTGGGGAGCGGTTGAACTCATCATCGACCAGCAGATGTTCTACGAGGCGACCGGGCTGATGCCGGCGCGCGACCGCGAGAACCGGGAACGTTATCCGCATCTCGACCATCTTTCGATCGCCATCCGGGATATTGGCTCGCCGGCGAGGGCCGTGACAGCCGCGCCCTTCTTCGGGTCTTCCGATATCGACGACAAGGATCCGATGCGCCAGAAGATCGGCTTTGCCGGCGGCAAGTGGGAACTCTCCGTCGTCCCGAACAGCGGCTGGGACGCGATACCGGAAAACCGAACCGAGTTGCGCCTGATCGTCGCTGCCGCCGGCTGCATTATCATCATCCCGATCTTCTTCGCCACACTCCTGCTCGGCGAGCGCAATCGCAACATCACCGAGCTGGAGACGCGCGAGGCGAAACTCAAGGAACTGTCGCAGCGGCTGAATCTGGCGCTGAAATCCTCGAATATCGGCATCTGGGAGCTGCAGGATCATACGAGCAGCCTGCTCTGGGATGCGCGCGCCGCAGCACTGCACGGCAAGCCGGCGCAGGAAGGAAGCCGGGCGCTCGACGAATGGCTGGCGGCGATCCTGCCGGAGGACCGAGACATCGCCGAAGTGCATTTCTTCAGCTGCAGCATCGCCGGTACTGCCTGCACGGCGCAGTACCGCATCCTGCTTGCCGATGGCGGCATCCGGCACCTGCGCTCGGTCGGGGCCTTCTATACGGATGCCGGCGGCGTCAGCAAGACGATCGGCATCGTCTGGGACGTGACCGCCGATGCGGTGACCACCGACATGCTGCGCAAGGCCAAGGATACAAGCGAGGTCAAGAATGCCGAGCTGGAGCTGGCGCTTGAAGAGCTTTCCAGCCGCGAGGGGCAGCTCGCCGAGCTGTCGAGCCGGCTCGACCTGGCGCTCAATTCCTATCAATGCGGCATATGGGAAGCGCGGCCCCACCGAGGCGGCTCGATCTGGAACGAGCGGATGCACGAACTCTATGGGCTTGGGCCGCGCAACGGCTTCATGACCGAGGAGACCTGGCTTTCGCGCATCCATCCCGAGGATCGGGCTCTGGCGCTCGAAAGCGCACGCCACTTCAAGCAGAACGGCGATACGCACACCCTCGTCTGCCGGGTGATCGTCGACGACGGCTCAGTGCGTTACGTGCGCTCGGTCGGCAAGGTCCACCAGACGGGGACCGGCGAGATGAAGATCATGGGCATCGCCTTCGACGCCACCGAAGACGTGCTGATGACGATCCGGCTGAAGGCGGCCAAGGACGAGGCGGTCGCCAAGAATATCGAGCTCGAGCTTGCCAAGAACAGGATCGAGCACAATTCGCTGCACGACCCGCTGACCGCACTCGCCAATCGCCGCAAGCTCGACATCGCGCTTGAAGAACTGACCAATGACGGCCGCCGGCAACGGCAGAAATTCTCGATCCTGCACATCGACCTCGACCGCTTCAAGGACATCAACGACACGCTTGGCCATGCCGCCGGCGATGCCATGCTCGTGCACGCCTCGAAGGTGCTCGCCAAAAATGTCCGCGGCAGCGACATCGTGGCGCGCATCGGCGGCGACGAATTCGTCATCCTCGCGCTTGAGGTCGGCGACAAGGAGATGGCGCAGCTTTCGACCAGGATCATCGAGGAGATGCGCCAGCCGATCGATTTCCAGGGTTTTTCCTGCCGCTGCGGCGTGTCGATCGGCGTGGCGCTCGCCAACGGCATTCATGTCGACGCACGCAAGGTGCTGATCAATGCCGATATCGCGCTCTACCGCGCCAAGAGCATGGGCCGCAACCGCTTCGAATTCTTCAACCACAATCTCCAGGCCGATATCATCAACACCAAGCGCACCGCCGACGAGATCCTCGCCGGCATCGACAATGGCGAATTCACCGCCTGGTATCAGCCGCAATTCTGCGCCCGGACGATGGAGCTGACGGGTGTGGAGGCGCTGGTGCGCTGGAACCATCCGGTCAAAGGTCTGCTCGCGCCCGACAAGTTCCTGCGCATTGCCGACGAGATCAATGTGGTGCAGATGCTCGACCGGATCGTGCTCGAAACGGCGTTGCGCGACAAGATGCGCTGGACGGCGCTGGGGATTGCCGTGCCCAAGGTCTCGGTCAATGTCTCGGCGCGGCGGCTGCATGACGGCAGCCTGCTGGAATCGCTTACAGATCTGCAGATCCGCCCCGGCGAGATCTCCTTCGAACTGGTGGAATCGATCTTCCTCGACGAGAGCGAGGATGTGGTCTCGCACAACCTCGAGCGCATCAAGGCGCTCGGCATCGATATCGAGATCGACGATTTCGGCACCGGCCATACCTCGATCGTCAGCCTGTTGAAGCTGAAGCCGAAGCGGCTGAAGATCGACCGCCAGCTGGTGCAGCCGATCGTCAATGCCTCGCAGGAGCGGGCGCTGGTCCGCTCGATCATCGAGATCGCCCGCTCGCTCGGCGTCGAGACAGTGGCCGAAGGGGTGGAGACGGCGGCGCATGCCGAACTGCTGCGCGATCTCGGCTGCGATATCCTGCAGGGCTTTGCCTTCTCCCGGCCGCTCTCCTTCGATGATTTCACCAACGAGGCGACAGGAACGGGATGGCGGCTGGCGTCGTGATCGACGTCCGCTGATCGCCCTCGTCCTCGGCTCTTTCGGCTGGCGGAGTGAAGGTGGCGTAACGATGCGCGCTCCATCCGGAACAGCATTCCCGCGACTGCCGGTTTGGCGCAAAGAAAGGCTTTTGCCTCGACGGTTTTTTGGCCTATGAGTGTCGCGCCTTTTCAAGCAATGGCGCGACCGGCTTTGGCGCGCCACCGTGGGAACACATGTCGCACAATACATTCGGTCACCTCTTCCGCGTAACCACCTGGGGCGAAAGCCATGGTCCGGCGCTCGGCTGCGTCGTCGACGGCTGCCCTCCGGGGCTGCGCTTCACGCTCGCGGATCTGCAGGTCTGGCTCGACAAGCGCAAGCCCGGGCAATCCCGCTTCGTCACGCAGCGGCGCGAGGACGATCTGGTCAAGGTACTATCCGGCGTCATGCTCGATGCCGATGGCGAGACGATGACATCAACCGGCACGCCGATTTCGATGCTGATCGAAAACACCGACCAGCGCTCCAAGGATTACGGCGAGATCGCCAGGCAATACCGCCCCGGCCATGCGGATTATACCTATGACCTCAAATACGGCATTCGCGATTATCGCGGCGGCGGCCGTTCCTCGGCGCGCGAGACCGCGGCGCGGGTTGCCGCCGGCGGCATCGCCCGTCTCGTCGTGCCTGGCGTCACCGTGCGCGGCGCGCTGGTGCAGATCGGCAAACACAAGATCGACCGCCGCAACTGGGATTGGGACCAAGTCGGGCAGAACCCGTTCTTCTCCCCCGATGCGGCCATCGTGCCGGTCTGGGAGGAATATCTCGACGGCATCCGCAAGAACGGCTCGTCGATCGGCGCGGTCGTCGAAGTGATCGCCGAAGGTGTGCCGGCCGGTCTCGGCGCGCCGATCTACGCCAAGCTCGACCAAGATATCGCTTCGCTGCTGATGTCGATCAACGCCGTCAAGGGCGTCGAGATCGGCAATGGTTTTGCCGCTGCCGAGACCAGCGGCGAAGACAATGCCGACGAAATGCGCATGGGCAATGACGGTGTGCCGATCTTTCTTTCCAACAATGCCGGCGGTATTCTCGGCGGCATCTCGACCGGACAGCCGGTGGTGGCGCGTTTCGCCGTCAAGCCGACCTCCTCGATCCTGACAGAACGCCAGTCGATCGATGCCAGCGGCAACAATGTCGATATCCGCACCAAGGGCCGGCACGACCCCTGCGTCGGCATCCGGGCCGTGCCGATCGGCGAGGCGATGGTCGCCTGCGCCGTCGCCGACCATTATCTTCGCGACCGCGGCCAGACCGGCCGCCTGAAATAGGAGTGCTCGCTCATGTCTTATGACCAGAAGCGCGTCGTCGACGCCATCAGGGCCTTCGAGGCCGGCGAGATCGTCGTCGTCATGGACGACAATGACCGCGAGAACGAAGGTGACCTGATCGTTGCCGCCGTCCATACCACGCCGGAGAAGATGGCCTTCATCGTGCGCCACACTTCAGGCATCGTCTGCGCGCCGATGCCGAAGGAGGAGGCCAGGCGCCTCAACCTCAACGCCATGGTGGCGGAAAACGATTCGGCCCATACGACGGCCTTCACCGTCTCGGTCGATTTCAAGCATGGCACGACGACCGGCATCTCCGCCGACGACCGGACGCTGACGGTGCGCAACCTTGCCAACCCGAATGTCGGCGCTGCCGATTTCGTCCGTCCAGGCCACATCTTCCCGCTGGTTTCCCGCGAGGGCGGCGTGCTGATGCGCTCCGGCCATACGGAAGCTGCCGTCGACCTCTGCAAGCTCGCCGGCCTGCCGCCGATCGGCGTCATCTCCGAACTCGTCAACGATGACGGCACCGTCACGCGCGGCCCGCAGGTGGTCGATTTCGCCGAGCAGCACGGGCTGAAGCTCGTCTCCGTCGCCGATCTCATCGCCTATCGCCAGCGCAAGGAAACGCTGATCGAACTCGGCACCAGTTTCGATGTCGACACGCCGTTCGGCAAGGCCAAGGCCCATACCTATTCCCTGCCCTGGGACCCGATGCAGCATCTCGCCGTCGTCTTCGGCGATATTCGCGACGGCGTCGATATCCCGGTGCGCCTGCATCCGGAAAATGTCGCCGAGGATCTGTTCGGCAAGAACAGCCCGGTCGATTTCTACATGCAGAAGATTTCCGAGGAAGGCCGCGGCGTCATCGTCTATCTGCGCGAAGGCTCGGTCGGCGTCGGCCACCACGACAATGGCCGCAAGGCCCGCAACCAGGGCCGCGAGGCCCATGCCGAAGCCCAGACGCGCGACAGCGAATGGCTGGAAATCGGCCTCGGCGCCCAGATCCTCAAGGACCTTGGCGTCAGCTCGATCAAGCTGCTGACCAGCCGCGAGCGCCACTATGTCGGCCTGGAAGGTTTCGGCATCAAGATCAGCAAGACGGAAATCTGCTGAGGTTTCCCCCTTCTCCCCAGCGGGGAGAAGATGTCCGAAGGACAGATGAGGGGGTGAGCGACGCTAGGAGCGAATGCACTGAGCGCGAGCGAAGGGCAATAATGAGCGGCGTGCTGTGAAGCCCCCTCATCCGGCTGCCGCCACCTTCTCCCCGGTGGGGAGAAGAGATTACCCCCTCCACCCGTCGAGCAAAACAACCCTCTCCACCCCCGCAAACCTGGCCACCCGGTCCAGCTCCGCCTCCAGCCTCTCCAGCCGCCCCGCCGAAGCCTTCACACCGGGCTCCAGCCAAAGCCGCCGGACATCGAGCGTCGATTTCTTCCGATCGGCCTTCATGTCGATGCGGCCGATCAGCCGGTCGCCTTCGAGCAGCGGGAAGACGTAATAGCCATATTCGCGCTTCGGTTCGGGCACGAAAATCTCGATGCGGTAGAAAAAGCCGAACAGGCGTTCGGTGCGGTTGCGGTCGCGGATCATCGGGTCGAAGGGGCTGAGCACGCGGATGCGCGGCGGAGCGCCGGGGTAATTGTCGAGCGTCGAGAGGAAATCGGCGAAAGCCCAGGAGGGGCGCGGCTTGGCGCCGAGCGCCGGTTCGATCAGCACTTCGATCAGCTCATCGCGATGGGCTGATACCCAGGCCTTGGCTTCATCGGGCGAGACGAGGTTCCAGAAGGCTGAGATCTCGCCATGGGTGGCAAATCCGAGGCGGGCGAGCGCGCTGCGGCAGGCCCAGTCGATAAATTCCTCGCGGCTTACCTCCGGCTCGCGGAATTCGGCCGGGATGACACGCTCCGTCAGGTCATAGATCTTCTGGAAGTTCGACCGGCCGGCGATGGCGAACTTGCCGGTGTGCCAGAAATATTCGAGCGCGGTCTTGTTCGGATGCCAGTTCCACCAGCCGCCGGAGACATGGCCGTCGGCCTTGATGTCGCGGGCGAGGATCGCGCCGTCGCGCTCGACGCGCTCATAGGTCTCCTCGAAAGCCGTCTCGAAACCCTCGCCGCGCCATTTGCGCCAGCGTTCGATGATGACCTTTTCCTGATGGCGGAACTTGTGTTTCCAATAAACGAAGAAGGTGCTCGGCAGGATGGAGGCGTCATGTGTCCAGTGCTCGAACAGCGCGCCGTCCTTTTCGAGCAGCGCAGTCAGGTGCTCGCGCCGGTAGGTCTGGTTGCGGGAAAACAGGATCTGATGATGTGCACGCTCCACCGTCTGGATGCTGTCCACCTGGACAAAACCCAGCTCGCGGATGAGCTGCAACAGGCCGTCTTTGGTCAAGGCGCGGTTCGGCGGGGCGCTGAGGCCCTGCTTGGCAAGAAAGACACGGCGGGCGTCGGAATTGGAAAGCAGATTCGTCATGGCGACATCATAATCCGGAAAATCTTCCTAGCCACCCGATATTCACCCTATATTCGCCCCGCTATCGAAAGCGAGATTTGCTCTTTCATCACCCCGGATTCTCCGTATAGAAAGCGGCATCACATGGAGGTGAGGGCTGGTTTGGATATTGTTTTCGAAGGTGCCGGGGTCAGTTTCGGGGCGCGGGTGGCGCTGGAGCCGCTGACGCTCGGCATTTCTGGGAAACGTATCGGCGTCATCGGGCTGAACGGTTCAGGCAAGACCACTTTCGCGCGGCTGATCAACGGGCTGAGCAAGCCGACGGTCGGCCGCGTCACCGTCAACGGCCGCGATACGGCCGACGAGAAGACGGCTGTGGCCGATGTCGGCTTCATCTTCCAGTCGCCGCAGAACCAGATCATCCTGCCGATCGTCAGGGACGACATCGCCTTCGGGCTGAAGCGGCGCGGTTTCACCAAGGCGGAGATCGAGGCGAAGGTCGAAGCCGTGCTTGCCCGCTTCGGCGCCGAGGCGCTCGCCGGTCGCCGAGCGCACGAGCTTTCCGGCGGCGAGCTGCAGGTGGCCGCTCTCTGCTCGGTGCTGGCGACGGGACCGGGCATTCTCATCCTCGACGAGCCGACCAACCAGCTCGACCTGAAGAACCGGGCGCTGGTCGAAGGGATTATCGCCGGGCTGCCGGAAAGCGCCATCGTCATCACCCATGACCTGGAATTGATCGCCGATTTCGAGCGAGTGCTGCTGTTTCATGAAGGGCGGCTTGCCGCGGATGCGCCGGCCATTGAGGCGATCGCGCGCTACAGGGAGATCGCCGCCTGATGCAATCGCTCTATGTCGAAGGCAACAGCGTGATGCACCGGCTTTCGCCGCGGCTAAAGCTGCTGTCGCTTGCGGCCTTGAGCGTCGTGCTGTTCATTACCGACAATCTCGCCGTGCTTTCCACCGCCGTGCTGCTGACGGCGGTTTTCTACCGCATGGTCGGCCTGCCGTTTGCGGATGCGCTCAGGCGGCTGCGGCCGATCTTCCTGACGATCGCCGTCGTCGCGCTCTTCAACCTGATCTTCAATCCCTGGCACGAGGCGCTCGTGCCGCTGCTGCGGCTGACGGCGCTGATGCTTTTCGCCGCCACCGTGACGGCGACGACGTCGATCACCGAATTTATCGACGAGGTGACGGCGCTTGCCCGCCCGCTGGAGCGCACCGGCTGGGTACAGGCCGACGATATCGGCCTGGCGCTTGGGCTGGTGCTGCGCTTCGTGCCCGAGATCGTCACGCGTTATCAGGCGATCCGCGAGGCGCACAGGGCGCGTGGGCTGAAGGCCCGGCCGGCGAGCCTGCTTGCGCCACTGATCATTCTGACGCTCAAGGATGCGGATAATATCGCCTCGGCGATTGACGCGCGCGGCATTCGGCGGCATGGAAGTTAACCAATTTTAACCACGGAATTCATGATGAGCACCCGCGACCTCGTTCTCACCGCCCTCTTTGCCGCAATCATCGTGGCGCTCGGCCTGCTGCCGCCGATCCCGCTCGGCTTCATTCCGGTACCGATCACCGCGCAATCGCTCGGCGTGATGATGGCCGGCGTCGTGCTCGGCGCCCGGCGCGGCGCCATTGCCGTGATGATCGTGCTCCTGCTCGTCGCCATCGGCCTGCCGGTGCTTTCCGGCGGCCGCGGCGGCCTGGCGATCTTCGCCTCGCCGACCGCCGGCTTCCTGATCGGCTGGATCTTTGCCGCCTTCGTCACCGGCTATCTCAGCGAGCGGCTGGTCAATGACCGGCAGTCCGGCCTGGTGCAGACGGTGAGCTTCTTCCTCACCGCCGTGGCCGGCGGCGTCGTCGTGCTCTACGCCTTCGGCATCACCTATCTCGCGACGGTGGCTGGTCTCGGCTTCACGAAGGCTTTCATCGGCTCGATGGCTTTCGTTCCCGGCGATGTGGTCAAGGCCTTCGTCGCAGCCCTCCTCGGCCGCGCCGTCATGGTCGGCTATCCCCTGCTGCCGCTGCGCGCGTAAGGCGTAGGCACGCTATCACCTGCACCGACAGCCGCCTTCGGCTCGAAGGCGGCTGTCGCTTGTTGACGGCTGCTTTCAACATCGATTGAATTATTGGCCAAATCCAGCGACCGGTGAGCAAGCCTATCAAAAACCATGCGCAGAACTCTGCGGATGGGCGGCTCTCCCCATTTGCATACGACGAGCGACATTGCACAGACGATCGCGACGGCCAAACCGAGTGCCGGCAGGGGTGTCATGCCCAGATCGGTCAGCCAATCGAGAAGCTGGATGCCGATGGCGAAATGCAGGAGATAGAGCGGGTAGGTCATCAAGCCGAGGGTTTTGACCGATTGGAGCAAGGCTTTCGGGAGACGACTGATCTGCCGGCTATAGCCGACGCTGGCCGCGATGAAGACCAGCCCCGCCGCCCAGATCAAGATTGCCGGAAGCGGCGAGAATGAATGACCCGCCACGGCGAGCGTGCGATCGCTGGTGCTGCCGGCTGCCATGTAAATCTGAGTAGCCCCGGTCACCAGCGCGCAGATCAAACCCACCCAGGAAATTGGGCTCATCCGCGTTCGAGACAAAAGCCAGATGTAGATGTAGATGCCGATGGCAAACTGGCAGCCGTAATAAAAGGGAACGGCCCGCCAGGCGGTGTCGGTGAATATGGCCAGGATCTCAGAATCGGGAAATGCGTTTAACAGAGCGATGAAAGCGGTACTTGCCAACGACAGGCCGAGCGCCAGCGCAGGCATCCTCGCCCTACGACCGGTCGCACACAGGATGAAGACAAGGGCATAGAAACATATCTCGCAGGCCAGTGTCCAATATTGACCATCGATCCATGGACCGCCCGGATAGAGCGTGATCGACCGCAGATAGTTCTTGATGACGCGCCTGTTGATATCCTGCGTCGCGATGAAGATCAGCGTCAGTGACGCGCAGATCCACACCGCCGGATACAGCCGCAGGACCCGTCCCTTCAGGAACGACATGGCGGTGGCCGAGGCGGCGGAGTTGATGATCACGAGCCCGGATATGACGAAGAACAGTTCGACGCCAACCCATCCCGGTTGGGCAACATTCTCGATCGCGGGCATTTTGTAGGGTCTCAGATATAAGGGCGACGCCCAGGAAGCAAATCCGAGATGAAACACCGTTACCATGAGCGCGCACACAAATCTGAGTGCGTCGATACCGTAAATATACGGGCTGGCAGTGTCGGATTTCGACATATCTGTTCTCCCAATATCTGAGGCAGTACTACCCTGGCTGGGATATTGATGCAAGGCACGCGCAGAACGCGCGGCAATCGACGATTGCGTGATGGATCAGTTCGTCAGCTTTCTCGGTCAGAGATCATCAAGACGAGCGGCCACAGCCTCCCGTTCTTCCCCGGCGAGATCGTCAAGCGGGGTATCGCATACGCCCATTGGGGCGCGGTTCACGAAGCGGTATTGGCATCGAAATGTGGAGAGCGCGCGTCGCGCATGAGGAATTTCCAACGGAAAACCGTCTCCACGCTGTCGGAACGTCTGGCGTTCCGGTCCATTGCCGGCCTCTTACGGCTTGGAAAATCGGCAACAAAAAAACCGCCTTGAGGCGGTCGGGCATACTATCGATTTCAGTTCAGCTAGTCTCCACCTCCACCATCTCCCCCTCCTCCGTCACCATCGTCACAGGCGCCACCGTGGCAGTCGCCGCCATGTGAAAAGTCGCCCCCATCTCCACCGCCGTCGCCAGAACTACCCGGCTTGTGGCTATTGGCAGAGATTCCGACACAAAACAGAATGAAGTAGATGATGAGCAGGCCATTCGAGAACAGTGTTTCCAATCAGTATCCTTTCGTTCGTTTCAGGAAATCTTGTTTCCTGACTAAAATAGTAGATTACTATTTCGATCGCGGCAAGGGCTCCAATATGAAACTTTCATGACAGGCTGGAATACCTCCCTCTCCCCTCAAACAGTCTCTCGCTCTGCGGCGCCGAGTTACAGCGCAGAGTATTTTGTCTCGGACTGCTGTCGTCACTTATTCAATGATCGGCGGACCAGCGGATCGGCATTCCTGCATGAACCACTCGGTAAAACGACGCACCGGCTTTTTCGCCCACGAACTGGTGATCAGGTAATATCCCTGGGTCTCTGCCGTCGCGATATCAGAAAGCACGACGAGGTCGCCGCGATCGATCTCTCGCCGAAACACTTCGACCGGGCATAATGCCACCCCATGCCCGGCGATCACCGCCGTCGCTAGAATGTTGAAGTCCTGAAATATCGGCCCCCGAACCGGCACGGGCGCCTTTATATCAGTCTTTCGAAACCATTCTCTCCAGCCATCAGCGGATTCGTCGTGCAGCAGGTCGGCCGCTGCAAAGGGAACGCCGCCGACAGCCCAATTCCGCTTGGCCAGATAATGAACGCTCGCCACCGGCTGGTTGCGGCGGGAGAAAAGCAGGCGGCTCTCACGCCCGCCCGACAGGTCTTCTCCCATGGCAATCAGAACATCCAGGCTTTCGTCATCGAAGCGCTCTTCCGCTTTTGCATAGACGATCCTGACGTCGAGGTCGGGATCGCTGTCCCGGAAAGACGGAAGCGCCGGAACCAGCCAGCGCGACGCGATCGAAGGAATGCATCCGACGGTGATCGAACGCATATTGTGGTCTCTGCGCATGTTGCCCGTTGCATGAGCGATGGCTGTCAATGAGCCCGAGATGGCCAGATAATATTCGCTGCCCGCCGGGGTCAGCGCAACGCCGCGCCCGGATTTTTGCAGCAGCTTGCGTCCCAACCACGCCTCCAGATGTTTGAGCTGATGACTGATCGCCGCATGGGTCACATGCAGTTCGTCTCCGGCCTTTGACAGACTCATGAGCCGGGCGGTCGCTTCGAAGGCTCTCAAGGCATTCAGGGGCGGCAGCTGCATATGTTCAAATTCCTCACATGACAGACAGGATTCATCATCCTCTGGAAATGTAAAAGCCCATCCAGATCTTGTTCGCGATGCGTCGAATTCAAACATGACATGTAATTTATTCTAACAGATTTCTCAATTTTGATCATTTGAAGCAAGCATGGATTCCAGTGCCTAATGGATCATGGAGATCAGAAACATCTCCGTCATTCGCGAGAGGAAAGAGAACATGTTTGTGAGAAGCCTGAAACAAGTGGAGCAGACCGAGCGCTTCGTCGATTGGGGCAATGGCACAAGCCATCGCCTGCTGACCAACGATGACGGGATGGGATTTACGGTCTGCCACACTGTCGTCCGCGCCAACACGCAAGCCCTGCTGCAGTACCGCAACCACCTGGAGGCCTGCTATTGCATCCAGGGCGAAGGCGAGGTCGAGGATATGGACGGGTACGTCTTTCCGATCCGCGTCGGCGACATCTACGTCCTCGATCAACATGACCGTCACTATTTGCGGGGCGGCAAGGACAAGGACCTTATTCTCGTCAGCATCTTCAACCCGCCCCTGAAAGGGACGGAACGTCACGATCTGAACAACGGAAGCGGTTCCGAATACTGAGCCAGGCGACCCGGGCCAGGCGACCCGGGCCAGGCGACCCGGCAGGAGGGCGCTGCAATCTTCTTGATCGGTTTCAAGACTTCACATCATCGTCGATCTCCGGCAGATGCCTGTCACCTTGGCGAACCGTTTGGCGATGTGATAGCAAGTATCGGGATGCACGCTCCCAGCGCGGCGTGGCGTGTTGGGTGGAGAGGCCTGCCGTGATCCACACGAAGATCGATACGCTGTGGTTCAAGCGCTGCTGCGCGTTTCACTTGCAGTTTCTTCCCGACCGCGAGACGCGGTCAAAGCTCTGCGACTTGCAAGACAGTATCAAGCGAGACAGCGCCGCGCCGCTCTCACGCGTTCCGGCAACAAGCCTGCACATGACGGTCGTCACCCTGGTCAACGCCGCGGCCCAATTCAGTATTCCAAACGATGAGGTCTGGAAGCGGAACGGGGAAAGCTGGACGGAGATCGTCGAGAGGCTGGTCGAAGAGACCCCACCATTTGACATTCATTTTCACGAGGTGGCGGCTTCGCAAGCTGCTGTTTTCGTCAAAGCGGAGGAGCCGGCGGAATTGCGCAGGCTTCGCTCGGCCATTTCACAGGCCATCGGCTTCGAACAGTGGCGTCCAACCCCGCCCCGCATAGCGCATATAACACTGTTCAGGTTTTTTGCCGAAGAGCCGGTGCCGGCGGTCAACTTCGACGCCGGTTCTTTGCCCAAGGAAATGCGGGTTGGATCCGTTACATTGCTGGAAGAGCGCGTTTATCCAAATGTCGAGATCAATATACTCAGCGAACCGCTCCTCCGGGGCACAGCCGCGGAATAGTCACTCCGGCTGGTTGAACAGCTCTGCTTTGGCGCCATTCAACGCATCAACAGCGACACCAGGCCGGTCCGGGAGTTGACCCCAAGCTTGGAATAGATGTTTCTCAGATGGGTTCTGACCGTCCCAAATGCAACGGAATTCACATGGTAATCTTAGATGAAACGGCCGCACACGCACTGATGACGGACGTTAGTCCAAAAATCGATAAAGCCAATCCCGCGTTTCCTCCGGCAGAGACACCGGCTGCTGATCCTCTTGGGCGCGGGCCTGCCAGATAATCTCCACCTCGGCGGCGCGCTCCTCGCCGGTGTCGATCGAAACGATGAAGCCGATGGAGCGGACGCCGATCTTGTCGACGGCGGCCGTGAAGATTGCCGGCTCGTCATAGTGCAGCGGACGGTGGAGAATGCAGGAAATCTTGGTGGCGCTGTAGATCGGTTCGTCGTCGATATCGGGACGCGACGACCAGAAGCTCGCAATGACGGACTCGGCGTAGGAAATATAGGAGGCCAGAAACATCTGGCCGGTCATATCGACATCGCGAAACGGCACATGTATTTCCGCCACACCAGGGCGTTTCAACTGACTCATCAACAACTCTGCCTACAGAATTCCCCATCAGCGACAGTAGCGACGGGGTTCGGCGAAGTAAACGCCGCATATGACAGGAATTGCAAGGCGGCGGACGGTCGGACGGCGCGAAGACAGCGCTTGTTGAAATCATCGGGCGATGCCCCATCTGCTGTGGAACATGACGTAAGCGACCGATAGAGTGTCTTCATGAGCACCCGTCTTTATGAACACCCGATCTTCCTGGAACATGTGACGCCCGCCGGTCATCCGGAGCGATCGGACAGGATCCGCGCCATCAATGTCGCGCTGGAACATCCGAATTTCGAGCGGCTGGAGCGCCGGCAGGCGCCGCAGGCGAGTGAAGATGCGGTGCTGCTTGCGCATCCGGAGGAACATCTTGCCGCCGTGATGCGGGAGATTCCCGAGGAAGAGGGTGAGATCAATCAGCTGGAAGCCGATACCTATGCCAGTCCCAAAAGCCTGCAGGCGGCGCTGACCGGCATCGGCGGAGCGATGGCAGCGGTGGACGACGTCTTTTCCGGCCGGGCCGACAATGTCTTCGTCGCCGCCCGCCCGCCGGGGCACCATGCCGAGAAGATGACGGCGATGGGCTTCTGCTTCTTCAACAATGCGGCGATCGCCGCCCGCCATGCCCAGAAGACGCATGGCGCCGAGCGCATCGCCATCGTCGATTGGGACGTGCACCACGGCAATGGCACGCAGGATATCTTCTGGGACGACGCCTCGGTGCTGTTCTGCTCGACGCATCAGATGCCGCTCTATCCCGGCACCGGCGCCAAGGACGAGAAGGGCAAGCACAACACCATCGTCAATGCGCCGCTTTCGCCGAATGTCGGCAGCGACCATTTTCGCGAGGCGTTCAAATCGCGCGTGCTGCCGGCGCTTGACGATTTCCGGCCGGATCTCATCATCATTTCGGCCGGCTTCGACGCCCATCACCGCGATCCGCTGGCGCAGATCAACCTGACCGGCGAGGATTTCGACTGGGCGACCGGGCGCGTGCTCGAACTCGCCGACCGGCACGCGAAGAACCGGGTCGTCAGCCTGCTCGAAGGCGGTTATGATTTGGAAGGCCTCGCCGAATCGGCGGGCATGCATATTCTGCGAATGATGAAGGGTTGAGAATGACTGACAGCGCCAAGCCGGAGGTATCCGGCCTTTCCTTCGAAAAGGCGGTCGCCGAACTCGAAAGCATCGTCGCCCGGCTGGAACGCGGCGACGTGGCGCTGGATGAATCCATCGAGATCTATGAGCGCGGCGAAGCGCTGAAGAAACATTGCGAGACGCTGCTTTCGGCCGCCGAGAACCGCATCGAGAAGATCAGGCTCGACCGCGCCGGCAAGCCGCAGGCCGTCGAGCCTCTCGACGGGGCCTGAGGCCTGATGTATGTCGCCCGGAAGTGTGCCGCGGTTCCGGGATACGACATGCACGAAAACAAGTAGCAAAAGCCCCTTTTGAAGGCGCTTGGCGATCGGCTTGCGATCGATCTATGATCCCCTTCGAGAACCATGAGGGGACAGAAAAATGACGGACAGATTGAAGGGCAAGGTCGCCATTATCTCGGGCGGCGCGACCGGCATGGGCGGTGCCGCCTCGAAGCTCTTTGCGGCCGAAGGCGCGCGTGTCGCGATCATCGACCGCAACGGGGAAGCGGCTGATGAGACCGTCAAGCAGATCCGTGATGCCGGCGGCGAGGCCGAATGCTGGACGGCCGATGTCTCTGATGAAACCGCCGTCAATGCCGCCGTCTCAGGCGTGGAGGAACGCTACGGCGCGGTGACCGTGCTTTTCAATCACGCCGGCACGATCGTCATCAAACCCTTCCTGGAAACGACGCTTCAGGAATGGGACTGGCTGCACGCCGTCAATGTGCGCTCGATGTTCCTGATGACCAAGGCGGTGCTGCCGAAGATGATTGCGAGTGGTGGCGGATCGATCGTCTGCACCTCGTCGATCTCGGCGGTCGCCGCCACGCCGATGGAAGTGCTCTACGACACGACCAAGGGCGCCGTGCATATGTTTGCCCGGGCGATTGCGGTAGAATTCCGCGACCGCAATATCCGCTGCAACGCCGTCTGCCCCGGCTTCATCCGCACGCCGCACGGCCTGCGCGAGGTGGCCGACCTCCAGGCGCTCGGGGTCGATGTTTCCGATGCCGCCATCGCCGCGCAGCAGGGGCGGATCGGCGAGCCAGAGGATGTCGCGAGAGCGGCACTTTATCTCGCCAGCGACGAATCGAACTTCGTCAACGGCGCCCACCTGTTCGTCGACAACGGGTTTACGGCGATCTGAAACCGGCTCCGCGACAGGTGGCCGGAAAGTCTGCCTCACCTACTGGCAACCTCGATGTCCACAGGCAGACTGCCGGCCAAACGCGTCACTGCCTCACGATCCGACAGCAACCACTTCGGACCGGGGAATGCTGAAAACAATCGCGCATGCGCGTCGAAGGAATTCCAGTTGTTTGCTCGGATTCGGTACTCCGCCACCCACTTGAGAAGGTCGACAAACTGCGTCTGGGTCCCCCCGCCCTGAATGCCCCTTTCCTTGATATTGGCGATGCACACCTCGTCGGGCAGATCGATCCAGATCAATGCGGTCACGCGGTCGAGGGCCATGTTCACCAATTCGCCATAGACCCCTTCCATAACCCAGCGATCCGTTTCGGCCGCCGCCTTGACCATCGTGTCTCTACGCGTCCTATCGCGAGCGATGCCATAGCCACCCGGCTCCCAATGAATATCGTCAAGATGAATAATGGGACGAAGGAGCCGCTCGCCAATGCGATGGGCGAGCCACGTCTTGCCGGTCCCACCGTTTCCCATGATGAAAACGCGTTCGAAGGCTGCCGATGCACTGCCAAATTCCATTCCCGCCTCGTGAAGATTCGACGATGTCACCAGGTTTACGTAATATAAACGGGAATATTCTGACTCACGCAAATCAACACTGGCGAACTCCGTTGCGCAAATGACAGGTCGATCAGCGAGGCAACTACGGGTGCAGCACAACATTTCAAAATATGTATTCCAACAGGTCGATGTCTTCTCCTCCCAGCCCTTGAAGGGTAACCCTCTCGCCGTCGTCGTTGGCGCAGACGCATTGACAGACCGCCAGATGGCCTCTTTCGCCAATTGGACGAACCTCAGCGAGACGACGTTTCTTCTCCAACCGACGACGGGGGATGCCGACTATCGCGTCCGCATTTTTACGCCGGCCCGCGAGCTTCCATTCGCAGGGCACCCCACCTTGGGGAGCTGTCATGTATGGTTGGCGTCCGGCGGCAAATCGAAAGGAAGCGAGATCGTGCAGGAGTGCGAAGCAGGTCTTATCCGTATTCGTCGAGACGGTGATCGGCTTTCCTTCGCCGCCCCGCGTCTGAACCGCTGCGGACCGGTCGAGCCAGAGATGCTGGCGCGGATCGTCAAGGGATTGCGTTTGGCGGAAGACGCGATCGTCGATGCGAACTGGGTGGACAGCGGACCGGGCTGGATGGCGGTGCTGCTGCATTCGCGAGAGGACCTCCTGGCCTTGCGCCCGGATTTCGGTGTCATATCCGGATTGCGGGTCGGTGTCGTCGCGCCTTGGCATGCTGCGGAAGACGGGCGTGACGCCGATTTCGAAGTCCGTGCCTTTACCGCTGCTGGTTTTGAAGACCCCGTCACCGGCAGCCTGAATGCCGGTCTCGCCCGATGGCTGATCGGAAGCGGCATCGCGCCCCGCGCCTATGTGGCCAGTCAAGGCACGGTTCTAGGGCGAGCAGGCCGCGTCCATGTGGAACAGGTTGGTGGCGAAATCTGGATTGGCGGGGCTGTGACAAGCTGCATCGAAGGCACCGCCATCCTTTAGGCTTGCGCTCGACATCGATGGCTTGAAAGGCGGCGATGTTGGACGCGCGGCGTTTTAGGCACTATTTGTGGTCGATACGCTAGCGATCGGAGATCCGTCATGTCCTTCTTTCCCGGTAAAGATCCCCTGCCCGGCGATGCCTTCGCCTGCGATGCGATCGAGAACCTGATCATTCCGCGCACCAGCGATATCGGCGGGTTCCAGGTGCGGCGGGCGCTGCCCACCCGGCAGCGGCGGCTGGTCGGGCCGTTCATCTTCTTCGACCGCATGGGGCCGGCGATCCTGAAGCCGGACGAGGCGCTTGATGTGAAGCCGCATCCGCATATCGGCCTGTCGACGGTCACCTATCTCTTCGACGGCGAGATCCGCCATCGCGACAGCCTCGGCACCGAAAAGGTCATTCGTCCCGGCGATATCAACCTGATGACGGCAGGCCGCGGCATCGTGCATTCGGAGCGCACGCCCGACAATCTGCGCGGCCATCCGCTGCTGATGTCGGGGCTGCAGACCTGGCTGGCGCTGCCCGACGACAAGGAGGAGATCGATCCCGCCTTCGCTCATACGGAAAAGTCTGACATGCCGCTGATCGAGACTCCAGGCGTGCGTGGGCGCGTGGTCATCGGCTCGTTCGAAGGCATGACATCGCCGGTCGGAGTTTTCTCCGACACGCTCTATGTCGATCTCAGCCTGCAGCCGGGCGCGACATTTCCCTTCGGCGCGGCGCATGAAGAGCGCGCCGTCTACGTGCTCTCGGGCGAGGTCGTCATCTCGGGCGACCGTTTCGCCGCCGACCAGCTGCTGGTCTTCAGGCCCGGCGATCCAATCACGCTCGAAGCCGGCAGCGATGGCTGCCACCTGATGCTGTTCGGCGGTGCGGCGCTCAATTCGAAACGCTATATCTGGTGGAATTTCGTTTCCTCCTCGAAGGAGCGGATCGAAAAGGCCAAGGAGGAATGGCGGACCGGCCGCTTCGATATCGTTCCGGGTGACGAGGAGGAATTCGTGCCTTTGCCGGAGAGGTGACGGCAGCCGCGATGCGCCACCGCCGTTGACCTGCCACCTGAATTTCAACCCGCGAAATATCGGGTCAGCGCTCCCTTGGTGCGGTTCACGTAGCCATCCTGCCAGCTGTCGTCGACGTTGAGAAAACCCGACCGGCCCTTCTTGCCCTGGCGCTTCAATTCCGCCTCGACGGCGCGGAAGCGATAGTGATCATAGACATCGAGGATGTGGACGGCATAGGCCTCGGCGAGCGCGCGGTCGCCTTTGACGATCAGCATGTTTTCGTCATTGGCATAAGAGGCTTTGAAGCCGAGATTGTGGCTGCCGAGGACGACGACGCACTCGTCCGACAGAGGATCGATCACCAGCACCTTGTCGTGAATGATGGCGCCCACCTTCTTGGCGGTCAGTTCCTCGGCGCCGAAATCCGCCAACAGCTGGCGGTCATCGATGCGCGACGCCCGGACGATCGAGACATTGGCCTCGTCGAAAGTGTGGGGCGAGACAGCCTCTTCATCGTCGTCGGGATCGTCGGGGTCGTTCTCCTTGCCGGCGACGTAATTGGGCATGGCCTGGGCGCTTGAAACTGCGCCGGTAACGATCAGCTTCTGATCCTTGAGGGCGATATCGATCGCCTCGCCAACGATGCAATCCCTGCCCGACTGACCGGGATAGAAGGCAAGAAACAGCACAGCGTGCTCGGCACGGCGCATCAGACGGTAGACTTCACGAAGATCGGGCGGCGTTGCCTTGCCCTTTTTGCGGCTCTGCATGTTCGGCGAGAACCACGCTTCGACCGAAGCTCCATCGTCGGACGGGACGAGAGAAGGCGTTTCGTTCGAGCGCCGGAATTCCTTGCTCTGCTGGTTGTCGGGCATGCCGTCGTCGAATTCGATGGGAGCTTCCAGCGTCGCATTGTCTTCCAGCATCCGCCCCCAATAGGCGACATAGGCTGCGGCCACCGCATCGTTTCTGACGATCAACGCATTGTTGGATTGGCCGGCAAGCCCCGTGGCCGTCCAGTTGGTGCTGCCGGTGAACACGCTGCGCGGAGCGCCATCCGGCGGTATGTGCACGACGAATTTATTGTGGCCGATCTGGCTCGAATTGTTGAACATCCGGTGGTGAATCTCGACGCCTGCATCGATCAGCGCCTGGCGTGCATGCGCATTGCGCACATCCCAGGCGTCCCCGACCTTTCCGGTATTGGCGAGGATGACGCGTAGCCTGTCCTTGTTGGCAAGCAGCAGGGCCAGCAGTTCCTCATCCTCCAACTCGTAGAGGGCGACAAGGAAGGCGCCTGATGCATTCATGAATTCCTTGAGCATCGGAATGACATCGCCGGCAAGATATTTGCGGATGCCATTCGCCGGATTGGAAATCATCTCGATCAGCTCGTTCGGCTGCTTTACGCCGTCTTCCAGCAGGACGTTTCGCAACCATTGGGCAGCGAGAATGCCATTGGTGAAGGTGGATTCGAACTGGCCGCGCTTGCGCGTCACATGGACCGGGTTGGTGGAGATGGCCGGCCCGAGATAACCGAGCGGCCGCGGAGGACCGTCATAGGCCTTGACCGCGATCTTCTCATAGGTGCCGTCATTTTTCTTGATCGGCTTGCCGTTTTGGTCCTGCTTGTTGATCTCGACGAGCTCAGGCGTCGGATCGGGTGCGGCCTGCATGCCCGGCTTCAGATCGCCAAGCGGACGGATTTCGTAACGTACGCGAACCTCGTCCGGCCGCCTTTTCATTTCGTTGCGCCGTTTGCGCAGCGTCAGGTCGCGCCAGGAGAGCTTCTGCACCGGCCAGAGCGACGTCGTTTGGGGCAGCCAGTGAGGATTGCGCTGTCCCTTGAAGGCGACCCATGCCGCGCAGGTCACGCGGTCCTCGCTGCCATCGGGTCTATTCGACACGCTGCCCTGCTCGTCGAGATAGACGCGGACGACTTCGAACCCGAGGCATCCGTCGATCTTGGCGTCGATGTCCCAGGCGAGATAGGCGACCTCGTTGTTCACATAGGCATGCGCTGCAACAATCGTTCCCATGACCCGTCCCCCAGTCAGCGCGGCAACATTGCTACCATTCCGTGTCATATTCAAGCTGCTAGCGAGCCCTCGCCTGTTCGATCGGTCGGGCTGGAAAACTGGGCGGGACCCGGCAAGATCAGGCGAGTGCAACTCACGGAAATAGAACGTGATATCTCCCGAAACCGCTCACACTTTTTTCCGCCATGCTCTAAGGTGAAAATCTTCGGTTCCTGAAATGCACTTGTTTTGCCGCAATCTAATCGAATAAAGCGAAACAAGGAAAAGCAAGAAAGAGCGCCCGCCCGTGACACAACTGCCGAAGACCCCCCTGCTCGACCAGGTCATCTACCCCGCCGACCTGCGCAAGCTCGAGGATCGCGAGCTGCCGCAGCTTGCCCGCGAAGTCCGGGACGAAATGATCGATGCGGTGTCGCGCACCGGCGGCCATCTTGGCGCCGGTCTCGGCGTCGTCGAATTGACGATCGCCATCCACAACGTCTTCAACACGCCTGACGATCGGCTGATCTTCGATGTCGGCCATCAATGTTATCCGCACAAAATCCTCACCGGCCGGCGCGACCGCATCCGCACACTGCGCCAGGAAGACGGACTTTCCGGCTTCACCCGCCGGGCCGAGAGCGAATATGATCCCTTCGGGGCGGCGCATTCCTCGACGTCGATATCGGCCGGCCTCGGCATGGCGATCGCCGCCGATCTCGATAAAGCAGACCGGCGCGTCATCGCCGTCATCGGCGACGGGGCGATGTCGGCCGGCATGGCTTATGAGGCGCTGAACAATGCCGGCGCGCTCGATGCGCGCCTCATCGTCATCCTTAACGACAACGACATGTCGATCGCGCCGCCGACAGGCGCAATGAGCGCCTATCTCGCTCGCCTCGCCTCAGGCCGCACCTATATGGGCTTCCGTGATCTCGGCAAGAAGCTGACGGCCTATCTCGGCAAGAATATCGATCGGGCGATCACCCGCGCCGTCGAGCATGCGCGCGGCTATGTCACCGGCGGCACGATGTTCGAGGAGATGGGCTTCTATCATATCGGGCCGATCGACGGGCATTCCTTCGACCATCTGCTGCCGGTGCTGCGCAACGTGCGCGACAATGGCCGCGGACCGGTGCTGATCCATGTCGTCACCCAGAAGGGCAAGGGCTATCCGCCGGCGGAAGCCGCAGCCGACAAATATCACGGCGTCAACAAGTTCGACGTCATCACCGGCGCCCAGGCCAGGGTCAAGCCGAATGCGCCCAGCTATACCAGCGTCTTTGCCGAAGCGCTTGTGCAGGAAGCAACTCTCGACGACAAGATCGTCGGCATCACCGCCGCCATGCCGAACGGTACCGGCCTCGATAAGCTTGCCGACGCCTTTCCGTCGCGCTGTTTCGATGTCGGCATCGCCGAACAGCATGCCGTGACCTTTGCCGCCGGCCTTGCGGCCGAAGGCTACAAACCGTTCGCAGCGCTCTATTCCACCTTCCTGCAGCGCGCCTACGACCAGGTCGTGCACGACGTGGCGATCCAGGGACTGCCGGTACGTTTTCCGATCGACCGCGCCGGCTTCGTCGGCGCCGATGGGCCGACCCATGCCGGCTCCTTCGACACCGCCTTCCTCACCACCCTGCCCGGCTTCGTGGTGATGGCGGCGGCCGACGAGGCCGAACTCAAGCATATGGTGCGCACGGCTGTCGCCTATGATGCCGGGCCGATCTCGTTCCGCTATCCGCGCGGCGAAGGTGTCGGCGTCGACATGCCGGCGCGCGGCGAAATCCTGCCGATCGGCAAGGGCCGCATCGTCAAGGAAGGCACCAAGGTGGCGCTGCTCTCCTTTGGCTCACGGCTTGCCGATTGTCTGCTGGCCGCCGAAGATCTCGATGCCGCCGGGCTTTCGACGACGGTTGCCGATGCGCGCTTCGCCAAGCCGCTCGACCATGATCTGATCCGCCAGCTTGCCCGCCACCACGAGATGGTGATCACCGTCGAGGAAGGCTCCATCGGCGGCTTCGGCAGCCAGGTGATGCAGTATCTTTCGAGCGAAGGCCTGCTCGACAACGGGCTGAAGATCCGCTCGCTTGTCATGCCCGATATCTGGATGGAACAGGCCAAACCCGAAGCAATGATCGCCCATGCCGGCCTCGACCGCGCCGGCATCGTTTCGACGGTGTTCAAGGCGCTGGGGCGCGGCGTTGCGGTTGGGGTTGCGGGGTAGTGATTTGGATGGGGGCTTGCTTTGTCGGCCCTCTTTGACGGCGTGCCGTTCCGCCCCCCTCGTCCGCCTGCCGGCACCTTCTCCCCGAGGGGAGAAGAGATTTGCGGCAACGTCGCGATTCCCCCTTCTCCCCTTGGGGTGAAGGTGCCCGTAGGGCGGATGAGGGGCCGCGAGCTCCACAATGGCCATATCACCATGAAAAAGGGCGGCGCATCCACTGCACCGCCCTCTGCATTTGACGTCCTCTTTCGAAGAAGAGCGCCCTCTCAGAACTCCGTCCAGTCCTCCTGCACCGCAGCTGCGGCCGTTGCCTGCCTGCCGCCAAAGGCCTTGGCCACCGTGCGGGTCAGGGCGCGGGCTGGCGAGGCGACCGGGCGGGCGTTGGGGGCGGCGACGGTGGCGCGCGATGCTGCGGCATCCGGCCTCGTCTGGCCGAGCTTAAACTGGCGCAGCAATTCATCCAGCGCACTTGCTTCTTGAGCGAGCGCATGGCTTGCCGCGGTCTGCTCCTCGACCATGGCGGCATTCTGCTGGGTGCCCTGGTCCATGTTGTTGACGGCGGTGTTGATCTCCTGCAGGCCGATTGACTGTTCGCGGGTGGCGGTGACGATGGCGCTGACGTTACGGTTGATCTCCTGCACTTCGGCGACGATCGCTTCCAGCGCCTTGCCGGTCTCGCCGACGAGGGAGACGCCGGCAACGACCTGTTCGCCCGAGGTGGTGATCAGCGCCTTGATCTCCTTGGCCGCCTTGGCCGAGCGCTGAGCAAGCTCGCGCACTTCCTGAGCGACGACGGCAAAGCCCTTGCCGGCATCGCCGGCGCGGGCGGCTTCGACGCCGGCGTTCAGAGCCAAAAGGTTGGTCTGGAAGGCGATGTCATCGATGACGCCGATGATGTTGGAGATTTCGCCCGAGGACTTTTCGATCTGCTGCATGGCGGAGACCGCCTTGCGGACGACTTCGCCGGATTTTTCGGCGCCGAGGCGGGTGCGCTCGACGAGATTGCCGGCATCCTCGGCGCGCTTGGCGCTGTCGCGGACGGTCGTCGTCACCTGCTCGAGCGCTGCGGCGGTCTGTTCGACGGCGGCAGCCTGCTGTTCGGTGCGGTGGGCGAGATCGTCGGCGGCCGAGCGGATTTCGCCGGCGCCGGCATTGATCGCCGAGGCGTTGCGGCCGACTGATTGCAGGGCTGCCTGCAGCTTTTCGACGGCATGGTTGAAGTCATTGCGCAGGCTGTCATATTGCGGCGCAAACGGCGTCTGGAGACGGCCGGCCATATCGCCATTGGCAAGCTCGGCAAGGCCGCCCGCCAGAGCGTCGATGGCATGGCGGATCTCGCCTTCCTCGCGGGCCTTCTGCTCGTCGCCTGCCCGGCGCTGGCGTTCGGCGTCATCACGCATGCGGTCGGTCTCGCCGGCAAGGCGCAGCTTCTCGATCGCCGCCTGCTTGAAGACCAGCACCGACTGGGCCATGCGGCCGACTTCGTCGCCGCGGTCGGTCGCCGGGACCTCGATATCGTGCTCACCGCCGGCGAGGCGATCCATGGCTCCGGTCATGCCGACGATCGGGCGGACGATGGTGCGCGACATCAACCAGGCGAGCACGGCGGCGGCGAGCGAGGCGACGATACCGCCGGCAAGCAGCGTCGTCTTCAGATCGCTGTTGGCATCGGCGCGGATTTCAGCCAGCGCATCGGACTTTTCGCGGGCGCTGGCCTTGATCTTGGCCGAGGCCTGGCGGAAGCCGTCGAGCTGGCCCTTGGTGGCGTTGACGCCGATCTTGATGATCTCTTCGATCGGCATGTCGGTTTCCTTGCGCGCCTTGGTCTGCGGCTCGGCAAGTTCATGGAAATAGAGGTCGGCGGCCTTCTGCATGCCGTCGATCATCTCGACCAGCTGCGGCTCGGCTCCCGCCGTCTGCCTGGCGGCGGCAATCGCCTTCAGCATGCGCTCGCGATTGGCGAAGACATCGCCATAGGTGCTGTCGCTGCGGAACAGGATAAAGCCGCGCAGGTTGACGGCCTGCTCGAGCATCGCCTGCAGCGCATCGTCGATCTGGTTGACGAGCAGCTCGGACTTTTCCTGCTCGGCTGACGCTGACGCCGACGCCGTCGCCTTGGAATAAACGAAGGCGGAGACAGCGACGAAAATCAGAATGAGGGCTGCGAACGTGGCCGCAAGCTTCCCGTTCAAGGATATGTTTTTGGCGGACATCGGTGAATTTCTCCTGACGACAGTCGACGCGGCGAAAGGCCGGTCGCGCGCGAGTCGCAACCGCAAGGCCTTTTTTGAATTGGGAACATGATCGGCGTGCAGACGCCTTTGCCTTCATGGCACGAAGCGGTTCAAATGAACCGCCGCAATCGAACCGAACCTATGCGGGCGGGCTTTAAATTTGTTTAAATTGCGCGCCGCAACAAAGATCAGGGCCGTGATTAAAATGCTTAAATCAAGGCTGCTTCGGTTCCGCTTCCGGCGGATTGAGGACGAGGATGTCGAAGTCCTTGCCGGGATCGAAATCCTCGGCGGTCATCCGGAAGGTCGTCGGGCCGATTTTCTCGACGTTGCTGCCGCAGAAGCTGATGAGACTGCCGGGCTTGCCCTTGTCGATCGTCAGCTGGAAGCGCCGGATCGGTCCCGCCCAGTTGGCGCCGGTCGACAGCACATAGGAGATCCAGCTTTCGGTATAGTTGGCGCCGCCGGCCTCGGCTTCCCGGACATGCTGCTGGGCAACCCGGACGAAATCTGCGTCGAGGCAGTATTTGCGGGAATATTCCTCGAAGCGTTCGCCCTTCGGCTCGCCGTTTTCGAGAAAGCTGATGGCGACGGTGCCGCCGACGGCCGGCTGGTAGCGATGCTCGACGCTGACCTTCTTTTTGGCCGGAAAGGTGGTGCGCCACCAATAGGTCGAGCGGAGCGTCCAGAGCGGCACGACATCGGCGTCGGTCATGGGATAAATCAGGCCGCGGGCGATCCAGTCCTTCCGGACGGTTTCGGGAAGCTTGGCGAGCGCGTCGCGGGTCTTCTGGCTGTAAGGCAGGACGGGAATGCCGTTTTTGGCCAGCTCGTCGGTGACGTCGATGCCGAGCGAGACGACGCGCTGCTGCAGCTTGGCGGTGATCGGCCTACCATCCTGCACGGTGGAGAAATGCAGGAAATTGTCGCTGTCGTAGTCGGAGATGGCGGAGTTGTTGTCCACCTGGCCTGATATATCGGGCATCGGGAAGGCGACCAGGCTTTCGACATCCTTGTCGGACGTATTCTCGAACACGTAGTCGACACGCACTTGCGAAGCGGAGATGAAGAGATTTTCCTCCGCCATGCTGACATCGTCGGACTGGGCAAAAATCAGCCCGCCGGTCTTGACCTCGGCCATGGTGTCGTTCGCCAGCGCGGGGGCTGCGATCCCCGCCGCGACGAGAAGAGTGAAGAGCTTCAGCATAAAACACCCCCGTGTCTGCGGCCGCCCCGTGATCGCCGCGGCAGGATTATCGCCGAAAGCTTTCGAGGGTCAATGACGCTGTCTGGAACAAAATGCTTGCAACCGGCGGCTTTGCCGGTCATTCACAGCCGATGTCCGATCAAAACAGCCAACGCCTCGACCAACTTCTCGTCTCCCGCGGCCTTTTCGCCAGCCGCTCGCGGGCTCGCGACGCCGTGCAACGCGGCACCGTCAGGATCGCCGGCCAGGTCATAACGAAAGCCGGGGCGGTCTTCGGCGACGACGCTGAGATCGAGATCGACGACCCGGCGCAGGACTATGTCTCGCGCGCCGCGCTGAAGCTTGCCGCAGCCCTCGATCATTTCCAGCTCGATCCCGCCGGCCATCACTGTCTGGATGTCGGCGCGTCCACCGGCGGCTTCACCGAGGTGCTGCTGCAACGCGGTGCCGTGCATGTCACCGCGATCGATGTCGGCCATGGGCAGATGCACCCGCGCATTTCAGGCGATCCGCGTGTCACGAACAAAGAAGGCCTCAATGCCCGCAATCTGACGGCAGAGGATATCGGTGATCCCGCCACGTTCATCGTTTCCGATGTCTCTTTCATCTCGCTGAAGCTGGCACTGGCGCCGGCTCTCGAGATCGCCGAGCCGGGTACTGTCGCCGTGCTGCTGGTCAAGCCGCAGTTCGAGGCCGGGCGCGAAGCGATCGGCAAGGGCGGACTGTTGAAGGATCCCGCGTCGGCTCCCGCCGTCGCTGCGGAGCTTGCGCGCTGGTTCACCGAGGACATGGGCTGGAACAGCCTCGGCCTCATCCCCTCCCCGATTTCCGGCGGCGACGGCAATCAGGAATTTCTTCTGGCAGGATTGAAACCGTGAGCACCGAAACCGTCACGATCGAGAAGCTCGGCGCCCAGGGCGACGGTATCGCCAGCAATGCCGGCGGCCCTGTCTATGTGCCGTTTTCTCTGCCGGGGGAAACGGTGGCGATCGCCCGCGTCAAAAGCCAGGGCACGATCATGTCGATCACGACGCCCTCGCCCGACCGGCAGGAGCCGCCCTGTCGACATTTCGGCCTGGATGGCGTCAACGGCACCTGCGGCGGCTGCACGCTGCAGCATATGGCAGATGCGCCATACCGCGCCTTCAAGCGCCAGCTGGTCATCGATGCGCTGAAATCGAAGGGGCTGACGCCTGAGGTTGGCGAGATCGTTCCGGCCCGGCCGGGTGAGCGCCGGCGCGTGGTGTTTGCGGCGCGCAAGACCGAGAAGGACATGCTTGTTGGTTTCAACCAGGCCGAAAGCCATCATATCGTCGCCATCGAGGAATGTCCGATCTCGTCGGCAGGGATCATCGCCCGGCTACCGGCGATCCGGGCCATTGCCGCCGCGCTGGCGACCAATGCCGAACCCTTTCGCGTCTCCGTGCTCGAAACGCTTTCCGGCCTCGACATTGCGGTCGACGAGGTGAAGAAACTGTCCGATCCGCAGCGGCGCAAGGCGGTTGAGACCGTGCTCGGCCTGCGCGGCATCGCCCGTGTTTCGCTGAACGGCGAAATCCTCATCGAGCCGTCGAAGCCGCTCGTCGATTTCGGCAGCATTCAGGTTTCACCGCCGCCGGGCGGCTTCACCCAGGCGACCAAGCCGGCGGAAGAAGCGATGGCCGAGCTGGTGCTTGCCCATGCCGGCAAGGCGAAGCGGATCGCCGATCTCTTTGCCGGCTCCGGCACGTTCTCGCTGCGGCTGGCGCGGATCGGCCGCGTGCATGCCGTCGAAGCCGAGGCAAAGGCGCTCGCCGCCCTCGATCATGCCGCCCGCAACACTCCTGGATTGAAGCCGGTGACCATCGAGAAGCGTGATCTCTTCCGCCGCCCGTTGATGACGCAGGAGTTCAAGCCCTATGACGCCGTCGTCTTCGATCCGCCGCGGGCCGGTGCCGAATTCCAGTGCAAGGAGCTTGCCCGCTCAGCGGTGAAGAGGATCGTGGCCGTCAGCTGCAATCCGCTGACGCTGGCGCGCGACCTGGCGATCCTCGTCGAGGGCGGCTACCGGATCACCGGGGTGACGCCGATCGACCAGTTCCTCTGGACCTCGCATGTCGAGGTGGTGGCGACGCTGGAGAAATAGGCGGGCCGCCCGTCGGCTCACCCCTTCCGTCAGTGCCGAGGGCGCTATGCCCTCAAGCATCTTTATGGGTTGCCGAATTCCGTTCCTGGCCAGCACTCAGCCGCATTGCCCGCGTTCCGAGCTTTGCACCCGTAACCGCATCGATTGCGATGGGCTCGATCTCTGAGCCCGTTTCGACATCGACATAGCGGGCGAGTTCGCCATCGCAGTGGCGGTGCGCCCAAGCCCCGATCATCATCAGCACCGGCAGGAAATCCCGGCCTGCTTCGGTCAGCAAGTATTCCTCGCGGGGCGGTCGCTCTGAGTAGAGGCGCTTTTCCAGCAGACCGTCGTCGGTCAGCGCTTTAAGGCGCTTGGTGAGCATGGTCGGCACAATGCCGAGGCTCTTCCTGAACTGGTCGAACCGGGTAAGGCCGGTATGTGCATCCCGCAGGACCAGAATGCTCCACGCATCACCCACAGAGTTAAGGCCGCGGGCCACCGGGCACTGGAGAATTGAATTATTTTTCATTGAGTATCTTTTCGATAGTGACACGATATCGAAAAGATAGTAACACAGCGTCAGCCAATGATCCACACCCTAGTGAAAGCTGACAGCATGATCGACAGAACCAAAAACATTGCCCTGGTTACCGGCGCTTCCTCCGGCATTGGCCTTGTCACAGCCCAATCGCTGGCGAAAGCCGGCTATCGCGTCTATGGGACCAGCCGCAAACAGGTTGCTGACAAGCCTGGCATCACCATGCTGATCTGCGACGTGACGGATAAGGCCTCGGTGGAGGCTGTGATTGCCGAGATCCTGCAACAGGCCGGCCGGATCGATCTTGTCGTCAACAATGCCGGGGTCGGCCTGCTTGGAGGCGCGGAAGAATCATCGATCGACCAGGCCCAGCGGCTTTTCGACGTCAACCTTTTCGGCGTCGCCCGTGTCGTCAATGCCGTGCTGCCGGTCATGCGCAAGCAGAAGATCGGCCGGATCGTCAACATGAGCTCGATCCTCGGACTGATCCCATCCCCCTACAACGCCTTCTATGCCTCAACCAAACATGCAATCGAAGGCTATTCGGAATCGCTCGATCATGAAGTGCGCAACTTCGGTATCCGTGTCGTTCTCGTCCAACCCGGCGTCACCAAAACATCCTTCGAGGAGAACCTGACACGCGCAGATCAACCGCTTCCGGTCTACGACTCGGAGCGGGCCCGGAGCGAGGCTCTGATGCGCAAGTGGGTAGCGGCGGGCGACGCGCCGCAGGTCGTCGCCGATATGGTCGTCAAAGCCGCAACCGCCAAGAAGCCGAAGCTGCGCTATTCCGCCGGCAAGCAGTCGCGTCAGGTCCGCTCGCTTCGCCGCTACCTGCCGGAGCGTCTGGTCGACAGCCTGCTGCGCAAGGTCAACGAGCTTCCTGCATCAATCTGACTCTCTATTTTAGAACAGGATTCAGATTTTGAGCCGACACGCTTAAAATCATCCTGTTCTACTGCATATGCGGCGATTCAAAGTGTTACAGCGTCGTTTACGCGTCTGAAAAGACGCGCGGCGCTGTAAGCAAACGAGACCGATTTCAAATGCGCAAGACCAAAAGACGCAATCCCTATTATAACGGCCCGGTGTCCGATCACTTCGACGGCACGCATTTCTTCAATCCCGAAGGTATCGAGCCCCTTGGTTTCCGCGATTTGCTGCGGTGGCAATTCGGCGGTGGCCGTGAGCGTTGGCCGCGGTCGGTGCCAAGTCCATATGCGGCGGCCAAGCCGGATCCACGTGTCGACGGCGAGGATCTACGGGTGACCATGGTTGGCCATGCAACAGTGCTCGTACAGGTCGCTGGGCTCAATATCCTTACCGACCCGGTGTGGTCGGAGCGCGTAAGCCCCTTTACTTTTGCTGGACCCAAACGCGTCGTCCAACCGGGCATCGCGTTCGATGATCTGCCGCCAATCGATCTCGTGCTGGTATCGCACAATCATTATGATCATCTCGATATCGCGACACTCAGGCGCTTGAGCGCCAAGCATCGGCCGCGTGTGGTGACACCACTCGGCAATGACACGATCATCCGCCGCGCCGTGCCCGATATAGAGATGACATCGATGGACTGGGGCGAGCGCATCTCGCACGCCGGCATCAGCATTGATGCGGAGCCGGCACATCATTGGTCCGCCCGCGGCGGCGCCGATCGCCGAATGGCGCTCTGGGCGTCGTTCGCCTTATCGACTCCCGCCGGAAAAATCTATCACGTCGGCGATACGGGCTTTCACCGCGGCATCAATTACAAGGCGGCACAGCAGAAGCATGGTGGCTTTCGCTTGGCGATTTTACCCTTCGGCGCCTATGAGCCGCGATGGTTCATGAAAGGCCAGCACCAGAATCCGCAGGAAGCGGTCATCGGGATGAAGTTGGCAAATGCGGCCTATGTGGCGGGGCATCACTTCGCGACGTTCCAACTGACAGACGAGGCGGTCGACGCGCCGACAAGAGCGCTGCAAAACGCTATGAGCGAACATGATATTCCCCCGGAACGATTCCGGGCGCTCAGGGCGGGCGAGGTCTTCGATGTGCCCAAGCTCTAAAGCGCGTCGCGTCAAACTTGCTTCATCTGATACGGTTTAGCGGCGCATGAAGGCTTCGAAGGCGGCCCGGGCCTCGGCACTTTTCAGACGGGCGGAGAAATGGCGGGCCTCCTCGTCGATGCGGGCGATGATCTCGCCGCTGTCGCTGCGGATGAGATTACGGGCGATGCGCAGCGCCTCCGGCGGTTTGGCGGCGAGCCGAGCTGCGGTCGCCAGCGTCAGCCCATCGACCTCGCCGGGTTCAACCACCTTCCAGATGAGACCGGCGTCCTTCGCCTCGGCGGCCGAGAAGGCTTCGCCGGCGGCCAGCAGGGCGAAGGCGCGCTGGTGGCCCATCAGGCGTGGCGCAACGAGGCTGGAACCCGCTTCCGGCACCAGAGCCAGGTCGACGAAGGGAGTACGGAACTGGCTGCGGCTGGAAGCGATGGTCAGGTCGCAATGGAGATGGATCGTCGTGCCGATGCCGATCGCCAGTCCGTCGACGCCCGAGACCACGGGTTTTTCGGCCTTCACCAGCGCATAGAGGAAATCTAGGATCTCCTGCTCCAGGCCGCTGCCACCGACTGCGGCGACAAGGAAGTCGTTTAGATCATTGCCGGCGGAAAAGCAGCCCTGGGTACCAAGAAAGGCGGTGGCGCGGATGGCGGGATCGGCATCGGCCGCCTTCAGCGCATCGGCCATTGTCCGGTACATGGCGCGGGTGATGGCGTTCTTCTTCTCCGGCCGGTTGAAGCGGATGAGCTGGACGCCAGGGTGGGCGGAAGGCTGCTCGACGATGATATGATCGGTCATTGGAAATGTCCTCAAGCAAGCAGAATGCGGGCGGCGGCGAGGCTTGCAGCGCCATTCACCACCCGGTCACAAAGGGCTGTGGTCTCGGCCATCAGATTTTCGGCGGCGAAGCGGCAGAGCGCGATGCGGCCCTCGCCTCTGCCATCGCCGCTTTCGGCAAGAGCCCCCTTGGCGAGGTAACAGCCGGTGAGCACGAGGCCGAACAGGCGCTGATAGGGTGTTGCACCTGAGAGCGCCTCGGTGGCCTTGCCATCGGTCAGGATCTTGATGAGCCAGCCGGTCGCCGTTTCGAGATCGGCGATCGCTGTGTCGAGCCTGGCGGCGGTTTCGCCAAGACCACCGAGATTGGAGCGGCGGACATTGTCGGCGATCTCCTTCAGCTCGGCGATGAAGCCCTTGACCTGATCGCCGCCGGAGAGCGGCAGCTTGCGGGTGACGAGGTCGATCGCCTGGATGCCGTTGGTGCCCTCGTAGATCGGCGCGATGCGGGCATCACGCAAGTACCGCGCTGCCCCCGTCTCCTCGATGAAGCCCATGCCGCCATGCACCTGAATGCCGAGCGAGGCAACCTCGACGCCGGCATCGGTCGAAAAGGATTTAGCAATCGGCGTCAGCAGCGCGGCACGCTCCTGCCAGTGACGGCTGTCATCGCCCGCCCGGTGGGACATGTCGATCGCATGGGCGCAGGCATAGGAAATGGCGCGTGACCCCTGCGTCAGCGCCTTCATCGTCAGCAGCATGCGGGCAACATCGGGATGGTCGACGATCGGGCTCATGCCGGCGCCGCTCCAGCCGGGCGCCCTGCCCTGGGTGCGTTCCTTGGCATAGGCGAGCGCCTTCTGGGTAGCGGCCTCGGCGATCGCCACGCCCTGAATGCCGACGGCCAGACGGGCATTGTTCATCATCGTGAACATGCAGGCGAGCCCCTTGTTCTCCTCGCCGACCAGCCATCCCACGGCACCCTTTTCGTCGCCGAACCGGCCGTCGCCATAGATCATCGTGCAGGTCGGCGAGCCGTGGATGCCAAGCTTGTGCTCCAGCGAGTGGCAGAACAGATCGTTGCGGGCACCGAGCGAGCCGTCATCGTTCACCAGGAATTTCGGCACCAGGAAGAGCGAGATGCCGCGGGTGCCGGCCGGCGCATCCGGCAGGCGGGCCAGCACCAGATGAATGATATTGTCGGCCGCGTCGTGGTCGCCCCAGGTAATGAAGATCTTCTGGCCTGATATGCGGTAGCTGCCGTCGGCGCGGCGCTCGGCGCGGGCCTTGAGCACGCCGAGATCGGAACCGGCATGCGGCTCGGTCAGGTTCATGGTGCCGGTCCATTCGCCGGACACCATCTTTGCCAGGTATTTCTGCTTCAGCGCAGCACTGCCATGGGTGCTGACCGCCTCGATGGCGCCCATCGTCAGCGTCGGGGCAAGCGCAAAGGCCATGGAACCGGAATTCCACATTTCCAGCGCTGCGACATTCAGCATATGCGGCAGGGCCTGGCCGCCGAAAGCTTCGGGTGCCGTCAGGCCGTTCCAGCCGCCGGCGATCCAGTTGCGATAGAGATCGCGCCAGCCATCCGGCAGCCGGACCTCACCATCGATCAAACGGGCGCCCTGCCGGTCGCCGATGTCTGCGAGAGGCGCCACTTCCTCTGTGGCAAAACGTCCCGCCTCGGCCAGGATCGCATCGACCAGATCTTCGCCGAGATCGCGGAGCAAGCCTGCTGAAATCGCCTCGCCCATGCCGGCGACATGCTTCAACGTGAACGCGATTTCCTCGACGGGCGCCTTGTACATGGTTTTCCTCCGCAGACGGCCTGCACTTCCTGTATTTGGGCAAAGCCCCTCCGAGGCAAAGGGCTAATTGATTTTTACGTAAACGTCAATTTCGATTCCATTGACTGTCGTGCAATAGTTTGCCCGACATCACAGCCCGGCTCTTGCACTCTTGCACAAATGAACGTCATGAAGAGGCTGTAAGGACATCGCCTTCGCAAGGGATCGGCGACCAATGGATACATTGCCCGTCAACATACCCGGTTTCGTCTGGGCCTATCGCTTCTCGCCGGATGAAAAGACAGCGGTGCGTCTGAACAACAGTGCGACGGTGGCGGACCTCATCGCCGACAATTGTTTCTACTGGCTGCACCTCAACCTTGTTGACGCCCGCGTGCCGGCATTGCTCGAAACGCTCGCCGGACTGACGGAGGACGCGAAATCGGCGCTGACGACGCGTGACACGCACGCGACCATCACCGTCGACGAGCAGATGCTCTACGGCACGCTCGTCGACTGCCAGCGCGATTTCGCCCAGGATACCAACAATCTCGGCTGGCTGCATTTTGCCATGTCCGACCGTTTCATCATCACCACGAGGCTGCAGCCGCTGCGCAGCGTCGAGCGGGCGCGGGCGCTGATCGAAAAAAATCCGGGAAAATTTTCACGGCCGGTCGATCTGTTCGAACTGCTGGTGATCGAGTTTCAGCGCACGCTGATCGCGATCGTCATGGAACTCACCGAAGAGCTGAACCTGATCGAGGATTTTGTCTACGACAATGCGCCGCGCGACGAACGCCGGCGGCTGGCGCCGGTCCGGCGCACCGTCGTCCGGCTGCATCGCCATCTGCGCACGGTGCTGGCGCTGATGCGCCGTGCGGCGGCGGCCGACGACGACGAGATGCCATTCGGCTTCGATGATGTGGCGCGGCGGCTGACAAGCCGGCTGGAAACGGTCGACCACGATATTTACGCGCTGCAGGACCGGGCGCGCCTGCTGCACGAAGAAATCGATTCCAAACAATCCTCCGAGACCAACCGCCACCTCTATCTGCTGTCGATCATGACGGCCTTCCTGCTGCCGCCGACCCTGGTGACGGGCTTCTTCGGCATGAACACCGCAAACCTGCCCTTCGCCGTCGGCGATTACGGCACCGAATACGCCGTCGCCCTCATCGTCGCCTCGATTGCCTTTGCCTGGTGGCTGCTGCGGCGAGTGGATATTCTTTGAATCTGAGAGGTGGGGTGGGCGCTGCTGCCCATCCGCCTGCCGGCCCCTTCTCCCCGTAAACGGGGCGAAGGGGATATGCCGCAACGTCTCCGTCCCTCGCTAACGTCCCCTAAGGGCACGTCCCCTCTCCCCGTTTTTTACAATCTCAGCGATCGACGCTCGGGTAATCCGTTGGTTCATGCCACCACCTCGCTCGGAACGGTTCTTGCACGGTTACTAATGTATTTACCGTGGGGAGACCTAATGTCATGAAATGGTGCACATCCGGAGAGTTCGTCCCTCTGATGCTCGTGGTGAGTGGGCCGGAAAAATACAAGCTCGTCGCAACTCTCGTGCAGGCTGCCGAGATGCTGACCGTTGGCTGGCCGATCGACGATGGAGAAGAATACCTCGTGGCGATTATGGCTTGCCGGGATGCAATACACGGGGAGATTCCGGCTCAGGACGCGCGAGCAGCGCTTATCCGTGCCGCCGACGAAGCTGGCATTTCGGTGATCACCGTCGTCCACTGAGTTTCGCAGCCGATGATGAAATGAGTTCACGGTTTCTTCACGCCACCGCCCTCTCGTTCCGCTGCATGGGCAGGTCCCTGCGCGGCGGCTGGTACGGGCCGGCGTGGGGACTCGGCTTGGTCAACCTTGCCGAGAAAGCCGAATGGACGGCCGCGCGACGCCACGTTTGCCACGTCCCCTCTCTCCGTTTTTTACGGGGAGAGGGTTAGCGTGAGGGCAATGCCCACTTCCTATTCCGGCCTCATTACGGCGAATAGCACTGCTGACGCGGGCCGTTATAGGGTTGGAACGTGTTGTCGTAGGCGCGATAGGACCGATATCGGTTGGCGCACCAGGCGACATGGCCTGAACCCATGCTGGGCGCAGGCTCGACGTAACGCGGTTGCGCGACAATGGCGCCGCCGATGACCGCGCCGGCGCCGAAGGCGGCGAGCGGATACCAGTAGCCGTTGTAGTGGCGATAGCCCGGACGGTAATAGCTGTATCCGCGATAGCCACCGTAATAACCGGGGCGGTAGCCGCCGCCGTAGCCCGGCCGATAATAGGCGCCCGGCCGATAGCCGGGACGGTAGTAGCCGCCCGACCCATAACCGGGACGATAGTAGCGGCGGTATTGGACGTTCTCGACGGCGGAGGATTTTTCCACCTGCGGGGCGGTTGGCATCTGGACTGCCTGCGACGGCACGAAGCCTGTCAGAACGACGGCGGCAGCCAGAACTGCGGTCGCGATCTTGTTACTCAAACCGAACATTCTTCTCTCCCATTCAACAGCGATAACCGCCTGTTTAGCAACGCTTTCGTGCCCGAATGGTTCCGAAAGCGGCCGGGGGCCGGCTGCTTTCGTATCTTTAAAGAAATCGATCTGAACCGGGCATTAACCGCGAGGCCGCCCTCGATAACGGCGCCCGGAATTGCGGCCGGGACGCGCTTTAGTCCTTTGTCTTATGTATGTCGTTATCCCGGAACCGCTGCACAGTTCCGGGCGAAATGTTACGCCACGGCGGAGATTTTCGCCTGGTCGCCCTGCAGGCGGTTCACCATGAAGTTGGAATACCATTCGAGGAACTGCATGACACCGCCCTCGTGCAGGGAGGAATAGGGGCCTGGTTCATAGGCAGGCGAGTGGATGCCGAAGGCGTTCTCTTCTACGATGCGGCGATCTTGGTCGTTGGTCTCGGTCCAGACGTGGGTCAGTTCCTCGAGATTGTAATCCACGCCTTCGACCGCGTCCTTGTGGACCAGCCACTTTGTGGTCACCGCCGTCTCATTGGCGCTGAGCGGCAGCACCCGGAAGGAGATGGCGTGGTCGCCCAATAGGTGGTTCCACGTCGTTGGGTAGTGGAAGAGCAGCATGGTGCCGATATGGCTGATCGAAATATCGTCGGCGAGCGGACGCTTGACGGCGCTCTTGCCCGACATGGTGTAGCTCTCGGCGTCCTCGATCAGCGGCATGCGGGCGGTGCGGAACTGACCGTCCGGCGACATCTGGAACTTGCTCGGCAGGCCGGCGGCCTCGCAGCGCGCCCAATGGCCGGCGATCTCGGGATCGTCGGCGCCGCCATCCGTGCCGGTGACACTCGGGGCTTCGGGATAGGTGCGGCAAAGCTCGGGGTGATTGGCGGCGCAGTGATAACACTCGCGATTATTTTCCCAGACAAGCTTCCAGTTGCCCTTCTCGATGATCGTGCTCTGGAAGGCGACCTTGCTCTCGCTGATCCGGTGCGGCGCGACATAGGGCTCGATCTTGTCGCGCACCGGCTGGAAGTCCGGGGCGGTATCGGCAAGGCAGATGAAGACATAGCCCGCGACGATTTCGCAATGGACGGGCTTCAGGTTGAAGCCGGTCTTATCGAAATCATCGCCCATGTGGCGGGCGAAGGCGAGCTTGCCTTCAAGATCATAGGTCCACTGATGGTAGGGGCAGACGAGACGCACGGAAGAGCCGTGCTCCTTGGTGCAGACGCGCGAGCCGCGATGACGACAGCTGTTGTGGAAGGCGCGGATGACATTGTCGCGGCCACGGACGACGACGACCGGATAGCTGCCGATCTGGACGGTGAAATAGGCGCCGGGCTTCGGCAATTCGCAATCATGGCCGATGAACAGCCAGTCGCGATAATAGATCATCTCCATGTCGAGCTGGAAATAATCCTCGTCGATATAAAACGGCCGTTCGAGGCTGAAGCCCTCACGACGGCCCTTGAGCTGACGCAAAACGTTGCTGCGAATATCCATCTTCATGTCCTCGTGCACCCGGTTGCCACCCTCGAGCAGAAGGCCGGCGGAAGCGCGCCCGCTTCCTTCTCCTTCGGGAGAATTGTTCATGGCGCCATTTAATCACCTGGGCCCATTTAATCACCTGGCATCCCTGCCGCTTGGTTGTAATGCGACATCGGCTTCGAAATTGACGACAGGGTGCGGCAAGCCAAAAGCTACTGATCCCAGTCGCTGACATTCGTCCGACTCTCCAGGCGATTATCGTCAATTGCGACATGGCGTAAAGGGCCGTTGCGCAACGAGGTTCGCTGGGTGATATCGGCGTCCATCGCGTTTGCGACAGCTGCCGGCATTTAGGTCTCTGGCCGGCCGGCCGCCGGGCGATTTTAACATCGCCTTAAGCATGCCACCCTATCCTGCCGTTGATTCAGACCGAGCGAAGAACGCGAACCATGGCCAGACTCCGTTATTTCGACGCGAAAGATGCAAGCAGATTGCAAGAGCGGCAGCCGATTGCCGCGCATTCCGAATTCCTGCGCACCGGCCGGATACCGCGCGAGCGGCGGCACTGGCTGGCCGAGGAAAAGCGCTATTTCACCCATGATGAGGTCGCCGAAAAGACTGGCCGCAAGCTGCAGGTGGCCGGCGAAAAGACGCATCAGCACATCAACGGCTTTCACCACTCGATCCAGTTTCCGAAGATGATCTTTCACCGGACGCTGGAGGACAGCCCGCATCTCGGTTATTGCCACGTCACCGCTGCGCGGACGAAGTTCGCGCATTACGAAGACGTGAGTTGGGCCTTCTACATCGCCAATTTCTATTCCGACATCGGCCAGAACGACAATTTCTTCGAACGCATCGATGTCGGCTATTCCCGCATGTATTTCGCCGTCGCGATCAAACCCGGCGAGCACTCCCAGGAAAAAATGAGCATCGACCGGTCAGTGCGCGGCAACGGCCTGCTCTTCCGCACCCATGATCCGCAGGCAGCGATCCGCAACATCCTGCTGCTCGGCGCCCGCAACGAACAGCTGCGCGAAATCATCCGCCAGCTATAAAGCGCATCGCATCGAAGCGTGAGGCCAACAACGCGATTGATCGCGAAGAGCGGAAAGCCTAATGACTGCCGGAACTGAAGCACCAGGCAGCACATGGCACGCACGATCGACATTGAGGCAGACAGGCAGGCAGCGCTTGAGGCGGCCTGCGCCGCTCTTGCCGACGGCTTTGCCATCGCCATTCCGACCGAGACGGTCTACGGCCTTGCCGCCGACGCCACCAATCCGGCGGCGATCACCCGCATCTATGAGACAAAGGGACGGCCGCGCTTCAACCCGCTGATCTGCCATATGGCCGATCTCGCCATGGCCGAAGAGCACGCCGAATTCGATCCGGTGTCGAGGGCTCTCGCCGCCGCCTTCTGGCCCGGCCCGCTGACCCTCGTGCTGCCGCTGAAGACCGAAAGCCCGATCCATTCGCTGGCGACCGCCGGGCTCGACAGCGTTGGCATCCGCGTGCCGAAGGGTTTTGCAGGCGCGGTGATCGGCGCCTTCGGGCGGCCGCTCGCAGCCCCCAGCGCCAATACGTCAGGCGCGATCAGCGCAACGAGTGCCGCCCATGTCGAGGCCGATCTTGGGGCGAAGATCCCGTTGATCCTCGATGCGGGCCCAAGCGCTGTCGGCGTCGAATCGACGATCGTCAAGGTGGAGGGCGACCGGGTAAGGCTGCTTCGCCCCGGCGGTCTGGCGGCACGCGAGATCGAGCGCGTCGCAGGCCGGCCGCTGCTGCGGGCGAAAACGGCATCGGCGGCGATCGAGGCGCCTGGCATGCTCGCCTCGCACTACGCGCCAGGCGCGTCGGTGCGCCTCAATGCGACGACGGTCGAACCCGGCGAAGCGCTGATCGCCTTCGGCGGCGCGGCGGTCTCCGGCGCAAACGGCGCCCGGATCGTCCTCGATCTCAGCCCGCAGGGCGACCTTGCCGAGGCGGCGGCCAATCTTTTCGACTACATGAAGCGGGCCGATGCCAGCGGGGCTTCGAGCATTGCCTTTTCGGCCATCCCCGAGGAGGGGTTGGGCGAAGCGATCAACGACCGCCTGCAGCGGGCAGCTGCACCCCGCGACTTGAAATAATGACGGAGGATCGAACCCGATGAGCAGCCCCAGCATTTCCGCCGAACTTCTCGACCGCTTCGCCGCCATCGTCGGCGACAAATACGCGCTTGCCAGCGAGGCCGATCTGGCGCCGCATCTGATCGAGAACCGCGGGCTCTATCACGGTTCCTCCCCTCTCCTCCTGAAGCCCGGCTCTGTCGAAGAAGTCTCGGCAATCATGAAACTTGCGACGGAGACCGGAGCGGCGATCGTGCCACAGACCGGCAATACCGGCCTGGTCGGCGGCCAGACGCCGCGTGAGGGCAAGTCCGATATCATCCTGTCGCTCGAACGCATGAACAAGATCCGCGATATCGATCCGGTGGCGAACGTGCTGGTGGCCGACGGCGGCGCCATCCTGGCCGAAGTGCAGCAGGCGGCCGAGGCGCATGGGCGGCTGTTTCCGCTGTCGCTCGGCTCGGAGGGCTCCTGCCGCATCGGCGGCAATCTTTCCACCAATGCCGGCGGCACGGCCGTGCTTGCCTACGGCAATATGCGCCAGCTCTGCCTCGGCCTCGAAGTGGTGCTGCCGACCGGCGAGATCTGGGACGGCTTACGCCGCCTGAAGAAGGACAATACCGGCTACGACCTGCGCGACCTTTTCATCGGCGCCGAAGGCACGCTCGGCATCATCACCGGCGCGGTGCTGAAGCTGTTTCCCCAGCCGCTCGGCCATCAGGTGGCATTCGCCGGTCTGAATTCGGTGGAGGATGCGCTTGGTCTGTTCGATCTCGCCTCCAGCCTCTGCGGCGCCTCGCTCACCGGTTTCGAGCTGATGCCGCGTTTCGGCGTCAACATCACCACGCGCCACATCGACGGCGTGCGCGATCCGCTGGAAGCGCCCTATCCCTGGTATGTGCTGATCGACATCTCCACGTCGGACTCGGCCGAGACGGCGGAGCGGATGATGAACGGCGTCCTGGAACAAGGCTTCGAGGCCGGGCTTGTGCTCGATGCGGCGATCGCTTCATCGGTCGCCCAGCAGAAGGCCATCTGGCACATGCGCGAAAGCATGTCGGATGCCCAGAAGCCGGAAGGCGGGTCGATCAAGCACGATGTTTCCGTGCCGGTGTCGAAGGTTCCGCATTTCATGGCCGAGGCCGAAGAAGCGGTGATGGCGGCAATGCCCGGAGCCCGCATCTGCGCTTTCGGCCATATGGGCGACGGCAATATCCATTACAATATTTCCCAGCCGGTCGGTGCCGACAAGGACGCCTTCATCGCCCGCTGGCACGAGATGAACCACATCGTTCATGGGCTGGTAATTGCTCACGGCGGCTCGATCTCGGCCGAGCACGGCATCGGACAGCTGAAGCGCGACGAACTGGCTGCCATCCGCCCGGCAATCGAAATCGAGCTGATGCGCCGCATCAAACGCGCCTTCGACCCCGCCAACATCATGAACCCTGGAAAGGTCGTCAGTCTCGACGTGTGAGACCGACGGTCAGGATTGCTGCGTGCCGCCGCCGGTCAGGATCTGCAGCGCCGGCGACTGCTGCGTGCTGTTCTTGACGTCGTACATGGCGGTGAAGCGCCGCAGCAGCTTGTCGACCTTCTTCGGATCCTGGAGATCCTCGAGCTTGACGAAGCGGTTGATGAGGTCGGCCTGCTTGGCGACATCCATGCCCGAGATCTGCGAAGGCAAGCTGTAGGCGGTGGTGATCACCTGATAGAGCGCCTTGTCGCCGAGGATCGAATAGATCGAGGTGATGTTCGGGGCCTTGCGGCTGAAATAGAGCGCCAGGCGGACGCCGTCATTGCTTTCGCCCTGCTGGGCTTCCATCGTCTGCTGGACGAAAAGCTTCTGGGTGTGGTCTTCGGCAGCCTTGTTCTGGATAGTGCCTACCTTGGCGCGGGTGAGATTGCCGTCCTTGTCGAAGTTGAAAGCGGCGACGATATCCTTGAAGCGCGCATCGGCCTTGGTGTTCAGATAACTCTTCTTGTCGTCGGGATCGGAGGTGAAGATCTTCTTCAGTGTCGCCTTGTCGTAATCCTTCGGGTCGAGGTTGTTGGCTTTCAGCACCAGATTCGTCAGGCGGCTGTCGTCGAGGAAATCGTCGAGCGACTTCACCTTCGCCATGCCCTTGGCGAAGTAATCCACCTCGGTCGTCGCGTCCTTCGATGCCTTGTCCTTTAACGGGCCGGCCTTCAACAGCATGGTGACATGCGCCTTATAATCGGTGGCGTATTTGGCCAACGTCGCATCGGGAAGCGCCTGGAAGGGTGACGCCGCCTTGCCGTCGGGGCCGAAGTTGAAGGCGCGGGCAAGGTTGGTGATGCGTTCGTCCTTCAGCGAGGCGATATAGCCTTTCGGGTCGTATGCATCGCTCGTCAGGATCTTGCGCATCATCGAGCGCGGCACCTCCTGGTCGGTCAGACCGAAAGCCTGCAGCGCCACATGGTAGGGATCCGGCAGCTTGTCGTTGCTTTTCTTGAAATCGGCCGAGGAATTGCTGCGCAGGAAATCGTTGACGCTCTTGATCTCGGAGAAATCGAGCAGGCTGGTGCTATCGGCCATCATGCTCGTGTAATTGGAGGTGACTTCGTCGATCGCCTCGTCGCGCTCGTCGTCATAGCGAGCCATATAATTGTCATTGGTGGTTTGCGCCTGATCGGCCGTCTGGACCGAGCTGACGACCGGGAGCGATCCGTCGGCGGCGAAGTTGAAGTCGGCATTGAGATCGGCGTGGCCGGCTGCGGCTGCCGCAGTCGCATCGGTCAAAATGCTCTTCAGATCAGCGTTCGAGGTAGCCGATGGCAGATTGTAGGTGCTCTTCAGGAAATTGGTGATGGCGTCATCGGCGATGAGATCGTCGACATTACCGATTGTCGCCATCCGGGCGGAATAATCGTCGGTGCGGGCTCCGGCGGCAATTTTCGTGTTGGTAATCTGTGCCGCCGTCTGCGCCTGCATGCCGTCCTCGAGCGTGCCATCCGCCTTGAAGTTGAAGGCGGCGGCAACATCGGCATAGGTGCCGGTGCCGCTCTGATCGGTCAGAATATTGCGAAGAGCGACGTCGGTGACGGTGGAGGGGATGCCGAAGGCGTTGCGCACGAAATTGTTCAGCTTCTGATCCGACAGCAACTGATCGACGTTTGAGATGCCGGCGATGGTCGCCTGGTAATAGACGGCCGCATCATTGGCCTTGCTGGCAGTGCTGGCGCTTTGGGTTGCGCTCTGCGAGGCGTAAAGCGTCGCGACCGAACCGTCGGCCTTGAAATTGAAGAGGTCGTTAACGTCGCTGTAACCCTGGGTGCTGGCAGCCGCAGGGTCGACGAGGAACGTCCTCAACGTCGCATCGGAGACGCTGTCGGCGATCTGCATGCTGTTTCTGAGATAGCTGACTGCGACAGTATCGGACATGATGTCATCGACATTGGTGACATTGCCGATCATGCTGTTGAAATGCGCTGCGTTCGCCGCCAACTTGTCGGTCGTCGATTTCCGCTGCGCCGCGGTCTGGATCACCGAACCATTGATCGAACCATCCGCCTGGAAATTGAAGTCGGCATTGAGACCGGCATGGCCCTGGGCCGCGGCATAGGCCGAATCCGTCAGGATATTCTTCAGGTCGGCATTGCTGAAATTGGTGCCAAGCCCATAGGCATCCTTGATGGAACGCGCCAGCACATTGTCGGCGAGCAGGTCGTCGACATTGGTGATGCCGCTCGATTGCGAGGTCACATTATAATAGTTGGCGGTGCTCGACGCTGCCGATGACAGCTTGTTCGCCTGATCAACCGTCTGGACGCGCGCCGTGCTCAAGGTCGACCCGTCCGCCTTGAAGTTGAAGGCGTTGTAGACATTGGTAAAGCCCATCAGCTGGGCATAACCGGGGTCGGTCAGCACCGTGCGCAACGCTGCCGCGGTAAAGTCGGCGCCCATGCTGTAGGCCGTCGTGATGTAGGAGGTCAGGCGTTTGTCGGCGACCAGATCGTCGACATTGGTGATCGTGCCGATCTTGGCGGTATAATAGGCCTTGTTGTAGTCAGCCGCCGTCTTGCCGACATAGTAGACGTCGGAGCCGACCGAATTGTCGATGATCACCGATTGGGAATTCAGCGTGTAGGTCTCGACGACCGACGCCTTCTGCGCCGCCGTCTGCGCCGTGCCGGTGACTGTACCGTCGGCGTTGAAGCTGAACTGGGCGGCAAGCGCCTTGTACTTGTCGCCACCTTGCGTGTTGACGACGCTCGTGGGGTCGCTGAGATCGCTCGTCAGCACCTGGCGCAGAAAATCCTTCGACGCATAGGTGGGATCGATTTTGAAAGTCGTCAGTACATAGGTGCGCAGCCGGGTGTTGTTGACCAGATCGTCGACGGTCTGCACGCTATCGATATTGTTGCTGTAATAGGTGCTCTCGGTGCTCGCCGCCTTGTCGGCATCGACGAAGGACTGCTTGTAGAGGCCGATGAGATCGTCCTCCTGCGCGTCCGTCTGCACATCCTTGGCAGGCGCATTGAAATTGAAGGCGGAGGCAAATTCGCGATAACGCGTATCAGAAAGCTTGTTGGCGTAGCTGTTGGCGTCGGTGAGATCGCTTTCGAGCACCTTCTTCATGAAGGCCTTAGCGTAGGTCATATCCTCCAGACCATAGGCCTTCATCGCATAGCTGTAGAGCTTGTAATCACCGAGAAAGTCGTCGACCGATGTGACCTTGTTGATATGGTCGGCGTAGTACTGAGCGTCCTTTTTGACCGTCGCCTGCGACGCAACCTTGTTGAGGCTCGACGTCATATCCTTCGACAGGATCGTGTAAGCGAGGGAAGCCGTGATCATTAAAAGCGCCCTTTTCGGCAAACTCTCTAAAAGAACGAACTGCTGGTAAGCATATTTTGCCACGGAAAGCTTACCTGAGGCTTACCTCAGGATGCATCATTTCAGCACACCACACCGTTCACCTTCCGGAAACCCTGCCGGATTCGGTTTTGATAACCATCATAGGAGGCAAAGTTTTCTTAACCGCAATTTTTAAGCTGTACGGAACGGCAGGCCCCTATTGTCGGCCATAGAGGACGAAAAGTCCCAAGGAGAAGACCGGAAATCGGCTCTCAGGTAAGACAAGGGTAGAATGACATGAACAATCCCGCAATGAAGCCCGCCTGGGCTGGCACGACGTTACGCCTCGATCCGGCCCGCTTTCCCCAGCAGGTCAGCTACGCCATCCATGATTGTTCGGATGACGTCAACATTACCATAGACGAACGCGGCGCTGTGCTGCGCAAGGTCCTCCCTTCCAGCGGCCTGCCGCTCTCGATTGCCCTGCCGAAGCGCGTCTTCAAGGGCGTCGCTGCCCGCGCCATCGACCATGGCGACGGCGAAGTCACCGTCACTCTCGAGCTTCACCACGCCGATCCGGAGCTCTGCATTCCGCTGCTCGTCGCCCATGACCTCAGCGATATCGCCGCCGACTGGCGCAGCTGGTCGGAAGCCTTCCGCATTCCGATGCTGATGGTCGAGGCCGACGGCGTCGCCCGTCCGCTCGAAGACCATATTGGTGCCTTGCGCACCAGCGATCTCAAGCCGCGCCGCAGTCATTCCTACTTCGCCAACCGGCGCCCGCGCTTCCTCGTGCGCCGCACCACCGGTCGGCTGGGTGTCGCCATGAAGATCGAGGGCAAGGAAATCATCGCCCGCAATTGAGCGAAATAGCGACACTCCGTTTGGCAAGCATTTTGAAACCCGGCGCCCGCGCCGGGTTTATCGTTTCATGCATCGCTGAAGTCATCGCCCCATTCAGGGAATGGCGAAGAGCAGCGAGATGAACAAGCCGAAAAAGATGATCAGGCCGACGCGATTGTTCGACTTGAAGAGCGCCAGGCATTGGCCGGCATCATCGATATCGAGCCGGACGATCTGCCAGGCGAACATGCCGGCGGCCCCGAGCAGCGCCAGGAACGCGATGATATTGGCGCCGGCAAGAACGAAAGCGATAAACATCAGCGCCAGCGTCAGTCCATAAAGGCCGATCAGCCATTGCCTCGTCCTGTCGCCGAACAGCCGCGCGGTGGAGCGGACGCCGATCAGTTCGTCGTCCTCCTTGTCCTGATGGGCGTAAATCGTGTCGTAACCGATCGTCCAGGCGACGGAGGCGGCGTAGAGCAGGATGGCGGCAAAGGAGAGGCCGCCCAAAATGCCGGCCCAGCCCATCAGCGCGCCCCAGGAGAAGGCAAGCCCCAGATAGAATTGCGGCCAGTCGGTAAACCGTTTGGCGAAGGGATAAAACGCTACGATCCCGAGCGAAAGCACGCCGAGGAAAACGGTCAGCCAGTTGAACTGCAAGAGCACGACGAGGCCGACCAGCGCCTGCAGGCCGATGAAGATCTTCGCGTGGGCGCGCGTAACGCGGCCCGAGGGGAGCGGACGCGAACGGGTGCGCGCCACTTCCATGTCGATTTCGTGATCGACGAGATCGTTATAGGTGCAGCCGGCGCCGCGCATGGCGACCGCGCCGATGAAATAGAGCAAAAGGTGAGACACCAGCAGACTGCCGGAATAGAGGCCCTCGCCGATCGCCGCATTGGCGGCAAGGGTTGCCGACCAGAAACACGGCCACATCAACAACTGCCAGCCGATCGGGCGATCCCACCGCGCAAGCTGGGCATAAGGCCAGAGCCACTGCGGCAGGATCCGATAGACCCAGTTGTCGGAAGGTGCGTCGGAAACGCGATCGTTGAAGTCGCCGGTATCTTGCATGCCGCCATCTAGCGACCGGCCGGCGATCCGGTCAAGAAGCGATCTCTTTGTCTCATGCATGTCGTTATCCCGGAACCGCTGCACACTTCCGGGCGACATGCGTTGGATGTTTAATGGATGTCGTTATCCCGGAACCGCTACACACTTCCGGGCGACATGCATTGGATCACTGCAGGGAGAAATTGAACTTGTAGGTCGCCGAGACGCCGATCAGGACCTGGTTCTTCGAACCGCGGTCTCGCACCAGGCTGCTGTCGGCGGCGGGACCTGCCAGCCGCTTATATTCGAGGAAGGAGCTTGCCGAGAGGTTTTCGGTCGCCTTCCAGGTCAGGGCGGCACCCGCGCCATAGGACTGGATGCCCGACGATGGCTTGTAGGGATCAAGGCCGCTTGCGGCGGCGTGCTTGGCGCTGACGCCGTAATAGGCGTCGTAATAGCCGCTTGTCGCAAATGTCGCGCGCGGGCCGCCTGACAGCTGCAGGTCGGGCGCGATATCGGTGAAGGCATCGACCGCGAGATCGGCGACGACGCCGTCGTATGAGCGGATGCCCTGACGGACTTCGGCACGGGCGCGCAAGAAATCGGTCGGATAGACTTCGACGAAACCACCGGCTTCGGCACCCCACTTGACCTTCTTCAAGCCCTTCAGCTCATGGCCGTCGCCGTCATCGCGCGACGGCACGAACCTGCCGACGATACCAGCGCGGAAGGCGCCCTTGTCGATGAGGGCGAAGGACGGATTGTCGTTGCGCGAGGAAAAACGCGGGCCGGCGCCTTGGCGGCCGACCGAGATCAGCGGGCTGAACTTGAATTCATTATGCGACGAGCCCTCGAATTTCGGGGCGGAGAAGCCTGCGACACCGACGCTCAGATACCAGTCGCCGGACCAGAAATGCTGGCCGCTTTCCTGCGCCGCCGCCGAACCAAAGGAAAAAAGGCCAATAGCCAAAGAGATCGATACGACTGACCGATGAGACACGTCCGCACTCCAGAAAACGCAAAAACAAAGCCGCGGAGGGCGGCGCTCGCTACATTTATCGCGAGGTCGTTACCCCAATGTTAACCACGGCAATGAGATCGCGCGGCATTCAGACTTAGCTAGGGAGCACTTCTCACGGGATTGACGTTTTCGACCGACGACATTTCGTCCGACAATTTGGATGTCTTCATCGATATCGATCTCAAGAGCTTGAGGCCCACGCCGGCCACCTTGCGTCGGCCCGCCAGGGTACACAGTTTCTCAGTGAGAGCTGAATTAAAAACAGGTGGTTCAAAAATCCTGTCCCAAGATCGTTTGCTCAGGACGTCACGAGGTTGACCCCGAACGAATCGAGGACATCAGAGATGTGATTGGCAAAGGAAACAGTTGGACTTCCCGCGAACAGCAATCCAATGGCTATGCCCGTCGTCTGCTCAAGGACGAGCGCACCGGAATCTCCCTGCTCACTAAACGGAAGGGCGTCGATCGACCTGATAGCGATCTGATCGTGGAACAAGATCGTACCGATGTCATACGGCACCTTAAGGTCAGTGCTGATACTTTCGATATAACCCCTTGTGTAGCCGGACGTGCGCCCAAACTTTTCTACGATCGTATTAAGAGCTGCCGACTTGGCGCCGGCAGGGGGCCCAATTCCCAAAATATCAGCGACTGCGAGGTTCGGCTGAAGCAGTCGGGCGATAGCGCCATCCACGTAGTTTGCTTGAGATACGTCGAGCGGGACATAACCCTCCAGCTCGGCGATCTTATCCTTCTCCGTATCGCCCCCATCGAATGGGCTAGGCTCAAATATGGCCGTTCCGAAAGCCTGCCGATTTTGGTCCGCAAGGACGTGATTGTTGGACAGCACGTAGCGCCCCTGACTGTCTTCCACCAGCGCACCGAAAGTGCCGGCGAGCAAATTGAGTGGATCGGGATCCGCAAAGCCCATCGAGCAGCCGGGCTGTGCTGGCCGATGCGCACGGGGGTTTGCCAGCGGCTGCAGGAACCCAATTTCTTCCACGTCGGTTGCAATCCCGTCAACCTGCTCGGGCAGAAGATCGTCGGTACCGATCTCAGACTTGGGCCGTTTTCGCCGGACATAAAATTTCAGGGCAGGTTCAGAGGTTGTCCGACCCGACACGATTTTGAAGCCGATACCCACGCCTTGGAGGTTGACATTTGGAGTGGGCGACACGACGCGCCGAACTGCTAACGCTCTGACAACGCCGGCCTCGGGCGAAAGAAACCGTTGCGAAACAGCTGTCTTCGCCTCGGCGAGATGTGATAGATCGTTTCGACCGGGCATATCTTAGACCTTTGCGATGGAGTTGAAAAAGGCATGGTCCCCGCGGAACGCGTAAAACAGCTTGCATCGCGTCAATGGTTGCCCCTGCCGGGCATCATATCTGTCGGACTGGTCGCCAACGACAGCGGCACCGCTCGGCTGGCGGTCACTGTCGAAAGCGGGACAAACACCCCGCTGCCAACGACCTTTATGGGGCTGGAGGTGGAGGTAACGCCGCTCGCGCCGATACGTCCGCTGGGGCCGGCTGAAGATATCATGCTGTCCCTCCCCATTGTGACCTCACATCGACGGCAAGGCCCTCCAGCAGCTCGCGACAGAACGGCGTGATCCCGCCGGCGATGAGCATCAGCGCGTCCTCGTATTCTTGCTTGAGGAACCCCGAGGCTGAACGCCGCAACAAGTGCAGAGTTTCTGGATGGCGATCGCCGGTCTCCAGCATTCGCGCCCAGAAATTGGCCAATTCGTACCAGACGCAGCATGCGTGGGCGAAACTATGCATGGCCAAATTGGCGCCGGTCCAAGGCGAGATCACCCGCGGCGTTTCGATTTCTGCTGTTCGGAAAAAGGGCGTGTCGACTTCTGCAAGATATAGGACGCTGTGTGTCGCTTCATGGAGAAGCGCGTCGGCCACCTGATGCGGGGATGTGGAAGGGCTATGCGCGTTGCCAAGCGAAGTGATGCCGGGGTAACGCCGCGGCGAACCGCTCGAAAAGCCTGGGCGATCCTCCGCATAGAGATGAATTACACGCAACGTGCCAAGGACCATTTCCACCCCGATCGGAGCAGCAAGATCAATGAGTGCAAGCGCTTCGCCAAGCTTTGCGCGAGCAGGCCCAAAATCCGTGAGAGGTCTCGTTCTAACGCGTTTCTCCGGCGGCAGAAGAGGCGGGGCCAGAACGCATGGACTACCGCTGTCTAGTACCAGCCCATGCATCCGCGGTGCGACATACGCGAGCCTGCCCGACTGAGCGAAGCGATAGTCTCCGAGCGCCGTCCACTCGAAATGGCCTGACGGTCGTTCTCCGACCAAGCACGATTCCGCATCTATCCAGCCGAGTAGCAGTTCGCGCGCCGCGTCCGATGCCGTATCGCCGCTGGACAGGAGTTCACTGAATACCGGCGCCTCGGCTATCCTAGATATCGATGCCGCCGGCAAGCGGTCGAGCCAGACGGCAATACCGCAGCGCCGGCAGGCCAATTTCAGCTGCGCCTCGCGCAGACAGAAATGGCGAAAGCTTAATATGCGTGCCTGGGTAACGGAGCTTGGCTCCAATTGAAGGAAACCGACAATATCGAGCGTTCCTTCCGCCTGCTTCGGCCGGACGTGGTGGTTCATGCCGGAGCCTCATCTTCCACCGGTGCAGCGATAGGGGCAGTGCCCATCAATCTCGAGCGGCGCCGATTTGTCTCAGAGTGATCGATCTCCATTCGCGCGCGGATATGGGTGAAAAGCCGCATCAGATCGGCGCACCACACGCTTGGGTTGTCGAATCCGTTGGCGCGGGAATAGCGGTGCGGATGGTACCCCCCTCCGCAAGTGTCGCGCTCGACGCAACTCTGGCACTGTTTCGACAGCGGCATGCGCCCGAACACCATTTCTGCGTGCAAGGGACTCTTTTGTGGCAGTGCGCTGAACTCGTCGGAGAGGACATTCATGCCCGTCTTCACCATTCCGTCCTCACAAGCCTTGAGGACGTCCAAACCTTCAATGTCGCCGCCACACGATACGACGAGGTAGCGCAACGGTCGGTTGCCCAGCGCGTCGACATGACTTGGACCGCCCATAATGGCGCGGGCGATATCCCAGAAATTACGGATCCGGACATCCAAGGTCGAGTTGAACCACCAGTCGTCGAAAATTGGAATAAGGAAATCCGCGCAAGGGGTCGGTCCGAACTGTTCGCGGACGGTGCCGATCGTATCGTGGGTAAGGTCGGGAAGAAGATAGGACAGGCTGGTGCAGCCGAGTTCAAGCAGATGATGGTGGATCTCCAGCGGATCAGCACCTAGTGTGATTACCGTAAGGATGCCGAAGCGAACATCTGCATCCTGCAGCGCCTCGATGCCGCGTCGCACACTTTCGTAGGAGCCGCGCCCCCGATGATCAATACGCATCCGGTCGTGCACGTGCTTCGGGCCATCGAGGCTAACGCCGACGTTGACGTTGAGGCGCCTGAGCGTGCGTGCCCAATCGCCATTGAGCAAGGCTCCATTGGTCTGGATGCTGATGCGCACATCCAGGTCATCGAGTGCGCGCCGGGCTTTATCCGCCAGCTCTTCGAAGCGTTTGATGCCGACCATCGTCGGTTCGCCGCCGTGAAAAGAAAAGTGGACGCGTTGCTGCCCAGCAAGACGCGCGTGGTTGCCGACGCGCAGTAGCAGTGCGTCGAAAACGTCGTCAGACATTTTTTTGGGGCTGTCCTTCCATGTCGTATCTTTGAGATTGAACTCGTAGCAATAGGGACAATCCAAATTGCAGCGCGCGGTAAGCTTGGTGATGATAAGCGTCAGCGGCTGTATAATCTGAGGATCGAAACTTGGCGTCAGCGCGTTCATGGCGGCTCCGTTTGAAGCGATGGAGGCGGCGCACGAACCGTGGTCGCCCATCCGAGTCTCATTTGCTGCGCGACAACTCCGCTTGGACCGCTTGACCCAGTCCTTCCGAAACCGGCTCTTGTATCCCACGGCTGCGCGTCATCTCGGCATGAGCCCCGCCTTCGCTATGGTTTTGCAAATGGGACCCCTCTCGAAAGGCACGGCCAAAAGCGTCTCCGCGTGCGCGTCCGCTGGCCGCCTGGGGCCCCGTTGCGATCTGTCCACCACGAGCCAAGCCGCCGAGGCTTCCGCCTCCACCACCGCCACTGCTATGCGTCTGGCCGTGCATCGAATCCTCAAGACCCCGCGTTAGCCGGCTGGCAATACCCCTTTGGGCTTCGACCGCGCTGCCACCGCCTTCCGAATGGGTTTGATCGTGCATCGCATCATCGAGACCGGACGCAATTGTCTGGACACGCTGGCGGGAGAGCTCCTGCATATGCCCTCCGCCCTCGGAATGCGTCTGGTCATGCATTACGTCCTCTGCAATAGAGGCGAGCCCTTGTCCGGCCAATCGCCCAGCCGCCTGGGGCCCCGCTGCGATCTGTCCACCACGAGCCAAGCCGCCGAGGCTTCCGCCTCCACCGCCGCCGCTGCTATGCGTCTGGCCGTGCATCGAATCCTCAAGACCCCGCGTTAGCCGGCTGGCAATACCCCTTTGGGCTTCGACCGCGCTGCCACCGCCTTCCGAATGGGTTTGATCGTGCATCGCATCATCGAGACCGGACGCGATTGTCTGGACACGCTGGCGGGAGAGCTCCTGCATATGTCCTCCGCCCTCGGAATGCGTCTGATCATGCATTACGTCCTCTGCAATAGAGGCGAGCCCTTGTCCGGCCAATCGCCCAGCCGCCTGGGGGCCCGCTGCGATCTGTCCACCACGAGCCAAGCCGCCGAGGCTTCCGCCTCCACCACCGCCACTGCTATGCGTCTGGCCGTGCATCGAATCCTCAAGACCCCGCGTTAGCCGGCTGGCAATACCCCTTTGGGCTTCGACCGCGCTGCCACCGCCTTCCGAATGGGTTTGATCGTGCATCGCATCATCGAGACCGGACGCAATTGTCTGGACACGCTGGCGGGAGAGCTCCTGCATATGTCCTCCGCCCTCGGAATGCGTCTGATCATGCATTACGTCCTCTGCAATAGAGGCGAGCCCTTGTCCGGCCAATCGCCCAGCCGCCTGGGGGCCCGCTGCGATCTGTCCACCACGAGCCAAGTCGCCGAGGCTTCCGCCTCCACCGCCGCCGCTGCTATGCGTCTGGCCGTGCATCGAATCCTCAAGACCCCGCGTTAGCCGGCTGGCAAGTCCTGACTGGACGTCGGCGCCTTCGGAGTGGGTTTGGTGATGCATATCGTCACCGCTCGCGCTCGCGGCAGGTTGACTGAAGCTCGCCATACCGGAAGCCGAAGCACGGATAGCAGCTTGTCGTGGGGTGGCACGCGCGCTCGTCGCCTGAGTTGCTACACTTCCGCCCTGCCCCGAGCCGCCACTCAGCGCATCGCGTAAACCGGATAGGATCGTCTCCACAGAAACTTCGCCGTCGTTGTAAGTAGTCGCGGATTCAAGGATATCGGCGTCGCGTTCAACGCTCCAACGCACTGTCGTCGTTGTCATCGAATTTCTCCTTTGCGTGGATTGTGGCGCGACGAGTTCCCGAACGTTTCGCAGCGCGAAGCGAAGTTCCTCGGCGCTAGGGAAGGCTTTCGGTGTCGCGTAGTGGTGACAGGTACCGGTCCCGTCGCTGCTATGGGTCTGATCGTGGCTGGCGGCCGTAAGGGCACGCTCGGCATCAATCTCTAATTGTATCTGGTCACGCAGCGAAGCGCCGACGATATTTGGGTTTTGAAATCGACCTGTCGGCATTGGCAACACCTCGAAGTGCATGTCTGCATGCCCATGGGATATGCGGTCGCGTGACCAGACGGGTCGCGTCCGGGCCTATATCAACGAGAACTTTAGATGCTGTATCCCTCGAACTCGAGGTAGCGCGAGGCTACACTTTCACTGATTTTAGGGAAGTATTACCGACAAAAGTGGTTACCAGATAATACAATCGCGTCAGCGAACTATAGGTCAGCCGTCAACGTCACACTTCTTCAATGCTCTGACAATTTATTATTGAAACATGGGAGCAGCAACCAGCTGAAATCGATAGTCATTTGATTTTGGTGAGGAACTAACCACATCGCGATATCAGCCTACTCCGGCGACCTCCATATAGTCGACTGGCTTTCTTCGCGGATTTCAGAAAGAGTTTGGCGCTCGTTAAAGTAGCAAAATGGGTCAATTGAAAAGCCGCGCAGCCTTTTGCCTTTCGGCCCCCAACCGCGCAACGGCGCCATGTTGGTACGGATCCAAGTTTCATCGATGAAGACCAGCCGTTTGGGATCGACGCGACCTTGCCGGGCCTTCCAGCATGCTCTGCGCCGGGCAATGTCGGCGCGGCGGCGCTCAACCGCCTGCCGGCAACTTCTCCCCGCCTGCGGGGAGAAGGGGTATGCAACGACCTCTCCGTCCCACTAACCTCTCGCTGGGCACATCCCCTCTTCCCGTTTTTGAGGGAGTCCGAAGGACGGGTCGAGACCAGCGGCTCGACCCCGGTTTGGTTAGAGTGAGGGGCAAATCTTGGGTCCCAACCAGGCGCAAATCCGCCCCACAGTTCCCTATCTCTGGTTCCACCGGCGGATGGCCGGCTCCGTCAGATCGTGTTCATAACCGAGCACGCTGATAGAAGCCGTATCGAGCACGAAATGGGCGCCGCCTTCCGGCGGCAGGCCGAGCCAGCGGGCGGCGAGCACGCGCAGGAAATGCGAGCTGGAGAAGATCAGGATGGTGCCAGCCGCTTGGCGAAGCGCATGGATGATTGCGTCGGCGCGGGCGCCGACATCGGTGGCGAACTCTCCATTCGGGCAGCCGTCGCGAAAGAGCTGCCAGCCGGGGCGCTCAGCCAGGATCGCCTTGGTGGTGATGCCTTCATAAGCACCGTAATCCCATTCGGCGAGATCCTCCTTGATCACTGCGCCCGGCCCGAAACCGGCAAGCACGCAGGTCTTGCGGGCCCGCGCCGACGGGCTCGACCAGACGGCGGAGAAGGCGTGACCGGCGAGCCGTTCGGCAAGTTTGCCGGCGGCGTCCTCGCCGTTCGCCGTCAGCGGAATATCGCTGCGTCCGGTATGGCGCCCGGACAGGCTCCATTCGGTTTCGCCATGGCGGACGAGATAGATTTCGGGAAACGCACTGCTCATCCGCAGTCCTTTCATTGTGGCCGGCTTTCATTGTGACCGGCACAAGTGCTGCCGCTCAGAACGCCACCTTTTCCAGCGGTGCGCGCCTTGCCTCGAATTCCTTCAGCTTGGCCTCGTTCCGCGCGATGTAATTGCGGTTGTCGGGAACGGCGAATTGGTTCTTGGCGATCTGGATCTGCAGGATGAAGAGTTCGTCCCAGCGGAAACCGATTTCGGAACCGGCCAGATAGAATTCCCACATGCGGAAGAACTGCTCGTCGTAAAGCGCCACCGCTTCGGCCTTGCGCGCCACGAAACGCTCGCGCCAATGGCGCAGCGTATAGGCATAATGCATCGGCAGGATTTCGACATCCTTGACCAGCAGCCCGGCCTTTTCGAGCGGCGGCACGACTTCGCCGACGGAAGGGATATAGCCGCCCGGGAAGATGTAGCGCTCGATGAAGGCATTGGTGCCGAAGCTCGGCTTCGGACGGCCGATCGAATGCAGCACCATGACGCCGTTGTCGTCGAGCAGGTCCGATACCTTGCGAAAGAAATTGCCGTAATTGCCGATACCGACATGTTCGAACATGCCGACCGAAACGATGCGGTCGAATTTCCTGCCCGTCATGGTGCGGTAGTCCTGCAGCTCGAAACGCACACGCTCGGACAGACCGCGCTTTTCGGCGCGGCCGCGTGAGACCTTGAGCTGCTCTTCGCTCAGCGTGATGCCGGTGAAATCGGCTCCTTCGGTCGCTTCCGTCAGATACATGCCCATACCGCCCCAGCCGGAGCCGATCTCCAGGATGCGCTGGTTCGGCTCGAGCAGAAGCTTGGCGGCGATATGGCGTTTCTTGGCAAGCTGCGCCTCGTCGAGACCGATGTCTGGTGGTTCGAAATAGGCGCATGAATATTGCCAGTCCTCGTCGAGGAACAGATCGAAAAGTTTGGCCGACAGGTCGTAGTGATGGGCGACGTTGTGCTTGTTGCGATTGCCAGGCATGCGGCTCTTCACCTGCTGCCAGGCAATGCGGCCAACGAGCAACATTGCCATCTTGAAATCGAAGATCTCGTTGGTGGTGTTCTGCTTCACCAGCGACAGGAAATCGTAAATGTTGCCCTGTTCGAGAATGAACCGGCCTTGCATATACATTTCGCCAAGCTTCATTGTCGGGTCGCGCCGGATGGCGTCCTCGGCCTCCTGATCGGCAAGACGGGCAGCGACGGATTCACCGGTGCCGTCGCCGATCATGTGGGTTTCGCCATTGGCAAGGGTAAGTTTCAACGAACCCTTGCGGATGATCTGCTGGACGATCGATAGGAAAGCCGACGCCATGGACGCCTCGCAAATGTGACAGAATGGTCACATCAACTTAGTCGCTCTCTTTCGCCTTACAAGCGCCGGATTTAGCACTCCGCTCAGAACGTTGCCAAACTGTTGCATTTTTGCCGAAATACCGGCTAAACTCTTATTTTCGCTTCATGGCTTCGGCAAGAGCCGCGCCGAAAGCACCCTGGCTTTCCGGTTTCGGGGCCGCAGGACGGCGCTCGTTCTGGGGTTTGGAAGCCTGGTTTCCGCGAGAATCACCCCGCTGCGCAGGTGCCGAAGAACCGTCGTCGCGTTTCATCGAGAGAGCGATCCGCTTGCGCTTGGCATCGACCTCGACGACCCGCACCTTGACGACGTCACCCGCCTTGACGACCTCGTGGGGATCCTTGACAAAGCGATCGGCAAGCTGCGACAGATGCACCAGACCATCCTGGTGCACACCGATATCGACGAAGGCGCCGAAGGCGGCGACATTGGTCACCGTGCCTTCCAGCACCATGCCGGGCTTGAGGTCGGAAATTTCGTTGATGCCCTCGGCGAAGGTCGCGGTCTTGAAACTCGGACGCGGGTCGCGACCCGGCTTTTCCAGCTCCGAGATGATGTCCCTGACCGTTGGCAGACCAAATTTCTCGTCGATGAACTGGCGCGGATCGACCGATTTCAGCACCGCACTATCGCCCATCAGCGCGCGCAGATCACGGCCGCAGGCGGCGACGATCTTCTTGGCGACGCCGTAGGCCTCCGGATGCACGGAGGAGGCGTCGAGCGGCTCCTTGCCGTTGGGGATGCGCAGGAAGCCGGCGCATTGCTCAAAGGTGCGGCCGCCGAGCCTGGCGACCTTCATGAGGTCCCGCCGGGTCTCGAAACGGCCCTCGCTGTCGCGGTGGCGGACAATGGCATCGGCAATCGACGGGCCGAGACCGGAGACGCGGGAAAGCAGCGGCGCAGAGGCGGTGTTGAGATCGACGCCGACGGCGTTGACCGCGTCTTCGACCACTGCATCCAGCGAGCGCGACAGCTTTTGCTGGTCGACGTCGTGCTGATACTGGCCGACGCCGATCGACTTCGGCTCGATCTTGACCAGTTCGGCCAAGGGATCCTGCAGGCGCCGGGCGATGGAGACGGCGCCGCGCAACGATACGTCGAGATCGGGAAACTCCGCCGCTGCGGTCGCCGAGGCGGAATAGACCGAGGCGCCGGCTTCCGAAACGATGACCTTGGTCGGCTTCGGCGCCGGCAACTCGGCCAGCATGTCGGCCACCAGCTTTTCGGTTTCGCGGCTACCGGTGCCGTTGCCGATCGAGATCAGCTCGACATTGTGCTTGCGGATCAGCGATGCGAGTTCGACCTGGGCGCCGCGCACGTCGTTCCTCGGCTGGAAGGGATAGACGGTCGAGGTCGCGATCACCTTGCCGGTGCCGTCGACGACGGCGACCTTGACGCCGGTGCGGATGCCGGGATCGAGACCCATCGTCGCGCGCGAGCCGGCAGGGGCTGCCAACAGCAGATCCTTGAGATTGCGGGCGAAGACATGGATCGCCTCCTCTTCGGCCCTTTCGCGCAGTTCGCGCATCAGGTCGAGCGAGAGCGACATGGAAAGTTTGACGCGCCAGGCCCAGCTTGCGACCTCCATCAACCAGCGGTCGGCGGGGCGGCTCGCCCCGATCTCGTAGGCTGACGCAATCATGCGTTCGACCGGCTTGTTCGGAGAGGCGGTCTCGGCGTCGGCCTCGATCGTCAGCGTCAGCACCTCCTCATTCCAGCCGCGCAGCATGGCGAGCGCGCGGTGGCCGGGGGCGGTCGCCCAGCGTTCGGAATGGTCGAAATAATCGGAGAACTTCTCGCCCGTCGCCTGCTTGCCGTCGACGACCCTGGCCTTCAGCAGCGAAGCCTGGCGCATATGGGCGCGCAATCTGCCGAGCAGGTCGGCATTTTCAGCAATGCCTTCGGCGATGATGTCGCGGGCGCCTTCGAGCGCCGTCTTCACATCGGGCACGTCAGCAGTAATGAAGCCTTCGGCGAGCACCGCCGGCTCCCGGCCGCGGTCGGAAAGAATGGTCTCGGCAAGCGGGCCGAGGCCGCGTTCGCGGGCAATTTCGGCGCGGGTGCGGCGCTTCGGCTTGTAGGGCAGATAGAGGTCTTCGAGTTCGGCTTTGGTCTCGGCACCAGCCACCTTCACCCTCAGCTCATCGGTCATCTTGCCCTGGCCCGCAATCGATTCGACGATCGTATCGCGGCGGGCTTCGAGTTCGCGCAGATAGACCAGCCGTTCGGCAAGATTGCGCAGCTGCGTGTCATCCAGCCCGCCGGTCACTTCCTTGCGGTAGCGGGCGATGAAGGGCACGGTGGCGCCCTCGTCGAGCAGCTCGATGGCGGCTTTGGCCTGTTCGGGACGGGCGCTGATTTCGGCCGAGATGCGAGCTGCGAGAAAACGGAGGTCAGCGGCCATGAGGTTTCCTGGGATTTCCTGTTTCGACGAAAGTTGCGGGACCATAGCGGCGAAAAGCGGCAAGGCAATGTTGGAGTTAACAGACAGGTGCCGATCCACAGGAAAGCATGCCGGAAAGGCGGCGATTTTGCGGTTGTGCAGATACGCCATTTTTTGCTAGCAGAAGCAACGTTTTGACCCGGCGCCCCTGCCACCTCTCCCCTGTCGCGGGGGCCAAGGAAATTCGACATGCCAAACCTTCTTCTCGAACTCCGCTCCGAAGAGATTCCGGCCCGCATGCAGCGCAAGGCTGCCGGCGACCTCAAGAAGCTCGTCACCGATGCGCTAGTCGAAGCCGGTCTGTCCTATGAGGGCGCACGCGAATACTGGACGCCGCGGCGGCTTGCGCTCGACATTCACGGTCTGACGGCGCGCTCGGCCGATGTGCGCGAGGAGCGCAAGGGGCCGCGCACCGACGCCAACGAGAAGGCGATCGAAGGCTTTCTGCGCGGCGCCGGCCTTTCGTCGGTCTCCGAGGCGCAGGTGGTGAGCGATCCGAAGAAGGGCGATTTCTACGTCGCGGTCATCTCCAGGCCGGGCCGCGCGGCCGAAGAGATCGTCGCCGAGGTGATGCCCGGCATCATCCGCGATTTTCCCTGGCCGAAGTCGATGCGCTGGGGCAAGGCCTCCACGAGACCCGGCGCGCTGCGCTGGGTGCGGCCGCTGCAGTCGATCGTCTGCACCTTCGGCCCGGAGCATGAGGAGACCACCGTCATCCCCTTCGAGATCGACGGTATCACCGCTTCCAACATCACCTTTGGCCATCGCTTCCACGCGCCCGAGCCGATCACCGTGCGGCGCTTCGACGACTATGCGGCGAACCTGGAGAGGGCCAAGGTCATCCTCGACGCCGAGCGGCGCAAGGACATCATCCTGCACGACGCCCGCGACATCGCCTTCGCCAATGGGCTGGAGCTGGTAGAAGACGAAGGTCTGCTGGAGGAAGTCTCCGGCCTCGTCGAATGGCCGCAGGTGCTGATGGGCAGCTTCGAGGAGGACTATCTCTCCATCCCCTCCGAGATCATCCGGCTGACGATCAAGACCAACCAGAAGTGCTTCGTCACGCGCAAACCGGGTGAGGAAACGCTGTCGAACAAGTTCATCCTGGTTGCCAATATCCAGGCGATCGACGGCGGCAAGGAAATCGTCCACGGCAACGGCAAGGTGGTGCGGGCCCGGCTTTCGGATGCGCTGCATTTCTGGAAGCGCGATCAGGGCGACCTGCCGGATCTGGAGACGCTTGAGGCTTCCGCAAAGAAATTCGATCTCGACCTGAAGAAGCCGCTCGACCAGCGCATGGCCAAGCTCGATGCGCTCGACGTGACCTTCCATGCCAAACTCGGCACGCAGGGGGCGCGCGTTTCGCGCATCCGGGCGCTGGCCAAGGAATTGGCCAAGATCATCGGCGCGGATGCGGCGCTCGCCGATCGCGCCGCGGTGCTCGCCAAGGCCGATCTTCGCACCGAAGCCGTCGGCGAATTCCCGGAACTGCAGGGCTTGATGGGCCGCAAATATGCGGTGCTTCAGGGTGAGGATGCCTCCGTTGCCGCAGCGATCGAGGACCATTACAAGCCGCAGGGTCCGTCGGATCGCGTGCCGGAGGACAAGGTGGCGATCACCATTGCGCTTGCCGACAAGCTCGACACGCTGACCGGCTTCTGGGCGATCGACGAAAAGCCGACCGGCTCGAAGGATCCGTTCGCACTGCGGCGTGCGGCACTCGGTGTCGTCCGTATCCTGCTGGAGCGAAGGGTCCGCCTGCCGCTGGTGGCGACGACCAAGGACGCCGATCTGCTCTCCTTCTTCCATGACCGTCTCAAGGTCTATCTGCGCGACCAGGGCGCCCGCTACGACCTCATCGACGCCGTGCTGACAGCCGATGCCGACGATCTGTTGATGGTGGCACGCCGCGTCGAAGCGCTGACCGCCTTCATCACCTCCGAGGATGGCAAAAACCTGCTTGCCGGCACCAAGCGGGCGACGCAGCTGCTCGCTGCCGAGGAAAAGAAGGGCACCGTGATCGCCGATGGCGTTTCGGCAGCGCTGCTGAAGCTCGACGCCGAGAAGGAGCTGTTTTCGGCGATTTCAGGCGCCTCTAAGGATGCTTCGAACGCCGTCGCCGGCGAGGACTTCCGCTCGGCGATGGAGGCGCTTTCCAAGCTGCGCGGCCCGGTCGACCGCTTCTTTGAAGGGGTTCTCGTCAACGACGAGGACGCCGCCATCCGCGCCAACCGCCTCGCCTTGCTCCGGCTGATCCGTGCGGCGACGGGAACGGTCGCGGATTTTTCGAAGATCTCGGGGTAAGAACAGGGGTTCGGCTGTCCGGTTAGAGCCGAAATCTGCCCCTCACCCTAACCCTCTCCCCGTAAACGGCGCGAGGGGACTTGCCCCGCGAGGGGTAGTGGGGACGGAGAGGTCGCGGCATGTCCCCCTTCGCCCCGCCTGCGGGGAGAAGGTGCCGGGCGGATGAGCGACTATCTGGGCTGTCAAGTTGCATGTTCGAATTCTCTTCGCGCATCTCGTGCTTTTGCATTGAGAATGACCAGGAGTTTTCGGGCGAGCGCGATGCGGATGACCATTTTCGGTTTGCCCTGGCTTTGCAACCTTTGCTGGAATGCCGCCAGATGCGGATTGTGTCGGGCTGCGATGGCGCCAACCAGGAACAGAATGGCGCGTGGTCCGGAGCGCCCGCCGCGCACCGGCCGATGTCCGCTGCGTTTGCCGCTGTCGTTGGCAATCGGCGCAAGGCCGGCCAGCTTGGCGATCGCCTTGTTGGAGATCCGGCCGATCTCAGGCAATTCGGCCATCAGCCGGGCAACGGTACGGTTGGCCACGCCCTTGATCGAGCGAAAGGCCTGGTTGAGGCAGGCCCAGAGCGGATCGTCATCGATCATCGAGGCAATCTCGCCTTCGAGGGTGCGGCTCTGGCGCACCAGAAGCGCGATCACCTCGTTGAGGCTTGCCACGCTCTGATGATCGCGGGCCGCACTGCGGCGCTGCCTCTGGACGGTCAGGTCACTCGTGACCTGGGACAGCCGCGCCATCAGCGCCGACAGCCGCATCTGCGCGGCTTTCGGCGGCGGCAGGGCAGCCAGCCGCTTGGTTTCGGCATAATGGGCGATCATCGCCGCATCGATGCGGTCGGTCTTTTCCAGAAAGCCCATGGCTTCGGCAAACCGGCGCACATGGCGCGGATTAGCCAAGGCGCAGGCGATCCCCATCTCCCACAACAACAGGAAGGCCGTCCGCTCGTAACCGCCGGAAGCCTCCATGACGACGAGCTCGACATTCTCGGCCCGGCAAAGATCGGCCAGCGCGCCGATGCCGGTGGCGTCATTGCTGAAACGCTCAAACGTCCCGGACGGGCGGATAGACGCATCCAGCCAGTCCTTCGAAACATCCACTCCACATATAACTCTGTTCACGGTAACCTGCCTTGTGCGTGCGATTGGAACCAAGCGACTATTCGGTCGTACGTGACGATGACGAAGATCCCAGGCTCATCCACGGTTGTAACCAGAGGGGGAACGGGCGACTTCGTCACGCCTCTGGCCGGGTGGCCACCCGGCCAGAGGCTCAATCGCTTCCATCGCACAAAATCTCTAACGTGCAGATACAAGGGGCTGCTCTCGCCGAGCAATTTCATTCATGCTGATAGGCGTCCAAAACGGCACGGCCGCCGGAGAACCGACGGCCGCTAAGAATTTGGTGATGAAACGCCGATTGTCCCCGCGCCGTTTAAGCGGCGCGGCGACCCTGATGCATGGCCGGAGCCATGTTTTCGCCACTGACGCGGAAGCCGCGGATGAGATCGATCAGCTCGTCGGTGTCGGTGGCCAGCGTTTCCGCCGATGCCGTGGTCTCCTCGGCCATGGCGGCGTTCTGCTGGGTGGCGGCATCGAGCTGGTTCATAGACGACGAGATCGAGCGCAGCGTCGTGTCCTGTTCGGAGGCGCTGTGGGCGATCTTGGCAACGATCTCGTTGGCAGCCTTGATCTGATCGGAGATGCGCTTCAGCGCTTCGCCAGCCTCGCCGACCAGCCGGACGCCATGGTCGACCTGGCTGGAAGAACGAGCGATCTGGTCCTTGATTTCCTTGGCCGCAGCGGCGGAGCGCTGGGCAAGCTCGCGGACTTCCTGGGCGACGACCGCAAAACCCTTGCCGGATTCGCCGGCGCGGGCCGCCTCGACGCCGGCATTCAGCGCCAAGAGGTTGGTCTGGAAGGCGATCTCGTCGATGACGCCGATGATCTTGGTGATCTCCGAGGACGACTTCTCGATGCCGCTCATCGCTTCGATCGCCTGGGTGACGATCGCATCGCTGTGGGTGGCTTCGGTGCTGACCGAATGGACACGTTTGCTCGCCTCATGGGCGCCGTCTGCCGTCTGGCGGACGGCGACGGTGAGTTCGTCGAGGGCCGCCGAGGTTTCCTCGAGGCTTGCCGCCTGGCGCTCGGTGCGCCGCGACAATTCGTTGGAGGCGCGGCGGATCTCTTCCTTGCTGGTGCCGATATCGGTACCCTTGGCGCTGACCTTGGCCATGGCGGCTTCGAGATGCGACAATGCATCGTTGAAGTTGTCGCGAAGGGCGGCATATTTCTGGCCGAGATCGGCGCAGCGGACAGTGAGATCGCCACGGGCAATCATCTCCAGCGCCTGGCCGATCGTCGTCACCACCCGGGCCTGGAGCGTCGCTTCGTCCTGTTGCTGGCGCAGGTTGTTCTCGCGCTCGTTTTCCAGTGCCAGCTGCTGGGCCGCCTCGCGATCCGACATCGCATGGCGTTCCCTGATCTTTTCCTGCAGCGACTGCGTCGCCTTGGCCATCATCCCGACTTCGTTGTTCATGCCGGTATGCGGAATGGCGATGGAAACGTCCTCTTCGGCCACCGCCTTCAGGGCGGCATGGACGTTGTTGAGAGGGCCCGAAATGCCGCGGATGACGACATAAGCGGCCGCAATAGCAAGGAAGAACAGTATGATGCTGCCGGACAAGGCGGTCAGGATCGTGCTGTTGATCTGGGCATCGAGATCTTCCATGTAGACGCCGGTGACGACGACGACCTTCCAAGGGTCGAAGGCCAGTGCATAGGCCGTCTTACGAAAATCGCCAGCCGGCTGACCCGGTTTGGCTGTGGAATAATATTCGACGAGACCGCCGCCCTGCTGCCCGAGCCTGACCAGCTCTTCGCGATAGAGCTTGCCCTTGCTGTCCGGCTGGCCCTTGTTGATCTGCCCGATTTTCGAGGCATCGAAGTGGAACATCATCTGGATGTCGTAGCTATAGCCGAAGAAATAGCCATCGGGATCGTATTTCATTGCATTGACGGTGGCGTAGGCCTGCTTCTGGGCGTCCTCAAGCGTCATTTCGCCCGCGGTGACCTTGGCCTGGTAAAGCTTGAGAACAGAGACCGCCGACTGAACTTCGGAACGGAGCATGTCATAGCGTTCCTTGTAGATCGCATCGACCGAGGAGCGGATCTGCAGGGACGTGGCGATCGCGAAGGCGATCATCAGGCCGATGACCAGCAATATGAGCTGCTTCGATATTTTGAGATTTTTCATGAATCCTCGCAACGGGAATGGTGGGGCATTCCGGTGCGGTCTTCTACCGCTTGTGCGAGCGCGCCCAAGAAGACGACGCGTCTACCGCTGCTAAAAACAACATGCTGCGACCGGTGAGTAACAATTGAGGCTTATCCGATAAGAAAGCTTTAATTTTACTGTTTACGACGCGAATTCCCTAAAAATCTGGGGGCACCGACAAAGCAGAACCGCCGGACGTTCATCCGGCGGTCTGCAAGGGCCGAAATCCGCGCCCATTTTTCCGCATATGTTCCAAAACAGGAATGCACCCTCGCTTCTCTTCGAGGATGCATCCGGTCCACCGAAGTGGAACCCCAAGCGATCGAAACCTTGATCAGGCAGGGGCAGGGAACTTTCGTCTTTACGCAATTCCGGACGTTAAAACCGAAGTTGCTTTAAAAACGCATCTTGAATTCGGAAACGTTAAGCGTCGCCGGTTGTTCCGCCATGCCGGCGGCAACGGGCTTGGTGTCGCTTCCGATGACGGCTGCGGTCGTCGCGCTCATATCGATGCCATCGGCAGGCGGGGTCGGCGGCATGGCCGCAATGATCGCTTCCGGGGTCGCCTTGCTGACGAAGACGACGGGTGAGCCGCCCATCCAGCCTTCGGTGCGATAGATCTTCTTTTCGCCGCCGACATCGCGGACTTCACTGGCCTGGAGGACGCCGGGCTTAAGTTCCGGCACCTTATAGTCCTTCTTGACGAGTTCGGCCTGCAGCGGCGGGCAATTGACACAGGTTTCGGTGACGATGCTGCCGTCAGCGTGCGGCGCGGTCTTGCCGATCACCTCGATCGAGGACGCCATCGCCGAACCTGCCATCAGCAGGATTGCCGCACCGAGGAAAATCTGACGCATCAACGCACCTCCGTCTCACTGTGAGAGCGGTATAGCGCAGCTTTGTTTCCATCCCGTCAGGGGAAAGGGTAAAAATTTAAAGAACGCCGCGGTTTATACTTTGTCCGAGCCCGTTTCGCGCTCGATCGCCCGCCAGCCGATGTCGCGCCGGCAAAAGCCGTTTTCCCACCTCACCCGGTCGAGCAGCGCGTAGGCGCGGTCCTTGGCGTCGGCCACCGTGCCGCCCGAGGCGGTGACGTTCAGCACGCGGCCGCCGGTCGCAACCAGCGCGCCGTCCTTGAGACCCGTGCCGGCATGAAACACCTTCTCGCCCTCGCCTGCCTCGGGCACGGAGAGGATGGGCGTATTCTTCGCGTAGGCGCCGGGATAGCCTTTGGAGGCCATGACCACTGTCAGCGCCGGATCGTCATTCCATTCCGCCTTCAGCTGATCGAGCGTGCCGTTGGCGGTGGCAAGCAGCAGCGGCAGCAGATCGCTCTTCAACCGCATCATCATCACCTGGCATTCGGGATCGCCGAAGCGGACATTGTATTCGATGAGTTCCGGCCCCTTCCTGGTGATCATCAGCCCGGCGAAAAACACGCCGGAGAAGGGATGACCGCTCTCAGCCATGCCGCGGATCGTGGGCTCGATGATCTCCTTCATGGTGCGCTCGACCATTTCGGCAGTCATGACAGGCGCCGGCGAATAGGCGCCCATGCCGCCGGTATTGACGCCGGTATCGCCCTCGCCCACCCGCTTGTGATCCTGGGCGGTTGCGAGCGGTAGCGCGTTCTTCCCGTCGCAGAGGCAGAAGAAGCTTGCCTCCTCGCCATCGAGATAGGCTTCGACGACGACTTCGGCGCCGGCTTCGCCAAAGGCGCCCTCGAAGCAGTCGTCGACGGCCGCCAAGGCTTCATCCAGAGTCATCGCAACCGTCACGCCCTTGCCGGCGGCAAGGCCGTCAGCCTTGACGACGATCGGCACGCCTTCAGCGCGGATATAGGCTTTGGCCTTCGGCCCATTGTTGAAGCGCTGGTAGGCGCCCGTCGGAATGCCGTAGCGGGCGCAGATATCCTTGGTGAAGCCCTTCGAGCCCTCGAGTTGGGCGGCGGCGGCGGAGGGGCCGAAGACCGTCAGACCGTCGGCGCGCAGCCGGTCGGCAAGGCCGGCGACCAGCGGCGCTTCCGGGCCGACGACGACGAAATCGATCGCCTTCTCTCGGCAGAAAGCGGCGACTGCTTCATGATCCTCGATATTCAAGGGCACGAGGATGGCGTGTTCGCCTATGCCGGGATTGCCGGGTGCGGCGTAGAATTCCGTCATCAACGGCGATTGCGCCAGCTTCCAGGCGAGCGCATGCTCGCGTCCGCCCGATCCGATCAACAGAACCTTCATGCGCCACCCTTTCCTTTTGCCTCTGGCGGTTAAGGGCCAAGGGCCGAAAGGTCAAGCGGGAAAGCTTACCAGCCGCCGCCCCCACCGCCTCCGCCACCCCCGCCGGACGAACCGCCGCCGGAAAAACCGGAGGACGAACTCGAGGGCGGCGGCGCAGGGATCGTCGAGGCGATGGTCGAGGCCATCGACGAGGAAAAGCCGCCGATGCGGTCGGAAAAGCTGCCGCTGTTGAAATTGCCGGAATACCAGGCGGGCGCATAGGCGGCAGCCGCACCGGCCGCGGCGGCTGCAAGCCAGGTCTCGAAGGTGCGCGACCAGGGTTTTTCGACCCCAAGCGCCACGGCATAAGGCAGCAGCGTCTCGAAATGCCGCGGCGACATTTGCGGGGCGCCCGCCGTGTTCATCCGGTCTTTCTCGGCCAGCGTCAAATATTGGCGCAAGCCGTCTATGCCATCCATCATCTTGGCGCCGAGCGGGGTCGGCGCGCTCATGATGAAGAAATAGAGGATGTTCAAAAGCACGATGCCGCCGACGGCAAAGAGCATCGGCGTTTCATGCAGTTCCACCAGCGACGAGGCAAGCGCCATAACGACGACCGCAAGAATGCTGATGCCGACGAAAACGCCGACCGCGGTGGCGATGATGGCGATGATCTTGCCGAACAGCGACGTGCCGCGATGCAGCGACCTGACGAGGGCGGCAGCGAACACGGCAACAAAAACCGCGATGGCGGCCGGGATCAGCATCAGCGCGATCGTCTCCGGTTCCAGCGAGCCAAAGACGAACAGCGCCACCAGGGCGGCGGCGCTGAGCGCGATGCCGCCTGCGGTATAACCGAGGTTGGAATTGTAATATTTGCCGCGGTGCTCCTTCTCGATCGCCGAACGGAAGGCCTGGCCGACGGATTTGACCCGCTCGCCATTGGCCTTGTCGATCGCCAGTGTCGAACCCGCACCGCCGGCAACCTTCAGCAATTCGATTTCGCCGGCCTGGAATTTCTCCTTGCCGAGCGCTTTACCGGTACCTTGGATGACGATTGAATTCTTCAGGTCTTCGAGCTTGACGTAACCGCGGACGGCAAGATTGAGCGCCGTGGCCGACAGCGCGGTCCAGCCCTCGCCGGAGAAGCCCTTATTGTCGATGTAGTTGACCAGCGCCGGCGAGATGCCATCAGGTGCGTCCCAGCGCGGCACGACGACGCCGCGGGCGGGATCGCGGCCGACTTTCAGCCAGGACCAGGTGTAATAGGCGAAAACCAGGATCAGACCGCCGAAGCCGATGAAATAATTACGGTTGTCCTTCAGCCACCATGTGCTTTCCATATCCGCGCTCGGCGGATCGATCGACCCTTTCGGCATGCGGATCGCGAAAGTCAGGCCCTCATTGGCGTCAAGCGGCGCGGTCGTTGCAAAGACCAGGCCGGCGCCGGTCTCGTCGACGCTGGCGTTCTTTCCCGTCCCGCCCTGAGGGCCGGTAAAGAAGACCGTGTCGGTGGCGGTAACACCCGGCGGCAGCGTCACCGTCGCCGTGGCCGAGCGGATCGGGAAGATCCAGCCATTGCCGGTGACGTTCCAGTAGAGTTCGGCATGATCGTCGAAATAGCGGATCTGGCGGTTGGTCCGGTAGGTGAAGACATAACGATGACGACCCGGCGTCACCCTCACGTCGGCAGAACCGGCATAGATGCGGATGCCGCCCGAAATCGATTCGGTATGCCAGGGCTCATCCGCGCCGTCGCGCTGCACCGAGACCATATTGAAATCGACGCTGCGGCGACGCTCTGCGGCATCGGTGAAGTAGAGCGGGAAATCACGAAAGATGCCGTGATTGATCTGGTTACCCTCGGCATCGACGGTGATCGTTTCCGTCACCGTCATCGCGCCGCTCTTTTCGAGTACGATGTCGGAGGCGAAACTGTCGATGACCTCGGCGGCAAAGGCCGCCGGAGCAGCGAACATCAACAGCAGTGCAAAACAAAACCCGAAAAACCGACGCCCCATCCCTGTCTCCCCGCCGGCAGCCTCGGCTGCACGTTACCTCAATCTTTGTCCTGATATGTCACGCCGAGGGCGGCGAGCGTCCGCCAATAGGCGGGGAAGGTCTTGCCGACGCAATCGGGATCGAGAATGGTGATGCCGTCGATCTTCAGCCCGGCGAGCGCGAAACTCATGGCGATACGGTGATCGGCAAAGCTGTCGATCTCGGCCGGAAGACGCTGTCCTGCAAGTGCGGGATCGGACTTTACGATCAGATCGTCGCCCTCTTCGCGGGCAAGCCCCGGAACGATACCGTTGAGGCCGGTCGAGAGCGCCCGGATACGATCGCATTCCTTGACGCGCAGGTTGGCGATGCCGACGAAGCGAACCGGCGTCTCGTTGAAGGCGGCAAGCACCGCAAGCGTCGGGACGGCATCCTGCATCTGCGAGCCGTCGATCTCCGCCGGCAGCTGCGGAAAACGGGCGATCATGTCGTAGGCGCGCGCATCCGGCTGCGAAAAGGCGTCGGAGGGAACGCCGAGATCGATCGCGCCGCCGGTCAGGACCTCGGCGGCCCAGAGGTAGGTGGCAGCCGAGGCATCGGGCTCGACGATGAAGTCGGCGGCGCGGTAGCCGGTCGGCTCGACGCGCCAGGTGACGGCGCTGGTCTTTTCGACCTTGGCGCCGAAGGCTTTCATCGCCGCCGTGGTCAGATCGATATAACCGAGCGCGCCGATATCCTCGCCGACCAGTTCGATATCGACCGGCCGGTCGCCGCCGGCCGCCATCATCAGCAGCGCCGAGACATACTGGCTGGACAGACCGCCATCGATGCGGATGCGGTCGGCCTGGAAGCGGCCGGTGCCTTTGACGGTGACCGGCGGGCAGCCGGTTTCGGCGCTCGCATCGATGCCGAGGGTGCGCATCGCCTCGACCAGCGGGCCGATCGGGCGCTTGCGCATATGTTCGTCGCCATCGACGATCACCGTGCCGTCGACCAGGGCGGCCGCGGCCGTCAGGAAGCGCGTCGCCGTGCCGGCATTGCCGAGGAAGAGCGGCGCTTTCGGCGGCAGCAGCCTGCCGCTGCCGGTAACGACGAAGCTGGTATCATCGGGCTCGTCGATCACAACACCCATGGCGCGCAGCGCATCGGCCATATAGCGCGTATCGTCGCTCTTCAGCGCACCGGTCAGCCGGCTCGTGCCCTTGGCGAGGCCGGCGAGCAGCAGCGCGCGATTGGTGATCGACTTCGAGCCCGGCGGCATGGCGCGGCCCGAAAGCGGCTTGCCCGGCGGGATGATCGTGAGTTTGGCTGTGCGTGTCATGCTGAGTCTTCCGTCCATGGGGCGAGCCTTATCGGCCGCAGTCTGCCCCTGCTCTTAATCGCTTTTTCGCAAAGGCAAAATGCCGGATCGTCAGAATTTCACGCTGGGAACGGCGCGGTCGGTCTCGTTGGTGATTTCGAAATATTCCCGCTTGGCAAAACCGAATTGGCCGGCGACGAGATTGGAGGGGAAGCTTTCGACCTTGACGTTCAGGTCGCGGGCGGCACCGTTGTAATACCGCCGCGCCATCTGCAGCTCGCCTTCCATGGTTTCCAGCGAGGCCTGCAGCTCGGCAAAATTCTGGTTGGCCTTGAGATCGGGATAGGCTTCGGCGAGCGCGATGACCCGCCCGAGCGCTTGGCCAAGCAGGCCTTCCGCCTGCGCCCTGCCGGCAACATCGCCTGATGGCACGGCCTGCGCCTTGTTGCGAAGCGAAACCACCTCTTCGAGCGTGGTCTTTTCATGGGCGGCATAACCCTTGACCGTCTCGATCAAGTTCGGGATCAGATCGGCGCGGCGCTTCAGCTGCACGTCGATGCCCGACCAGGCTTCCTCCGCCATCTGCCGGGAGCGAACCAGGCCGTTGTAGATAAAGACGACGTAGAGCACGACCAGAACGATGACGCCAAGTGCAATATACATCGCGAATCCCCCGCAGCGAAGTAATGTCCGGGCGGAGACTACGCAGGTTTCCCGGTTGCCGTCAAACGCCGCTATCTTCGAGGATTCGGGCCATCGTGTGCGCCGGCGAAAGGCCTGTCGTGTCGATTTCGACGGTGCGTTCAGCCAGTCCGCGCAGCAGTTTATAGTTTGCCCGCAACCGTTGCAGCGTTGCCGTATCCGTCAGCTTGAGCGCCTCGGACCGACCGGGAGAGGCAAGGCGCCTGGCATTCTCTTCCGGCGCACAATCGATCAGGATCGCCACAAGATTAACGCCTCTTGCGGCAGCCAGATCGCGATACCAGGAGAAGACCGCACTATCATCTGCGTCATCCGAGAGCGCATCGGTGAAGACGAAGCTTTCGGCCGGGTTGGCGCGCACGGCATGGTCGAAAAACGCCTGGCGGATCTGCCCGCGCAGCGATGCGTGCAACGGATCGCTGCGGGAGAACAGAGCCTCGGCCGGATTGAGCAGCGTGTGATTGTCGATGAGCCGCGCGCCGAGCCTTTCAGCCAGCAAACGGCCGACAGTCAGCTTCCCAGTGCCTGGCCAGCCGTTGATATGGACGATACGGCTGGCAGGCTTTTGCGTCACGCCGCCTCTTTCGACAGGTTGATGCCGCCAGCGTCGGTCAGCAGGAAGGCTTCGCCGCAGGCCTTGGCGAGGGTGCGCACGCGCAGGATATAGCTCTGGCGCTCGGTGACGGAGATGACGCCGCGGGCGTCGAGCAGGTTGAAGACGTGGCTGGCCTTGATGCACTGGTCATAGGCCGGGAAGACGCATTTGTGCAGGCGCTGGTTGGCGTTGTCGGCAGGCGCGCCGGCATCGAGCAGCGCCCGGCATTCCTTCTCGGCATCGACGAAGTGGCGATGCAGCATCTCGGTATTGGCGAATTCGAAATTGTGGCGAGAGTATTCCTGCTCGGCCTGCAGGAAGACATCGCCATAGCTGATCTTCTCATCACCTTCGCGGCCGTTGAAGTTCAGGTCGTAGACATTGTCGACACCCTGGACATACATGGCGAGGCGTTCGAGGCCATAGGTCAGTTCGCCAGCGACCGGCGAGCATTCGATGCCGCAGACCTGCTGGAAATAGGTGAACTGCGACACTTCCATGCCGTCGCACCAGCATTCCCAGCCGAGCCCCCAGGCGCCGAGCGTCGGGCTTTCCCAGTCGTCCTCGACGAAGCGGATATCGTGCAGCAGCGGATCGAGACCAATTGCCGAAAGCGATCCGAGATAAAGCTCCTGCAGATTCGCAGGGTTCGGCTTCAAGATGACCTGATACTGGTAATAATGCTGCAGCCGGTTCGGGTTTTCGCCGTAGCGGCCATCGGATGGGCGCCGCGACGGCTGGACGTAGGCGGCCTTCCACGGCTTGGGGCCGAGGGCGCGCAGCGTTGTGGCGGGGTGGAAGGTGCCGGCGCCGACTTCCATGTCGTAGGGCTGTAGCACCGCGCAACCCTTGTCCGCCCAATAGTTATGCAGGGTCAGGATCAGCGCCTGGAAGGAGCGCTTCGGGTTCATATGGTCTGGCATAGCTGACATGAAACGGCACCGATTGCTTAGAGATTATCGGCGCGACAGGTGCCATGGAGGGCGGCAGGGGTCAAGAGTTTTGCGCGGGTGGCAACGCTGTGTGGAGAGAGCCTCTGCCCCTCACCCTAACCCTCTCCCCCTAAACGGGGCGAGGGGACGTGCCCTGCGAGAAGCCAGCGAGGGACGGAGACGTTGCGGCATATCCCCTTCGCCCCGTTTGCGGGGAAAAGGTGGCGGCAGCCGGATGAGGGGCAGCCCCGACGCGCGGCAAGCGGAGCTGTGGCGCCTATTCTCCCTCGCGCTTCAGCCGGTATTCCCCGGTCACCGGATCCTTGACCAGCGTGCCGATCGCGCCGGTCTGGCGCTCTTTCTCAGCCCGGCGCGACTTTTCGGCGAGCTTGCGGGCATCGGAGACGAAGCGGCGATAGAGCCACCAGGCTGAGAAGACCAGGATCAGGATGGTAATAAGCTGCGGCATGACCCTATTCTGCTCCCCTCAAAGCCCGAAACGGCTCCACAATGCTCTTTCTTCCGCCGCTTCGGCAAGCCCTGTGGCAAGACCGGACGCCGCCCCTTCGAGCGACACCGGCGACACGCCGGGAATGCGGCGGCCGAGCAGGCCGCGGCCGGCGGTGACAAGCTCCAGCTTGGTCTTCTGGCCGTAGCGCCGCTTCAATTCCTGGCGCATGTCGCCGAGGCCATCGATGAGGCCGAGCTCAAGGCCGCGGGTGCCGCTCCAGAACAGGCCGGAGAACACCGCCGCATCATCCCGCAGCTTGCCGGCGCGGCGTTCGCGCACCATTGCTATGAAAACATGGTGGATTTCGAGCTGCAGGCTCTTCAGGTATTCGATGTCCTTTTCCTTTTCGGGCTGGAAAGGGTCGAGGATCACCTTGTTTTCGCCGGCGGTGTAAACGCGGCGCTCGACGCCGATCTTCTTCAAGAGCTCGGGAAAGCCGAACCCGCCGGAAACGACGCCGATCGAGCCGACGATCGAGGTGGCGTCGGCAATGATCTCGTCGCCGGCAAGGGCGATCATGTAACCGCCGGACGCGGCGACGTCCTCGACGAAGACCAGCACCTTCTTCTGCTTCTCGCGAGCGAGTTCCCGAATGCGGGTGAAGATCAGGCGGGACTGGACGGGCGAACCGCCGGGCGAATTGATCGAGATGGCAACCGCCGGCGCGTCCTTCATGGCGAAGGCCTTCTCCAGAACCGGAGCGACATTGGCGAGATTGAGGGCCGGCCGGAACTGGCCGCCGCCGCTGACGATCGCCCCCTGCAGCCGGACGACCGGGATGGTGATGCCGTCCTTGCGGAACCGTTTCGGCAGCAGCTTTCTCAACAATCCAGCCATCTCTTATCCTTCGCTTCGGGTCGCACGATCGTCAATCCGCGATCGGCATCCATGTATGCGCTGGAACGACAAACGCAATGGCTGCGTTCTCGAAACATCGGACCTGAAAACATCGGATTGATTTTGTTGTTGCGAATGACTTGCATTATCATTCTAATTCGTCATAGTGCAGACACGATAAACAGGTGGAAATCGCATGGATGCCCTGAATCCGAATGCAAGAAGCGGCTGGCGGCACGAACGCGGCGAGGCGTCGCTATCGGATGTCTACCGCACCGTCGGAACCGGGCGTCACAGCTCGAGATGGCGGCGGGCGGCCGCCTTCGCCGGACCGGGCTACATGGTCGCCGTCGGTTACATGGATCCCGGCAATTGGGCGACCTCGCTCGCCGGCGGCTCGAAATTCGGCTATGCGCTGCTCACCGTCGCGCTGCTTTCCAACCTGATGGCGATCGTGTTGCAATCGCTCTGCGCACGTCTGGCGATCGCCTCCGGCCGTGACCTCGCGCAGGCCTGCCGCGACGCCTTTCCGAAATATGTCTCGATACCGCTGTGGGCCTTTGCGGAAATCGCCATCATCGCCACCGATATCGCCGAGGTGATCGGCACGGCGATCGGCCTCAACCTGCTGATGGGCATCCCGCTCGAACTTGGTGTGCTGATCACCGCGCTCGACGTCTTCGTCATCCTCTTCCTGCAGAAGCTTGGTTTCCGCTGGGTGGAAGCCTTCATCATTGCGCTGCTCGGCGTCATCGCGGTCTGCTTCGGCGTGCAGATCCTGCTTGCCGACCCGCAATGGGGCGCCGTCGTCACCGGCTTCTTCCCGACGACGGAGATCGTCACCAATCCGGAGATGCTCTATCTGGCGCTCGGTATTCTCGGCGCGACCGTCATGCCGCACAATCTCTACCTCCACTCCGGCATCGTCCAGACACGGGCCTATGGCCATACGGTTCCCGAGAAGAAGGAGGCGCTGACCTTTGCGACGATCGACTCGACGGTGGCCCTGTGCTTCGCCCTGCTGGTCAACGCCTCGATCCTGATTCTCGCGGCTGCCGCCTTCAATGCGCATGGGAAGACCGATGTCGTCGAACTCGGCGACGCCTATTCGCTGCTGTCGCCGCTGCTCGGTCTCGCCATCGCGCCGACGCTGTTCGGCATCGCGCTCTTATGCTGCGGCCTCAACTCGACGGTGACGGCAACACTTGCCGGCCAGATCGTCATGGAAGGCTTCCTGAAGATCAGGCTGAAACCTTGGGTGCGCCGGCTGATCACCCGCGCCATCGCCATCGTGCCGGCGGCGATCGTCACCATCTGGTATGGCGACCAGGGCACGGCGGAGCTTTTGATCCTCACTCAAGTGGTGCTCAGCCTGCAGCTTTCCTTCGCCGTCTTCCCGCTTGTCATGTTCACCGCCAGCAAGGCCAAGATGGGCGAACTCGTCGCGCCGCGCTGGCTGAGCGGCATCGCCTATCTGATCGCAGTCGTCATCGCCGGCCTCAACGTCAAGCTGCTCTTCGACTTCGTCACCGGCTAACGAAAGTGCGGCGCCGGCTGCGTGCGGCGGTCCGGGACTAAGAAACGACAGCGCGGCGCATCGACCTTGGTTGATGCGCCGCGCTTTGATTTGTCCGCCATTCATCGATCGATTTGGATCCACCAGGTCTCTAACTGCGGTTTTCCGACCATTCAGGAGAGTTCCGATTTGGCCAGGAGATGGGCATCGCCGCTGTCGTCTCGGACGGCCACGCCGGATTTCAACATGTCAAGCAGATCGGCGCTGAAGGCTTGCTCGCCGATCTCAGTCGTTAGCTGCAGGATCTCGCTTTGGACCCGATGTCGGTAAAGCGCCACCTGTGCAGCGTCATGCGGGATCCACTGATATCCTTTGTCATTATAGGCAGCAACGATGCGCAGAAGATCGAGCAGGCGCTTCCGCGGGTCGGATATTGTCACAAATCATCCCTCGCCAATGAACAGCTTCGATGCACGCGCTTTCAAAGCCTGGCATAGGCCGCCCGGCCATTGTTGAAATCATCGACGAGAGGGGAGAACTTATGGCTGCCTTCTTCGTGCATGATCAGAGGCGCGCGCAGCGACAGTCGAGCCCGCGATCCCTTGATCGCCGTCATCAGGATACGGACGGCGTTTTCACCCTGGCGCGGATGAATGGTAGTGATCTCGATGCCGCCAAAACGCCGGCCACAGGCGATAACGATCTCGGCGATCGATTGCGGCCTTGCGATCAGCGACAATTGCCCGCCCGAGATCATGATGGCGCCAGCCGTGCGGATCCAGCTTTCAAACAGGCCGTCGGTCATCGCATGGGCTTCGGCCTTCAGCGCATCCGGCGTGCGCCGGTCGCCGGCGTGGTTGAAGGGCGGGTTCATGATGACGTGGTGGAAACTCTCGTCGATGAGACCGGCATCGTTGCGCGCCTTGGCAGTCAGCGTCACATCGGCTTCGACGACGCTGACGCGGGCGGCGAAATGGGCATTTTCGGGCAGAAGGATGCTGCGGCGGGCATAATCGGCCATCTCGGCCGAACGCTCGAAAAGCACCACGTCCGCATCGGCAAGGCGCGAGGCGACGGCAAGGCCGGCAGCACCAGCGCCGGCGCCGAGATCGGCGACCCTGACCGGCCGATCGTCAGCGACGAGGGCGCCAAGCAGCATCGCATCCATGCCGGCGCGATGGCCCCTGCCCTTCGGCTGCACCAGATGGAAGGCGCCGCGATGAAAGGCATCGATGGTTTCGGCAGGCTCCCCGGTCATCGGGCGCTCACTTCCTGTCGCGCAATTCGCCGCCGAGGCCGGCGTCGGTCAGGATGCGGCGCGCCTGATCGGCCATCTCTTCATCCACCAGCAGGCGGCGCGGCAGCATGCCGAGCGAGCCTTCCAGGACGCTCATGCCCTGATCGGCGATGAAGCAGTGAATTCCGGCATCCTTCATCAAACTCTCGGCAAAGGAGAGCAGAACGGGGTCGTTGGCGCGGATAAGTTCATGCATTTGCCGTCGTTTTCCTTCCAATTTCGTCTTGCGCGACAATTCACCCCTTGCCGCGTCCATCGCCCCTTTCTATTGTCAGATGCAAAGAATGAACAGGAGTCCGGGTCGTTGGGCGTGGTCATACCGCTTGAAGAAAGCAAAAACAAACTGGCATCCATCAAGCCATTGGTCGATCTCACCAGGGCGGACATGGAGCGGGTGAACCAGCTCATTCTGTCCAAGGCCGGCTCCGATGTGCAGATGATCCCCGAAGTGGCGAACCATCTGATCTCGTCCGGCGGCAAGCGGTTGCGGCCGATGCTGACGCTGGCGTCCGCCTCGCTGTTCGACTACAGGGGCGAAAACCATGTCAAGCTCGCCACGTCAGTCGAGTTCATGCACACGGCGACGCTGCTGCATGACGATGTCGTCGACGAAAGCGATCTGCGCCGCGGCAAATCGACAGCGCGGATGATCTGGGGCAACCAGGCAAGTGTGCTGGTCGGCGACTTCCTGCTCGGCCAGGCCTTCCGCATGATGGTCGATGTCGGCTCGCTCGATGCGCTCGACGTCTTGTCTTCCGCTGCCTGCGTGATCGCCGAAGGCGAGGTGCTGCAGCTTTCCGTCGCCAAGAACATGGAGACGACGGAGGACGATTATCTCTCTGTCATCCGCGCGAAGACGGCCGCCCTCTTTGCCGCTGCCGCCGAAGTCGGGCCGATCGTCGCCGAGGCCGGTCGCTCCGGTCGCAATGCATTGAAATCCTATGGGATGAATCTGGGGCTTGCCTTCCAGCTCGTCGACGACGCGCTCGACTATGGCGGCAAGGCGGCCGATCTCGGCAAGAATGTCGGCGACGATTTCCGCGAGGGCAAGATCACCCTGCCGGTCATTCTCGCCTATCGCCGCGGTACCGAGGACGAGCGCGCCTTCTGGCGCGATGCGATCGAAGCCGGCAACAGCACCGACGCGAACCTCGAAAAAGCGCTCGGGCTGATCACCAAATACGGCACGCTCGCCGACACGATCGGCCGCGCGATCCATTACGGCACGATCGCAAGGGACGCGCTTGCGCCCCTGCCCGATACGGTATGGAAATCCGCCCTGATGGAAGTGATCGATTTCTGCATCGAGCGTGTCAACTGATCACACATGCTCGATTGCGGGCTGATTTTCTTGCAGCGCCGCTTCAAAAAAGCCATCCTGTTATGAATCAGTGAGCGCAACTGGTTTGCGACCGGCACCAGTGTCGGGACGCTGTCGAAGAAAGGTTTCCTAATGCGGCAGAGAATTGCCATCCGTCTTCTTACGAGCGCAGCGCTTGCCGCTGTCCTTTCGCTGGGCGGCGTCGGCGGTGTCAACGCCGAGGATGCGGCCAAGGCGAGTGAAGCCGGAACAACCGACAGCTTCGATGCCGATAGCGTTACCACTTTCTCCGGCGCCTTCCTCGCGGCGCGCACGGCCGATGTCGACCATGACTATGAAACGGCGATCGAACTCTACAAGAAGGCGCTGCAGATCGAGCCCGGCAATCCCGAGATCCGCCAGCGGCTGATGATCTCGCTACTGCTCAATGGCGACATCAAGGACGGCGTCAAATATGCCAACGACCTGAAGGGCGATCCGTCCGTCGAGCGCATTACCACGATCGTGCGCGGTATGGATGCCGTGCGCCGTGATGACTACAAGACCGCCGAGACCATCCTCAAATATAACGGGCCGAACGATCTCGATCGGATGATGAACGACCTGCTGCTCGCCTGGGCTCGCGTCGGCGCCGGCCGCGGCAAGGAAGCGCTCGTCATGGTCGAGAAGATGAAGGGGCCGGACTGGGTCGGCATCTTCCAGAATTATAATGCAGGCGCGATCGCCATCACCACCGGCGACGTGAAATCCGCCCGAAAGCATCTGAACGATGCCGTGCTCGACAAGGAGGGAGGTGCGACGGCGCCCGACACCTTCATGCGCGCAGTGATGGCACTTGCACGCCTCGAGGCAATACAAGGCAATAAGCAGAAGGCGCTCGACGCCGTCTCCGTCGGCGACAATCTGCTGCCGAACTATGCGCCGTTGAACGCGCTGCGCGCCAGTATCGAAAAAGACGAAAAGCAGGAACAGCAGGTCAAGACGGCCGAAGAAGGGGCCGCCGGCGTGCTGTTTTCGGTCGGCGGCGCGCTGAACCGCGACGGCGCCGAGGATATCGTCTCGCTTTACCTGCAGACCGCCAATGCGCTCGACCCGAACAGCGCCGATACGCTGGTGCTGCTCGGCGGCATCGCCGAGAAGCAGAACCAGATGGACCGCGCCATCGCGCTCTACAAGAAGGTGCCGGAGAATTCGCCGATGCGGCGCATCTCCGAACTGCAACTCGGCCTCGCCCTTGCCCAGGGCGGCAAGGTAGACGAGGCGCGCAAGCACCTGCAGGCGCTGATCGCCTCCGACCCGAAGGATATCCGCAGCTACCTCGCCTATGGCAGCGTGCTCTCCGACGCCAAGGACTACGAGGCGATGGCGGCCAATTACGACAAGGCCGTCGAAGCGATCGGTCCGATTCCCGGCCGTGCCAACTGGAGCGTCTTCTTCCAGCGCGGCATCGCCTATGAGCGGCTGAAGAAGTGGGACCAGGCGGAACCGAACTTCCGCAAGGCCCTGGAGCTCAATCCCGACCAGCCGCAGGTGCTGAACTATCTCGGCTACTCCTGGATCGACATGAACCGGAACCTCGACGAAGGTCTCGGCATGATCAAGAAGGCCGTCGACCTTCGCCCAGACGATGGCTACATCATCGATTCGCTCGGCTGGGCCTATTTCCGCCTCAACCGCTTCGACGACGCCGTCGACGAACTGGAACGGGCAGCACAGATCAAGGCCGGCGACGCCACGATCAACGACCATCTCGGCGATGCCTATTGGCGCGTCGGCCGCAAGCTCGAAGCCGTTTATCAGTGGAACCGGGCGCTCGCCTCCGAACCCGAAGCCGCCGAGGTCCCGAAGATCAAGGAAAAGGTCGCCAACGGCCTGCCTGCCGCCAGCGACGATGCCAAAGCGGCCGACAAGAAGCAGCCGGATCCGGCACCGGTCACCCCGCCGCCGGTCGACAAGAAATCCTGACGGGCGAGACATGCCTGACGAGGGCATATCAGGCGCTTTCAGTGTCACCGAAGAGGCTCGCGCGAAGATCAACCTCGCTTTGCATGTGACGGGCCAGCGGGCAGATGGTTATCATCTGCTCGATATGCTGGTCACTTTCGCAGATTGCGGCGATCGGCTGAGCTTCTTGCGCGCGCCGGCCGACGCGTTCTCCCTGTCGGGCCGTTTCGGCGAGACGCTTGCCGGCGACGGCGAAGCCAATCTGGTGCTGCGGGCGCGTGATTTGTTGCGCGCGGCGGTCGGCCCCCTCGCCTTCCCCGTTCACATCCACTTGGAAAAGAACCTGCCGATCGCCTCCGGCATCGGCGGCGGCTCAGCCGATGCGGCCGCGACGCTACGCGGGCTGATGCGGCTCTGGGAGACGACCTTGCCCGTGGAGACGCTCGCGCCCTTGGCGCTGCAGCTCGGCGCCGACGTGCCGATGTGCCTTGAGAGCCGGCCGCTGATTGCCCACGGCATCGGTGAACAGATCGAAGCCGTGCCGGATCTGCCCGCGTTTGCCATGGTGCTCGCCAACCCGCTGAAGGGTGTCTCGACGCCCAAGGTTTTCCGCCGACTGGCGACAAAGAACAATCCGGCTCTGAACCTCGCTCCGGGTCTTCGTGGGGCTACCGGCTGGCTCGCGGCGATTGGCGCTGCCCGTAACGACCTGGAGCCGCCTGCGCGCGATCTCGTGCCTGAGATTGCGGCAATCTCGGCGATGCTGCAGGCGCGCGGCGCGCTTTTGGCTCGCATGTCCGGTTCCGGCGCCACCTGTTTCGGGATCTTTGCCAGCATGACGGCCGCGCAAGATGCGGCGGCAGCTCTTCACGCCGAGCGGCCCGACTGGTATTTTCAGGTAACGGAAACGGTTTCAGGAGGCATGTGATGGCTGGTCTGGAAGAAAAGCGGCCCTTCATCGCCGTCGGCATCGCGATTCTCACAGTTTCGGATACGCGCACTCCGGAGACGGACAAGTCAGGCGACACGCTGGCGGAGCGAATTACCGAGGCGGGCCACAGGCTGGTCGACCGAGCGATCGTGCCTGACGATCGGGAGAAAATTGCAGCCCGGGTGAAGGCCTGGACCGAACGGGACGAGATCGACGTCGTCATCACCACCGGCGGCACCGGCTTCACCGGCCGCGATGTGACGCCTGAGGCGCTGGAACCTTTGTTCGAAAAGCGCATGGACGGCTTTTCCGCCATCTTCCACCACATCTCCTATGAGAAGATCGGCACGGCGACGATCCAGTCGCGCGCTACGGCAGGCGTTGCAAACGCCACCTTCATCTTCGCGCTGCCGGGCTCGCCCGGCGCCTGCCGGGATGCCTGGGACGGCATTTTGAAAGGGCAGCTCGACTACCGCAGCGCGCCGTGCAATTTCGTCGAAATCATGCCGCGTCTGGACGAGCATTTGAAACGCGGCGCGGCGAAATAATGCATGTCGCCCGGGAGTGTGCCGCGGTTCCGGGATACCGACATTCATAAAACAACTAAAGCGGGCCGCGCTTTTGAATTCGCTATATGGCAAGGCCCGGCAAAGCGGGCATCGTTTCCCAGCTATCACCCGACAGCAGGATGCAGCTGATGCCATGAACATCCGTGACGACGAGCGTCCAGGTTCCGCTTTCGGCGGCATAGACCTCGAGAACGGCGTTCTGGTTGACCAGGCCGACTGCCGTCAGCTTTTCAGCGAAGTTCCTGTCAAGGAAATTGACGACGTCGGATCGGCCTGCGCAACTGAGCATCGTCTGCGATGCTGCCGAATGCGGATGCGCGATCATCAATGTCGGCAATATGACGGCCAGCAGGCCGTAGACCATACCGTGTGCCATGACGCACCTCCTTTCGCCGGGACCCCGGCAGAAGAGGAGATTTTCGCTGACCTGTTCTGCCGTCCACCGGCATTCCATGGCCATCCGTTGCGAAGCGAGGCGCTTCGGCGGCGCCATCGACGAATTATAGCGCAAAATTCCATTGGGCGCCATCTTTGCGCGATGACGGGAGGAGCGCGAATATTACCGCGCGGCTCTGGCGACCCAGGAGGGAATCAGTTCGCTCGCGAGCTTGCGTGGTTTCTGACCCTTGGCGAACTCAGCAAGGCGCATGCCGCTATGGGCAGCGGCGAGCGCCTGTTTCTTCGGCATCAGCAAACCAAGCTCCAGCGGCGGCACGGCGCGGCCGAGGCGGCGGAGGAACGGGCGCCGGTAGCCGCGCGAGGCGGTGAAACGCGCCGGCAGCTTGTTCAGCGCGACATATTCGGCGATCTCGTCGATCCAGCCGGCCTGGGGTCTGGCGCCCGGCTCGACGAAAAGCAGCCATTCGCCGCGGGCCGAGCGGACGATGTCCTTGATATCCCACTGCGAATGAAAACGGCAGCCGGCGGCGTCGGCGACCCGCGAGGTGCCGTCGCGCGAGCCGTGATCAAGCACGACCACATCGCTGACGAGCCCCTCCACCGCGCCTGCCACCAATACCGATAGGGTCTGCGCCAGCTCAGATTCCTGATCCTGACATTCGAGAACAACCGTCAACATTGCCTATTCATAATGCGCCGCACAAAATTTTGCCAGCGGCGTTTTCCGCATTTTGTTCTTGCATTGTTCTTGTTTTGCGGATAGGAATTTAATCATCAAAACGGGCGGGAGCGATGGCTTTCCGTCACGGGAGAATCCGATGAGAGAGCAGTCCCTGGCAGGGCAGGCCGCATTCGCGCCTGCCAACACAGCAGATATTGCCGATGCGATGATGGTGTCTTCCGGCCTGCGGATCGAGGTCGATCGGCGGCGCGGGCGTGGGGCGGGACTGAACCCGACCGGGCGGTTCGAGGCGCTGCAGCGGGAAACCATCGATGACGGCTGGCAGACGCTGGAAGAGCTTCCGCCGTTCAAGACCGACGTGCAGATCGAGAAACCCCGCACGGCCATCACCCGCAACGAATCGCCGGATATTCCCTTCGACCGTTCGATTAATCCCTATCGTGGCTGCGAACATGGCTGCATCTATTGTTTCGCCCGGCCGACACATGCCTATATGGGGCTCTCGGCGGGGCTCGATTTCGAGACGAAGCTCTTTGCCAAGCCGGATGCGGCAAAACTGCTGGAGCGGGAACTCGCCAAGCCGGGTTATAAGGTGCGGGCGATCGCGATCGGCACCAATACCGACCCCTATCAGCCGATCGAGAAGGAGTGGCGCGTCATGCGCGGCATTCTTGAGGTCTTGAACAAGGCGAACCATCCGGTATCGATCGTCACCAAGTCGGCGATGATCCTGAGGGATCTCGATATTCTGCAGGATATGGCGGCGAAGAACCTGGTGCGCGTCGGCATCTCCGTGACCACGCTCGACCGCAAGCTTGCCCGGACGATGGAGCCTCGCGCCGCCACGCCGCCGCGCCGGCTGGAGACCATTCACACGCTGTCGGAAGCAGGCATCCAGACGGCTGTGATGGCCGCCCCGCTGATCCCGGCGCTGAACGATCACGAGCTGGAACGCATCCTCGAATCGGCCAAGGCTGCCGGCGCAGCCGAGGCGAGTTATGTCATCCTGAGGCTGCCGCTCGAGGTCAGCCCGCTGTTTCGCGACTGGCTGCTGCAGCACTACCCCGATCGTTACCGGCATGTGATGTCGCTGGTGCGCTCGATGCGCGGCGGCAAGGATTATGATGCCGAATTCGGCAAACGTATGAAGGGCGCCGGTCCCTATGCCTGGCAGATCGCCCGGCGCTTTGAAATGGCGGCAAGACGTTTCGGCCTGACGCGACGCGGCATGCCATTGCGCGACGACCTGTTCGTGCCGCCTGATGGTAGCGGCGTGCAACTGTCACTGCTGTAACCGTTTGTTTTACGCAATTCTGGGCAACAGCGCTTCGCGCTTTGCCCCGGGGAAAACCGCAAGGCACTTTTCCTGGAATTGACCTGACTTTTTACGCAATTCTTGGCAAAGGCGCTTCGCGCCTTGCCTGGGAAAACCGCAAGGCACTTTTCCTGCAATTGCTTGAAGCTTGCGCATCGGCCCATCGAGAAACCGCCCTGTTTTCGAGCTCCGAGCGCAATTCCCGCGGATGGGCCTGACCGCCACCATCCGCCGGACCCGGTCCCCGACCGCCGCCCTGATCGGGGACTTGCGGGCAATCGGGTTGGCGTGCGAGGTTCAGCCGCATGAAACCTCGCACGCCACCCGATTCTCCGCTGCTTTTCCAAGCGGTTCCGCTGGTGCCGGATTTCCGGCTGGAGCTCAAAGCCCGCAAGGCCGGCCACTGGCCGGTCGCCGGCGCCGACGAGGCAGGCCGCGGGCCACTGGCCGGGCCGGTCGTCGCAGCCGCCGTCATCCTCGATCCGAAGCGCATCCCTGAGGGTCTGAAGGATTCCAAGCAGCTTTCGGCGCAACGGCGCGAGGAGTTGTTCGTGCAGATCCTGGCGACCGCCACCGTCTCCATCGCCTCCTCCAGCTCGACCCGCATCGACGAGACCGATATCCGCAAGGCGAGCCTCGACGCCATGCGCCGCGCTATCTGCGGCCTCGCCATTCCGGCAAGCTACGTGCTGACCGACGGGCTAGACGTGCCGCCCGGCCTCGATTGCCCAGGGCAGGCTGTGGTCAAGGGTGATGCCCGTTCAGTCTCGATCGCTGCCGCCTCGATCGTCGCCAAGGTAACGCGCGACCGGATGATGGCCCGGGTCCATCGGGTGTTTCCGGACTACGGCTTTGCCGCCCATGTGGGATACGGCACGGCGCAGCACCGCGCCGGTATCGAAAAACATGGCCCCTGCTCCCTGCACCGGATGAGTTTTCGGCCGCTGCGCAAGGTCGAGGATGGTCCTGAGATGGACGAGCTGATTTCCGAATAGGCCTGATCAAAAGAAAAGACCTTGGCCTCCGGACTGTCGAGCGCTTGCCCCTCATCCACTGCCGGCACCTCTCCCCGCTCGCGGAGCGAAGGGACAAGCCGCACCCGCTTCC